>PADI01000014.1 GCA_002702985.1 Methanobacteriota archaeon
CTGCAAAATTTATTCCTGCATAGTATACATCAATACGGACTTCTTCAGAATTTAGAGAAGACATTTCCTCCTCAATAATTTCTATGACATTAGGTCCCCCCTTTCGAGAGTAAACAGCTCGTTTTCGCTTTGTCATTGAATCACGCAAAGTCCACATTACTATACAAACGCATCACAATAATCCCTGCGATAATTAACGCCATACCAATTCCAGAACCTAAATCTAAATTCTGTCCATAAATAATCCATGATAAAATAGCAATTCCTACTATTCCTGCTCCGGACCATATGGCATACACTACTCCAATTGGTATTGAATCTAAAGTGAGAGATAAAAAATAGAATGCAGCACAGTATCCAACCACAACAATTGTGGATGGAAGAAATTTAGTGAATCCTTCAGTTGATTTTAGAGATGTCGTTGCAATCACTTCTGAGATGATTGCTAATCCTAGATATGCCCATCTGCTCATATCCTGTCCAAGAAGTATTATTCTATCAGTTCTCCGTCTATTTTCATTTTAATTTGTTTCGCAGGAGTGTCATTTTTTATTCTTTCAAATAAAATTTCAATATCTTTTTCATCTTCTATTGAATACCACTCCGACATAGGATAAATGACACATGAAATCCCTTTTTCACAATAATCAAGACATCCAGATTTCTGAACTCTGATTCCCTTTAGACCACTATCTCTTACTTTTTTCTTCAATTCTGTTAGTAGACCAAGACTATTTTTCGAGAAACAATTTGGTCTAGATGCATCTTCAGGTCTTGAATGCCCACAGATAAAAACATGCATATCGAATCCAGGTTCTATATTGTCCTTTGATCCAGTGCCCATTTTTTATCCTCATATTTGATCAAATTTGGATGCTAAGATAAAATCGGATTCAGTTAATCCATCTATCTTGTGAGTAAAAATCACCGCTCCAACTTTCCCCCATCCGATTTCAAAATCAGCATGATGGAATTCATCTTCACATATTTGGGCTGCTGAATTAAGAAACACTAATGCTGTTGCGAAATCATCAAACTTCCATACTCTTCGTAGATGATGTGCATCTACAACCTCCCATTCGGGATCTAAAGAGGAGTATAGAGGTTCAATTTCATCATGGTTTAGTGGAGGAACTCCACCTTCACAGGCTTTACATTTTTTTTCGTGTAGATTCATATTATCCCCATTGATGACTTTCGTGACTATTGGATGCTAATTTCTCTACTTGCTCTTGAATCTCACTTCTTCTTCTCGCTTCTGAACGTTCATACGTCATCAATTCTTCATCATCGATATATAACGGGCGAGTATGAACTATTAAACGAACTTCTACTACGACTTCTCTTGCTATTGCTCTAAATCGGCCCTCATCATCAAGGATTTCAATCGACGATTTATGAGATGAAAGTAGTCTTCCTCGAATCCATGGGTCAATTTCTTCAGAAATAGATCTCGCATCTAGTAAAATCTCTACAAGATCGTCTCTACGTAATCCTGATTTTCTATCTGCAATAGGGCCGTATAGTTCATCTTCAAATGCGGATGCGTCATCGATTCCCATCTTTCCCAACTCTTCTTGAGCCCATCGAGGCAGTTCACGCGTCATGAATGTCGAGTCTTGGGACCCTCTATGAACCGTCGCATTGCCATCTATTCGTGTTTTGGAGGCTTGGTCTTCAAGAATGCTGGACTTCCCCGTTAATCTGAGGTGGAGTCATGGTCGCGGTAAATTGGCGTAAAATTCCGACAGTTCTCCAACCTGATGAATTAATGGATAAAGCGTTCTCTGCGGCTACAAAGAAAGCAAATCTTGTTGATGATCCTGATAAGTATCATCGAGTAAGAAAGCAGATGCTGGCGATGATTCAATCATCTTGTGATATTCTAGAAAGTACTCTAAGAAAATGGGTTTCTAAATGGCCTAGCCTCGATCGTCTAAGTTCTTTTGATGCTGCATTGGTAGATGCTGCCGTAGGGCGTGATGAATTCAAGCAAAATTTAGGCGGTATTCAATGGGCTGCTGATAAAATCAATGAATTAAATCGTGAAGGCCAGAGTAGAATGGCAAAACATCGCAGTATCGAAGAATTCCATGATAGGAGAAAGCACATTTATGGTCGATGTGCATCTATTCTCCGACAAATTGGACCTCAACTTGCCTGGTTAAATGATGCAAGAAATATCATGCGAGAATTTCCTACAATTGATGCGACGGATCCATGTATTGTTGTTGCAGGTTCTCCAAATGTGGGTAAGTCTGCACTTATCTCTTCATTATCTACCGGTGAGCCTGAGGTTAACTCTTACCCATTCACAACAAAGACATTACATGTGGGACACTTTGAACATAGGAGAAGAAAATATCAGATGGTAGATACACCTGGATTATTAGATAGACCAATGATTGAAAGGAATGAAATCGAAATGCAAGCTATTGCTGCTCTGGAGAATGTAGGGTCAGTTGCCGTATTTCTCTTAGATCCATCTGAACAAGGAGGTACATCTATGGAATCTCAGCTAAACCTATTAGATGAAGTAAGATATCTTTTGGATGATACCCCAGTTGTATTAGTTGATGGAAAAATGGACCTTTTAGGTTTGAATGAAAGTGATTCGCATAATCCTAAATCTGGGAATGTTGCTATTAGTGCTACTGAAGGATGGGGATTAGATGCTCTTCGTTCTCACCTTATTGAAATAATTGGAGCAGATGTAATTGATGACCCATTATCCTTACCTGAAGGGTGGCATCGAAAACATATACCTGAATAATCAAGGATCTATGTGGGTAACGTGTCCACAAATTGTACAGTAAACATCGAATCCACCATAACTAGGTCTTAGTGCAGAGACATCGATTTTTTTCCCACATCCCTCGCATCTCACTTCGTCCATGATTGTCTCACACCTATTGGGTTCTTAACGCGTTGGAATCGAAAGTCTATTCTTGTCTTGAGAAAATATTACTCAAAATTGGGAAATTCATGTCGAAGGCACTTGCACCTAGGCCTAGAATGGCTAGAAGTAGTAAAATTTCTACCCAAAATGATAGAGAAACAGTGATGTCTACAACAACGGTTTGAGTTGAAAGATCTAAGCTTCCTTCCTTCCCACCAGTTACAAATCTTGTATCTCCTGGGCCAAGAGTGTGAACAAAAGAACCATCTGAATCCGGCCCTCCAGATAAATACTCAAAATCTGTACTTTCACAGTCTGTTAAACCATTGTCATCTGGAGGACAATTTTCTTCATTAGCCCACTTTGCTTCAACAATTCCTACCCATGCTACATCTCCACGATCCCACTGAACATTAGCATCTAAATCGAGAAACACCATCCCCCAAGGAATACTTAAGTTATCTTCTGCCATCCCTACTGGACAAGTTTCAAAACCTGGAATCCCACATGGGATTAGTGGTACTTTTTGCTCTTGTTCTGGTACTTGAATTCCTATAATGCTAATCAACAATAGTATACCGCAAAGACCAGCAGTTATCATTGGAAGGAGAGATAGAATTCTCATCATTATTGACGTCATGCTGCTCCTCCTTGAGTGACATTTAGGATTACTAACAAAATTGCAATCGCTGGGAAAATATACATCAAAATTGAAAGCTGCTTTCTTGATCTTTCGTTTTTACGATGTTTATCGATACATTCTTGCTTACTGCATACTGGAGGGTCTGCATCGATCTTGATAACCGATCTACAAATAACACAGTGCCTATGCGGGGGGATAGATTTCAATTCAGATTTTGAATTTCTCCGAACTTTATCGACGTTTGACCGAATCCGATCAGCCATCTTAGAGCCTTTTGCCATGGTCATCCCTCCACGTTCGTACCTTCAAACGATTCGCCGTTTAATGCCGCTCTAAGGCGTTCTATGTCCCTTCCATCTAATACTGCCAGATTCAATAGTGCTTCTTTTGCGATACTTGCTCCGATTGGGTCAATTACTCCTGAGCGACCTGCATTTTGATGTTCTGCTGGACCAACAATTTCTGATAATTCTTCATGAGTCATTGTTTCGAATTTCTTAGCATCTTCATTTGTTCTAGGGTCTGACGAATATACATGCCCAACATTTGTTGCGATAATACAACATTCTGCCCCCAGTTCTTTTGCTAGTTGAATAGCAACTGTATCGGTAGTATGTCCGGGTTCAGTTCCACCCATTACAACTACATCATGATTTTCCGAATATTCAACAGCATCTTGAATATTAGTTGGAATTAGTGGGCATACATCATTTCCTGTTTCAATTAGTGCTTCAGCAACAATTGTTGCGTTAAGTCTAGTAGCTGCAATACCAATTCGATCTAAGGCTTCAGTATTGGTGTTGATAATCGATCTTGCCAATCCAATCCCTTCTCTTGCTGGGGCTCCTCCTCCTATCACTAAGGCGAGTTTGTATCCGGATGAAGTAACATCATTCACCGCTTTACATAACCCGATTAACCACTCGTGTCGATCTTCCACTTCTGGTCTGAGCAGACTACCTCCTAGTGTGGCGACTCGTGTCCTCATCCTTCCTCAATTAGGAGTAAAGCCCTTGAATTCGTTGGCTCTTTTGACTTTCTTTCTAATGAACAGGGTTCAAATGCGGGTTTCGGGACCATTGGCTGGAGGCGAGCCGTTGTCTGATGATATTGAGATGCAACAACGGCGTTTACGTCTGAAGAATGCCATTACAGATTTACAAGGTATGAGGGGGATGGGTACCGAATTAGTGACTGTAATTATTCCTCCAGATAAACAGATTTCAGATGTTAGGGGTCAATTAAGTCAAGAACTTGGACAGGCTCAAAATATTAAGTCTAAATCGACTAAAAAACATGTTACTGATGCTATCGAATCTGCAATTTCTACACTAAATCGATATGGGAATGCAGGAGAAAATGGAATTGCTCTTTTCGTAGGCCATGTTATTGTTGGAAACAATAAGACTAGATTGATGAATATCGTTGTAGATAGTCCACCTGAACAAATCCAATCTTTTCGCTATAGATGCGATTCTACATTTGAAATTTCTCAGTTAGAAGAGATGTTAATCGATAAAACGTCATATGGATTATTTGTAATTGATAGAGGAGAATGTGCATATGGAATAGCGAGTGGAAGAAGGATACATTGTCAAGAAGAAATGCGTTCGAATATAATGGGAAAACATCGTCAGGGTGGCCAGTCTGCTCAGAGATTTGAGAGATTAATTGAAGAAGCAGCTCATAAATTCTTCAAAAAATCTACTGAATTAGCCTGTGAATATTGGCTTCAATATCTTGATGATATTCAAGGAATCATCATCGGAGGACCAGGTGCAACCAAGGATTATGTTGTAAAGCATGGATATTTTCATCATGAAATTGCTAAGAAAATCCGAGAACCATATTTCGATGTTGGATATTCGAACGAAAGTGGACTCAGAGAATTGGTTCAAAGAGCAGGTTCCTTGATGGATAGAATTGCTTTAGATGGTGAGAGAGAGATTGTCGATCGCTTTCTCATGGAACTAAATGGAATTGCACCTAAGGCAACCTATGGTGAAGTTTTGATTCGACAGGCATTAGATGCAGGGGCAGTTGATACGTTATTGTTGAGCGAAGATCTAAAGAAAATGACGAATACATACACCTGCAACCTCTGTAAACATGAATGGAAGAAGACAGAAAGTCCTGGAGTATCTCCCAGTTCATGCCCTTCATGTGATGCCTCTAGTGATAGAATATCATTGAAAAAAGACGAAACTATCTCTCTTATCGATGAGTTGACTTTACTGGCTGCTCATACTTCTGCTAAGGTGACTTTAATCTCTGGAGATAGTGAGGAAGGTCAAACCTTGTTGACTGCATTTGGTGGTCTAGGAGCGATTTTGAGGTATTCTTGGAGTTGATATAATGAAAATATTGTATCATTCTGTTTTGCCATCGATTACCAAGGCAATGCTTGAATTAGGTGTTCCAGTTGACGAAGGAGAGAATTTACTTGGTAAATCCACAGTAGCTGACCACGGAGATTTAGCGATAGCCTGCCATTCTCTTTCTCGTACTTTGAAGAAATCACCTGCAGAAATTGGAGAGATATTATCTTCGATATTGATACCCTTGCTTGATGAAATTGCAAATATCTCTACAGTTAATGGATTTGTTAATTTGAAAGCTAAGGATTCATGGTTAGAAGAGAAATGTAGTGAAATTTGTAACGATATAAGACTAGGAATACCTCTTTCATCAAATCCAAGAACAGTTGCTATTGACTATTCGTCTCCGAATGTTGCAAAGGAAATGCATGTGGGGCATCTTAGATCTACTGTAATCGGCGATTCTCTTACTCGAATCTTAGAGTTTCTAGGCAACACTGTAATTCGTGAAAACCATATTGGAGATTGGGGAACTCCCTTTGGAATGCTTATTGAGCATTTGTTAGATATGGGTGAAGATAGTGATGAAAATGAACTTAGTGTTGGGGATTTAGATGGATTTTACAAAACTGCAAGAAATAAATTCGATAGTGATGAATCCTTTGCAGATAGATCAAGAGCAAGAGTAGTTCTTTTACAAAGTGGAGATGAAGAGACAATTAGATTGTGGCAAGTATTAGTCGATGAATCAACACGATACTTCAATGAAGTTTATCAATTACTTGGGGTATTATTAGTTGATGCTGATCTTATGGGTGAGTCCGCTTATCATCACCTATTACCCAATGTTGTTTCTCGGCTAAATGAACAAGGACTTTTGAAAAATAGTGATGGAGCAGATGTTGTTTTTCCAGGAGGTCATTTGAATCGTGATGGAGAACCACTACCTCTCATTGTTAGAAAAGGAGATGGCGGATACAATTACGCAACTACTGACTTAGCTTGCATAATTGATAGAGTTGAACGATTGAAAGTTGACGATCTTTTGTATGTGGTAGGCACCCCTCAGTCTCGTCATTTTGAAATGGTTTTCTCTGTTGCAAATCAAGCTGGTTTACTTAATGACTCAAATACTACTGTACACGTGAATTTTGGTTCAGTTCTTGGTAAAGATGGTAAAGTTCTGAAATCTCGCTCTGGTTCTGCTGTAAAACTAGTAGATTTACTCAAAGAATCAGTATCTAGGGCTAATGATGTGATTGGAGATAAAAATCCAGATTTAACTGGTATTGAGAGAGAGAATATAGCAAAAGCGATAGGAATTGGTGCTGTAAAATATGCAGATCTTAGTACCGACCGTACTAGGGATTACATGTTTGATTGGACTCGTATGTTATCATTTGAGGGAGACACTGCTCCTTACTTACAATATGCGCATGCAAGAATAAAGAGTATTTTTGAAAGAGTAGACAGTGATGATTGGAAGTCTTCACCTATTCAAATCATAAATGAATATGAGAGTCGACTTGCTCGTTCAATAGTTTCATTTTCCGATGCTGTTGAATCTGCTGCAACCAATCTAATGCCTAATCGAATTTGTATTCATCTTCATGAAATTGCGTCTTCATTTGGTTCATTTTATGAAAACTGTCCCGTTTTGAACGCTGAAGAAATATCAATCAAAAATAGTCGTCTTCTTCTTTGTGATACAACTGCTAGAATTTTATCTACTGGGTTAGAATTACTAGGTATTGATGCTCCTAATAGAATGTGACTAGAATTCACTTCCATCTGTGACACTAGATTCAGATGGGATCTCTGCTTCTGCTTCTGCTCTCATTCTGGTTAAGACAATTTTAGCTTCCTCAAAGTCTTCGCAAGCCTCTGTCCTTTGTGATGCAGGCCATCCGCAATCTATTCTATTTTTATCAACACTATTCGGTTCAATCCAAGCCCTACAAAGTCTATGGTGGCAAGAGGCACGTATTTCGTCACCTTCAACCCAAAAAGTGGTTCTTGTACAAATTGGACAAGTTTCTCTAAAATGAGTAGTTACCACATTTTTTGCCTCAGATCCTATTTGACCAATTGTCCAAGATTCTATTCGAATCTCTACGATTTCTGTATCTTCTGCATTTGTCATAAATCCTCTAACAGTCTCATCTATGCTGTCTCTTGAAGGCATGATGCCAAGGGTATCTTCTTCTTGATCCCTTGAAATTCCTATCGCTGTAAAAACAAGGTCCCCTATATCTGCCATTGATCCTGTTAAGTATTCATACTGAATCAATGCAACGCTAGAAATCATGCAAATTTACAGTTTATTTCTGAACGTATTCTTCATGAGCCTAATTTCCCTCATAGTGGATATGGTTGAGATTGGCGACGTTGCACCTGACTTTACATTGAAAGACCAAGACAAGAATGAAGTAACTCTTTCATCATTTGCAGGTAGTCGAGTGATTCTTTCATTCTATCCTGCTGCTTTTACTGGAGTATGCAAGAATCAGGCATGTTCAATCAATGATCAGCATAGCGCTCTCGGATCAACTGATGTTCAAGTGTTAGGAATATCTGTAGATGCTCCATTTTCTAATAATGCATTTAGAGAAGCTAATCAAATCAACTATCCTTTACTTTCTGATGTCCATAGAGAAGTAATATCTGCATATGGAGTTACATTCGATAATTTTGCTATAGATGGATATACTGTGGCCCAACGTTCAGTATTTTGTGTTGAAGCAGATGGGACAATAGGATATGCTTGGTACGCTGATAATCCTGGAATTGAACCGGATTATTCTGCTTTATTTGCACATATTAGCGGCGGAAATTAATTCCCATGCATTCAAATGGAATGCTAGAGACGGACTAATGACCATAGCACTAGTTGCCAGTGATGTTTGCTTGCAGAGCCCTTTTGGTGTACTGCGATCAACTCCTGAGGTCCAGAGGGGTGATTCCCTGATTTATGGAAGACAATACATTCAGTCTATGCTAGGAATATTGGAAATTTTCTGGGGGCATCCCAGATGAATTTGATATTAGACGGGGCAAATATTGCTCGACAAGGTGTTGTTTCATCAGGAGATGGAAACCAATTGAGGGCAGCAATTGACAAACTATTGCCTGATGGTCATACTTTGTATCCAGTACTTGCTCAATTTAGAATGTCAGGAAAACGTGCATTTCCTAATATGGAATGGGTTTCAGCATATGAAGCACATGAAAGAGTTAATTTTGTTCAAGCACCATCAGGAACTGACGATGATTCATTCATTCTTGATTTAGCAATTCAACTCAAAGGAGTCATTGTAAGTAACGATTTATTCCGAAATCACAAAGATAGACTAGGCAAACAAGCATCAAGATATTGTGGTGGATCTAAAGCGACACACAGAATGATGTTTTCAATAGCGGGAGAGCTTTTCATTCCGGATCCAAATTTTGTTATGCCTGCTGAAGAGAAAACTACTATCCCAGAACATGCAATCAAAATTTCTAATGAAGAAAATGAATCTAAACCAGATGAACGAGAAAGGAAATCTAAATCCAAAAAGGAAAAGACTAGCGTCCATAAAATTACTAAACGTACTGTTAAATCTGCAATTATTCAACATGCTAAACTTCCAATGCCTGTTTCGAAGTTAGGGACTTATATCCCTAACTTGATTGCAAAATCTACGGGCAGAAAAGTTTCAAAGAGAGAACTGAGAGATGAAGCAGGATTTGGTAATAATGCTTGGATAGATATTTTCTCTAGAATGGGCCCTGAAATTGAAGTCGATCGAAATGAGTCTCCACCTATAGTTAAATTTGGTACCAAGGTTAAGAAAAACCATCAAAAGAAGGGAAGGCAAAAACGTAATTTGAATCATGAAAAAAACACTGATTCTTCTACATCATTAGAATTGGTTTTTCATGAAGTAATTGATGAAAAAAGACATCATCTTGTTTCAAAGAGATCTTTTCTCTCTACATTATTGCCATTTTTGAAAGTTGATGAAATATTGGTTTTCCCTTGGTCGGTTGTTTGCGAAAAACATCTCAAACGTTCTGGACAACGTTTGGCTAAATTATCCTCTGATGATTTGAATGAACTGTTAACTCAAGTCCCTTGGCCTCTATCTGGAAAAAGAACAAAAATTGTACGATTCGCTATCAAAGAAAATGAATTACATCTTTGGGGGCGCTGATTAATCAATTCTGGAATGAAGCCATATTAGGTGATATCCATATCGAGTTTTTACTGGTTCACTAACCGTTCCAACTTGCATTTTTTTTATTGCTATTTCGAAACCAGCTGCCATTTGACCTCTTCCAAATTTTCCTAGATCTCCTCCTCTTCTTGCTGATGGACAGGTGGAATGTCTACGAGCTCTTTTTTCGAATTCTTTCAATTGCTTTTTTGCATTGATAATATGATTTCGTATTGTAGTTGCTTCTCCTTTAGAAGCAACTAGGATATGACTTGCTTCTGCACTAATCATTTTATCCCCATGCCAACCATCTAGCGTATGAACCAAGTATAATCCCACTAACTGCAAGTGATTCTTCGTTGAAACGTTCCATAGTGTCAAGATACGTATGGTATTCCAAACTTCCAGAACCATAGCACACTATCGCATTTCCATACCCATTTGGATTGATATCATAAACAAAAGGAGCATGATCGCTATTGGTAGGCATATCACTAGATTCTACAATTCTTACTTCTGCGCTGTAAGAAGATCCAAGACTAGGATATTCTTCAACAAATTTTGAATGAATATTGTAAATATGTTCCATGTCCTCTAGATGATTTCCAAATAGAATTATTCCATTGTTCCTTTCTTTGTCTACGTGATTCATGTCTAAGTTTACATAAAATATCAGATGTTCTTTTAGTTCTTCTTGATGGGCATTAACCCAGGCACTAGATCCGAATAGTCCTTGTTCTTCCCCTCCCCATGTACAGAATTTTATTGTATATTCGGGAGTTCCTAACTCGTCATACAGGGCTCCGAATTGTGTTGCTAATTCTAACACAGTTGCTGTTCCAGACGAGTCATCTACAGCACCCGGACTATTGTATACTGTATCGTGATGTGCTCCAAAAATAATCATATCATCAGATGAACCCGGAATTACTCCACATGGTACTGAAACATCTCTAGTTCCCTCATTATCGACTCTAACATCTAACCCTAGTCTTTGAGTTCCGTTAATTATTTCACTAGAAATTGTTTGTCCTACAGTTTTTGAAACCATTAGGAATGCAATTCCTGCAGGCATAGTTTCGAATCTGGTTACATCAACTGTTTTGAAGAAGGGAACGCAATCTCCACTGACTAGTTCGTCACAGTTTTGTTTTTCATTTACGAGGATTAGTGCGAATAAATCACTTTCTTGCGCTCTAAGAAACAAATCGGTATTTCCAGAAACGTCATCTCTTGCCCAAACCATTCCTACATTACCTGATGCGGAATCCCAATCCTCGTTTTCACTACCATTTCCTAAGTCAATTACCTCAATATTTTGCGCGAAATTAATTTGTTGTGTACCACTATAACCTTGGATTACGAATTCATCAAGATGAGAAAATTCGGTAATAGTCGAGCCTAGATCAGATGGTCCACATGGATCAAAAGGAGGAATTATTCCTCCTGTTTGGCACATTCTCAATATCGGATTCGCAAGAATCTCAAACATTGGAACATTGAATGTCTCAATAGTTGCACCCATGCCTGCATCAGTGAAGTTTTGTTTTATTGATTCTGCAGCTGCAGTTTCTTCAATTGTTCCACTCATCCTTCCACCCCATTCAGGATGGCCTAAATCTACTAAATCTTGGGCAAATGAGCGAGTTCGATCTGTATCAAACTCAATTAGTTCGTAATCTGGTATCGGCTCTGAAGTTAAGTAAGAGATTACTCCACCTCCAGCCATAAATAGTAAAGATACTACTAGATATGGCATAAACGGAGTATTATAGAAAGCATAACCAATGATTGAGAGATATCCATCATTTCCTGGTTTCCCTTTTTCTTGATCATTTGGTGGATTATGAAGCCGTTCAAAAAGTTCTTTTTTATTTCCACTAACTGGATATCCTCTAAGTTTCAACTCACTTTTTAGCTGGTCGACAGTCCACCTGTTAATGTCGTCCATTGGTAATCTGTAACAACTATTTGTTTTGAAACCATTCTGAAAATGAGTAGAATTATTCTGATTTTACTTCGTCTCCAGTCCATCGAGCAGTCAGGTCATTATCAATTCCTATCTGATCAAGAATTCGAGCCACAACAAAGTCAACTAAATCTTCGATTGTAGATGGATTATTGTAGAATCCAGGACTAGCTGGAAGAATGACTCCTCCCCACTGGGAAATTTTAGTCATATTTTCTAGATGGACGGTAGCATATGGGGCTTCTCTAGGCACCAAAATTAGTGTTCTTCTTTCTTTCAATGCTACAATTGCACTTCTTGTAGCCAGATTATCCGAAATACCTGCTGCAATCTTGGATATTGTAGTTCCTGAAGCAGGACATACTATCACAGAATCAATCTTAGCAGATCCACTTGCAGATTTAGCAGCTAGATTGTGATTATTTTCGATCGTACATTCGTACCTTTCAGCGAGTTCTTCTGGAGTAATATCACATTCTAATTTCAGGTTAATTGCTCCTTCTCGACTAATTATCAATCTAATATCGTGTCCAATACTGTGCAGTATTTCGATTAGGCGTACCCCGTACTTGGCCCCGGAGGCCCCAGTAATAGCTACAACATGGTTACCCATGACCATGCGGATATGTCATAATCCTTGAAGCGTTGCTTCCATCCTTGGTAGATTATCGACGTGAATTTAATTTGGCAAGTAGTCTAAGCATCTCTAAGTATATCCAAATTAGTGTGACCATTAATCCGAAAACTGCTCTCCATTCCATGGATTTTGGAGCCCCATTTTCCACGCCCCTTTCAACAAAATCAAAATCAGATGCTAGACAAAATGCTCCTATTCCAATCACTAATACTGAAAATCCGATGCCGATTGGCCCACTTGAATGAATATATGGGATTTCAATTCCAAATATACTGAGTATCAGTGTCAACATGTAAATCATAAAAATCGCTGACATTGCACTAAATAATGCAATTCTGAAGTTTTCTGTAACGGGGATGACTCCTGTTCTATAGATAATTAACATGCCCCCAAATACTGCTGTAGTTCCTAAGAAAGCTTGAATCGCGATACCTGGATATGCTGACTCAAAAATAAGAGTAGTTCCTCCTAAGAATAATCCTTGTAGAGCCGCATAAGTTAGTACTGCTAAGGGATTATCAGCTAGACCTGTGAACAACATTACGAAAAAGAAAATGAATCCAACTACCCAGCCAACAATGCTAAGCATGAATGCAATTTCAGGGCTTCCAGTCAGTGCCAATCCCCATATGCTTAATCCTGATAATAGCATAATTGCAAAAGTAATAGCTCCTTTTTCTACCACGCCTTGGATCGTCATTTTATCGTCAATCATTCCTTTGAAAACAAACACCATGTCATTTAGTGCCGGGTTCTTGGTACGGTACATTGATTATGTCAGGGGTCGAAAGTTTTCAAGTGTTGCTCTTCAATATCTACTACAGTTATTGAAGCAGGTTATTCCGATTCAGATAAAATGTGTGATTCTGTTATTTGTGCCATTTTTTTGAATTCATCATATTGGAGTAAACCATCTTTATTCAAATCGATTTCATCAAACATTTCATCGCGTGATTCCTTAGGTAATTTCGATACCTCAGGAGAACTAGAAAACTCATCGGGAGATATGACATTATCTTTGTTCATATCCATCATTTTGAAAGATTCGCTTATTTCTCTTTCATCAATTGGAGCTTCACCAGTAGTTCCGAATACAGACATCAAATTGATACCACTCTTACCAAATCTTTCAGAAAGATTAGACATTCCTGAATCTGATGAAATATCTTCTCCATCGAACCATGATTCCAAGTACTTTATTCGTTCAGCATCAATTCCGTAAGATTTTGCTTGAAGATCCAACATCGAACGTTCGTTATTTGTGATTGTTCCATCTTTTTTAGCAAGAGCATACATCTCAAGATAACCTAATTCTTCATTTGTATGTGATTCGGGCATTATTTTCGTTGAAAATTTCGATAATCTGTCAAAAATCGGTTTTCTTAATATAACTAATGGCAAACCGATTATTACTCCACCTATCCAACCTTGATTGAATACAGATTCCATTGCTTCTGTACTAATTAGGAATAGAACTGCTCCTAAACCTGCAAATGTGCCGGCGATGAAGGTTTTTCGTAATGTCTCATCGATCCCAAACATATCATTTTTGATTACTGCATATGTGAAAACTAGGCCTTCAAATAGTGCAGCAAGAACAACAGTTGTTGGAATTAATGGCCCTACTGCAATCAGTAATGTTGGAACTTCTATTGCCTCATTAAATGGACTTGTTTCTATTGAAGGCGATTGTCCAAGGATTCCAATTATGGTGAAAAGAGCCAAGGTAGAAGAAATCTGGAGAACAGTCTTTCCAATAAATCCTAAACGTACAGCACGAACTTCTCCAATCAGACTTGAATCACCACTTTCTTTGATTCTTTTTTGTGAACGTCCAACAGAAACCATTGCGATTATAGCGCCAATAAGAGGTATAAAGAGAAGAATCCGTGCTAGTGGCCCTATTGCAACATTTGACATTGTCATTGGATAAAGAGTTGCATATCTCGAGGTGCATGAGACATCAAATGGTAAATCTGCTCCAGATGCTGTAGTACCATATCCTACACCTATTTCTTGACAGTAAACCCAACTTATATCTCCAATTGCAATTGTTCTACCTCCTAGGAGTTGACTACTAAACAAAATAATTACAAAACAGAATATTGGTAACAAGTATAATCCATGAACTCTAAAGAATCCTGAGATTTGTTTAGCCCATTGTTTTTCAATGTAAAAAGTTGCAGCTATCATGTACAGCATGAAAAGTTGTAAAGACATGGTATAGTAAACTACTCGTGCAGGTTCTAGAACTGCCAAGAAACTTTCAGGCCATCCATAAAGCCAGAAAAGCATTGATGTTGCACATCTTATAGATTCTGTAAACAACATCAAAGCCATAAATCGATTTTTTGCTTTTTCAGGTCCTGCTCGTAATACCAGATATGAAAGAAATACGAGAAAAATCGATGAAAGAATACTGAATATAGCTAGTAAATTCCAGTATCCCATGAAAGTTCCAGTCTCAAAATCAACATTTGAGATCATCCGCCAATAATATGAGAGAGGGCCCCCCACATCTGCCATGCAATGACCTAAATTTTTCTCATTATGAAAATATCGTCACAATTTAAACTTGAAATCACAATGATATTAAATCCATTTTTTAGCGCTTCATCATGCCCAAATTAAAGACAGGTGACCTAGCCCCTTCAATGGTCTTACCAAGTATTGATGGAACTACATTTGACATGTCATTAATGAAGGGCAAGAGAGTGATTTTCACATTCTTTAGATTCTCATCTTGTCCATTTTGTAATATACGAATTGACCGGTTGATGAAGAGATGGGAGGAGTTCCCCGAGGGAACCGTGATGGTAGGAGTGTTCGATGCAAAAATCGAAGAATTGACTAGGAGATTGGGGAAGAGAAACATACCTTTTACGATTGTTGCAGATGAAACCTATGAGCACTTTGAAAACAATGGTGTAAGCAAATCTTTTGCTAAGTTTATGTGGGGCGCCATACGCTCCCCACTCACATTTATGCAAGCGACTCTCAAAGGCTATGTTCCGATGACTTTTTCCATTTCTAAGATGTCAACAATTCCTGTTGATATACTAATTGGAGAAGATGGCAAAGTTGTAGAAGCTCACTATTGTAAGGACACTGTTGACCATATCCCAATTGATAGAATGATTTCTTTCGCCAAAGGAAATTGAATTTAATTTCTAATTATGGGTTCCACTCTATTGGATGTAATGGTATTCTATTAATTGAATTTGAAGCTGATAAAATCAATGCTTCTTCAATTCTTTTTCTTTCAATTACTCTCCCCTCAAGGTCATGAGTGTGGCCTAATGCATGAAGTGAGGTAGTCATCCCCGCATTTAATCCGCAACCGTCCAATGATTCAACTCTTGAAGGAATAGTTTCGATATTGATGGCAAGTCCATGACGGCTGACCCATTTTAAGAATGAAAGGCCGATACTGCATACTTTTTTCCCATCAACCCAAACACCTTGCATTCTATTATCTCTAGTAGATTCAATTCCACAATCCATTAGAGCCCTAATTACCCATTCTTCTAAACATTCAATTACTCCTGGAACAGATTGTTCTGAATCAATCCAACGAATAATTGGGTATGCAATCAATTGCCCTGGTCCATGATAAGTGATTCCTCCACCACGATCTACATCCAATTTTGAATAATCTTTCGGGATTACAACGTTGTCTCTCCTTGCCTTTGGGCCGACAGTGACAACCTCAGGATGTTCTGTAAAAATTAGAGTATCTGGAATTTCATCAGATATTCTCGCTTTCTGTAATTCTCTCATCATTGAATCTACAATCGAATGATCTAGCGGCCCAGTACGTAACACTCGCAGAGGCCTCATGTCCCTGAGATAGGTAGGTAGTGGATGAACACTTGCTCAAGAGATGTGAATTGCGTGGCCTAATGTTTTGAGAACACTTTCATGGAATGATTCAGTCATTGTAGGATGAGCATGAACTGTAGCAGCAATGTCTTCTAGCACTGCTCCCATTTCAAGTGCTAAAACAAATTCACCTGAGAGCTCAGCAACATGTGAACCAACAGCTTGAATGCCTAGGATCACGTGATCTGATTCTCTTGCAATTACTCTTACGAATCCATTCGTCTTCTCTGCTTCTAAAGTTAGAGCTCGCCCGTTAGCAGCAAGTGGGAACTTACCTACGATAAAATTCTCATTCGCATCTCTGGCTTCATCAGGTGTTAGCCCAACACTGACGATTTCAGGCTCAGTAAATACAATAGCTGGAATTGCAACTTTATCCCAAACACGTACATGTCCAGCGATTATTTCTGCTACCATTTCTCCTTGAGCACTTGCTCTGTGTGCTAGCATAGGGTCTCCGGTAACGTCTCCAATCGCATAAACTCCAGGCATATTTGTTTTACATTGTTTGTCAATAGCTATGAATCTTCCCGAATCATTCATTCTTAGCCCCATTTCTTCTAATCCCCAACCTTGAGTATTTGGTTTTCTTCCAACTGTAACTAAAACTGAGTCTACAAGTAAACTATGTTCTTCACCCTGTTTGTCAGACCATTTCATCGTAACTCCTTCTTCGGATACATCTGCTCCTTGAGCCATACAATTAGTATTGATTTTTACACCCTGTTTCTTCAACCAAATTTCTAATGGTCGACGTAATTCTTTATCGAAGATTGATAGTACACTGTCTAGTCCTTCAATTACGGTAACTTCTGTTCCTAATTTAGTCAAAGCACAGCCAAGTTCTAGACCAATATATCCTCCGCCTACAATTGCTACCTTTGCAGGTAAATCTTCTAAATCTAAGGCTCCAGTTGACGAACATATTCTCTTTTCATCAAATGGCATAAATGGCAATTCTATGGGTGAAGATCCTGTAGCAAGAATTACATTTTCTGCTTCAATTCGAAGCACTCCCTCATCTGTATTTACTTTACATGTTTTAGCATCAACAAAATTCGCCCATCCGTGAATTAGTTCAGCTCCAGCGGCTTTCAGCAACCCTTCTACTCCTTGGTTGAGTCGTTGAACAATCGAATCTTTCCAAGATATAAGTTCCTTCATATTCAGTTCTGGTGAGGCTGAAGAAATCCCCATATGTCCTCCTTCTTCTGCATGTTTTGCAAGATTCTCAAAACGTTCTGATGCATGAATAATTGCTTTTGAGGGGATACATCCTCTAATCAAGCATGTACCCCCTGCTTTATCTCCTTCTACAATTACTGTATCTAGTCCCAATTGGGCTGATCTAATTGCTGCAACATAGCCTCCAGGTCCTGCTCCAACAACAAGAACTTGGCAAGATCTAGTTTTCATTGAATCCCCTCACATGAAAATCATAGCTGGATGCTCTAGCATCCGTTTTAGATGTTGAACAAGTGATGCTCCATCGGCTCCATCAATAACTCTATGATCGAAAGAAGATGAGAGGTTCATAATACGACGAATTTCGATTTTACCATTTACAACTGCAGGTCGTTCAGTAGCTTTGTGGACTCCAAGGATTGCCATTTCAGGATGATTGATAATTGGAGTAGCCCCTAATCCCCCATCTCTCCCAAGACTTGTGATAGTAAATGTCGAACCACTGAGTTCATCAAGGGATGCAGTACCATCTCTAGCAGCCCCAGAAACTCTTTGCATTTCACTCGCTGCTGTCCACACGTCCATTGATTCTACATGTTTAACAACAGGCACATATAGCCCTCTCTCAGTTTGAGTTGCAATTCCAAGGTGGACTGCTTGATGACAAAGAACATGCCCTGCTTCTTCATCGTATATACCATTACATTCAGGGTGTTGAGGCATGATTTTTGCTAATGCTAACATGATGAATGGTAGGTAAGTCAGTTTAGGTTGTCCATCTGCGCGTGTTGAATTCAGATATTGTCGTAGAGATTCTAACTCAGTAACATCTACATCTTCAAAATATGAAAAGTGAGGGATTCTTGTTTTAGATTCAACCATTTTCTCAGCGATTTTTCTTCTTAACCCTATGACTGGAACTTCCTTAATTCCAGTAAGTTTCTGTCCTCTAGGTGTTGAAGGAGACATTGGAGTACTTGCAGGAACTGAACCTCCTGATGCAATATGTGAGTCAAGATCTGCATTAGTAACTCTACCCGCTGGTCCGCTTCCACTCACACCAGAGATATCAATTCCTGCTAATCTCGCCCTTTGTCTAACTGCGGGACTTGCTAGTGTTTTTCCTCCTGAAGGAGTAAGAACAGGAGCCGAAGCAGGAGCAGGAGCAGGAGCCGGAGCAGGAGCCGGAACAGGAGCAGGAGCAGGAGCAGGAGCCGGAACAGGAGCCGGAGCAGGTTCCGAAGAATCCTCTACTTCTTGTGCAGATGCATTACCCTCTCCTTCTACCTCGAACACAATACATACTTGCCCAACCGGAATAATTTCTCCTGGTTCTCCTGTTGTGGAAGTGATTTTTCCATCTACTGGACTAGGAATTTCTACTGATGCTTTATCTGTCATTACCTCAAGGAGCGGTTGGTCTTCTGTGACTACATCTCCTACTGAAACATGCCATGAAACAATTTCTCCTTCTACAACACCTTCACCAATATCTGGAAGTCTGAATTCGTAGGTTCCCATGCTCAATCCTCCTGTGTCGCCCTGA
>PADI01000015.1 GCA_002702985.1 Methanobacteriota archaeon
CTAGAGGCCCATTTCTCCATTTCACTGAATCAATATTCCAATATTCTCCTAGTATCTCTTCTCCCCATTCTGAATGTTCAAAAGGAAGAATCCACCTGTTTGAGGGAACTTTAAATCCATTTTGAAACCTAAGAATTTGAGAGAACCAAGCTAAACAAAAAAATGAATATGAAATCCACCCTATTATTGGGTCAATCAAAATATGTAACAAGAAAAATATTATTCCAGTTGAAAAATAGAAAATTGTATTTCTCCCAATTAACCATCCTCTTCCTCTTGGCATTTCATTCAGAGCCATCCATGCTGGAATGAACAACAAACTCCACGTAGAAATAAATAGAATTATTGAAGCAAATTGGTCATTAGGAGTTTGTCCTGAAAAAACAAGGGGGACAATTGTTGCTATCAAGAAGAAAATAGACCAAGAACAAGGTAATAAGATACTTCGAGCGGGAGGTTTGAATCTCTGTCTAATCCATCCCTTTCCACCTGTTTTGGTGTCTGCTAGTGTCCATTTATCTGAAGGTAAAATTTCCCAATGGAATTGAAAAGGAACTGGTTTTGATTCAACTCCTTCATCAACTGGGGCTCCAAATGCTCCGTAAGATTTGGTTGGAGATTTACCAGCAGTACTCCTCCACCATTCTGGTCTTCCATGCACCCAGTCAGCGTCTGCGACCTCTGACATGAGCATCCGTGTTAGTCGATGTGTATGGCTCCTTCGCTCAAAGAAGGTCACCTAGTAGATCACCTATGTTCATTTCATCTAGATCTGAATATGGGTCATTTTGATTTTGTGTAGTTGAGCTAATTGGAAGTCCCGGTGGAATTGGTACAGAATTAGAATTTGGAGGAGGAGCACTAGGGATATCATTGGTGGCCCATGCACGCGACTCTTTTATCCAAGGGTCTTTTCTGAAACTTCTTCTTCTTCTGCCTCTAATTAGCAATACTATGAGTATTAATGCCCCAATTATTGTTGCCAATCCTGCTATTATTATATTCATCATATTTCCCTCTGAGGAATTAACAAATCCTCCGAAAATACCACTATTTTCCTCTACTTCTATAGTTATAGAAACTAAATTATTCTCTCTATTCAAATCTACTAATCTGTTCTCAGGATCAATTTGAAGAGTCCAATCTACGGATTCTGTCCCGTCTACCCTAATGGTAATTCTTCTACTTCCTGACTCACCTCCATTCATTTCTGTAATGCTAGGAATAGTAGATTTCACTTCTCCATTCGCACATCCTCCAAATGATAGCATGGTTGGACTGACATTTGGACAAGCAATAATGACAATATTCTCACCATTCAAATTACCTTGATTGATTAATTCTGCTGTGATATCAACTTCATCTCCGAATTTAGTTTGAGTAATTTCTCCAAATTGAAGGTCTAATGCCTTGAATTGTACTAAAAGAATTTGTTCATTTTCATCATAATCTGGTCCAATCCATCCTATTGTTGAATCCTGATCTCCACCTTCTGATTTCCCACCATGCTCTGAATTAATTTTGATTCCAAATTTTTGGGTATTAATTGAGGGTAAATCTACATCTTCAACAACCACGTGTACTCTCACAATTCTTTCATCACCAGCATCGATTGATCCTAACATAATTTTTCCCGTAGAATCTATTCCTATACTCGCTCCGAGTTCATTATCCACTAAACTTCCCTCATGGAGAGAAATAACAAAACCAGGCAAAGGCTGAGAATTCCCAAGAACTTCAATTCCATCCTCTCCTTCTTCATGAAGGGTGAGGAATGCCCTATCTACATCATTTCCTCTATTTGATATCAAAAATGTCCAAGTGATATCTCCATCTAATTCTAGTTCTCCATAATTTCCACCTAATAGTTCAATCTCCATATCAATTCTTAATGGGATAATTATTCTCATTTCAATTTCTGGTGATTCATCATTGAGTATTAATTTGATAATATTCATGCCTGCTATTGCATAATCGTTAACTTCTACATATCCAACTAAGTCTGCACTTTCACCTGGATTTAATGTTTCAGGAGAGTCTTCAGCAAATAGAACCCCAATTCCTGGAATATCTCCGAATCCATCGATTTTAGGTTCAATTATTTCTAGAATATTTCCTTGATTTTGAATAGCAATTCTAAATTCATATCTTTCTCCACTTTTAGCTTCAAACTCATTTTCAGATAACAATGTGACTCTGAGATCGTGAATAGCTGAGATAGTAGTCGATAATTCAATATCATCACCAATTGATAGATCGTCCACTAAACTTACATCTATTCCCATTAGATGTGTCTTGCCTGCCTCTGCCCATTCGTTAGCACATACTTTTACTGAAAAAGTAGAAATCGAATCTCTAGGTAATAAAACAGTAAATGGTAATGAACTATCTCCCCCTAGATTACTCATATCATATTCTACGTAGAAATTTCCTCCCGCATCTACACTATTAAAATCGGATATGATTACCTCCCCGTCACCGTGATTTTTTCTAATTGAGATTTCAAATGAGTGACATTCACCGGGTTCAGTATTTCCAGATGTATCAAATAATTCTAGAACGATATTGCCTGAGCGTTTTATTCCCACATCTACAGTAAATGTTCTCCAAACAGATGTACCTTCTTCGATTGTTGGTGAAGAATCTTGTTCAATCCACGCATTCACTCTTAGTTCAATATCTTGGGCAATCGCATTCAAAGGAACACTAATCAATGCATATGCGCTAGTAGATTGCCCTGGATTTAACCTTACATTTTGAATGAATTGGACTTCCCAATTTTCTGGCAATTGCCAATTTGCTCTACCGCTTAGAGTACTCGTGTCAGAAATCATCACATCTATAGGGACATTTCCTGTATTTTCAATTTCTATAGTTACTCCATCTTCACTTCCTTGTTCTATTGCAATTGAAGATTGCATTATTCTGAGATCCATCGTTCGATTAACCAATAGAGATGCAGAGAGAGAGATATCTGCAGACATTCCTCCTTTATCTGTGGCGATAAGTTGTTTTTGACAAGTACTTCCATCTACAAGTTGATCTCCAGTAGGTGCTTCGAAAAGAACAGTAATTTGTAGGGGGACTGAACCAATGACCACATCTTGGAGTGGTAAATTTAGGATGGAATTATTTTGTGTGAATCTAAATGTAGTAATCCAATCATCACATCCATTTCCGATGGGGCTAGAAAGATCAATGTCCAATTTTGCTAAGCCGGTCCCATCGCGAATAGAGATTTCCAAATCTATTTCTTCTGTTTCTCCAGGTTCTATATCTATGTCTAATTCCTCGCCTAATTTTCCTTTGATAATATGCAGACTTGGTGCAAATCGTCCAATACATAGATTGTATACGTTACCACCAGAAAATGAGCAATCTCCCTTGGAGGTATATGAAATCACAGTGATTCCAGAATTTGTAACAGTAACCGAAGGTCTTTCTCCGTTCATATCCGAAAGACTAGGTCTTTTTCCATTATTGTCTGCTCCATCATTTTCAACATCGATTCTATTTGTTTGAAAATTCCCACCCGGGAAATTTGCTGGAGGTGTTAATGTGGCGTGAACAATTGTATCTTCTCCGTTAGAAGAAACTGCGTCTACCCAAGCCACATGAATCGTTCCATCGGAATCTATGAATAAATCTGCATCGTGATCAGCCCAATTCTCTTGAATAGTTCCACTTTCGATAATACTGACATTAGTCGGTACTAACGTTGTAAACGAACCAAATTCTGTTGAATCGAGTCCGTTAGGTTGTCCATTCTGTAAACCAAGATCTGGGAGGTCAAATCGGTTGTGAAGGATTTCTGTTGGTAGTTTGTTGAAATTTGTATGGGTCCAACCATCTGTCCAAACAAGATGCAGATATCCATCATCATCGAATGCAATTCTAGGATTAGAACTGAGTGCATCATTTTCAATTAAGGCAGTATCATTAATCACGACAAGATTACCAGTATTTGATGTCCCAATACGTTCGACATATTGATTTTGATTGGTGTCAAAAACGGTAGCTGATGAACCATTAACAAATGAAGACTCACTTGAAACTAAGCCCCAAGGATCTAAAGCAGTCATCCAGATATCTCTTGTTCCAAGATTCGCTAACTGTGAAATATCATTCCATTGTTCATCTAATCCACCATTTGTTTGTCTCCATTCAATGACTTTACTGGACATATTTCTATTTTCAGTAGTTGAACCTGGGCAAGTTTTGCTAACAGTATTCACCGAGCTATCTGGACACCATGCAAGGTCAAGCATACTATCGTATACATCATTGGGATTGCTTACTGGATAGGCATAGACAGGAGCGACAATAGTGCCTCCATCTATGCATCGTCGGTGTGCTTCAATGATACTATTTCTATCATTACTATTCTGTGCAGGGTCTCCTTGATATGGTCCTTCGACACCAAATGGAATTACAATATGTGTAGCGGCCTCATTCCATCTATGGTCGCTTGAAGTTGGCGGATTTGATTGACTCCCAGTGTTCCCGTTTGCATCTTGCCATGACATACAAGCCCATGTTGTACCTGGTCCCCAATGGTCACGTTCATCTAACCACCAAGGAGAAGGAGTTTGGCCATTGTAAATCGTATCTTGCAGTCTTCTAATTCCTCCTGAATCATCAGTTACCGATAACGGTGTAGTTCTACTTCTTTGATTTGTATTATATCCTTGACAATTGTTTTGATTCGCTTGAGAAGGAGTTTGATCATGGAGTCCGTAAATTGTTTCCATTAGTAATATTCCATTTGCATCTGCTATTTCTTTCAGGCTTGGCAATGAGCCAACATCATAGGCGCCTCCGTACAGTACCGAACAAAGATCAGACCATTCCCCATTCATGTATCCGTTAGTTGGAGTAGGCATGATGAATACCATTTCAACTGATGAACCTCTGACATCATCCCAAGCCACAACTACTCTATCATTGCTATCTATCGCTATAGACGAGTGTCCTTTAGAACCATAGTTAGTAGTTAGAAGAGTATCTGAAATAAGTGCATCAGCATATGGATTCATCCCACCTACTGATTGAGGAATAATTAATTGCAACATTGAATATCTGATTTGATCAGTATTGTGGAGGACGCCAGATGGGTCATATGCATCTGTCCATGTAATGTGAATAGCACCCTTTGAGTCAACACCCATGGCTACATCTCGTAAATTATTTCTTGAAACAATTGATTGAGGTGAGATTACTTCGCTAATTGTTCCATTGATAGAATCAATTTCGTACAAAGCATATCTAAGCGAACCTAAATTGGAAGAACCTCCAGCAATTATTGTGAAAGCAAAATGTAACCTACACTGATTTGCTCCTTCACAATTTTCTCCGATTACCTCCAGACTCTGAATTACTGCATTTGCTTCTTCATGAATAACTACAATGGGGAGATTTGATACATCTGGATGAAACAATTTTGTCCTAATTGTTTTATCATTTTCAACAAAAGTAGAGATTACTAAATCTTCTCCAGCCGTAGTAATTCTCGTAGTTCTAATATCTGTACTAGAATCAACATATGACCATGGATCAAGAGGCACATTACTCTCCGCAGCTTGGGTTGAACCTACACCAAAAGATGCTAATGAAAGTAAGAATATAGTGACTAGAAGATACGAACGAGAGCGCCTCGCATCACCAGCCATGTGTCCATGAAAGACCAGTTCCCTATTGATAGTGTGCATAAATGCACAAGTAAAATCCTAGGATTTTTGGAATATCAATTTGACCCACTTCATTGATCAGTATGGCGAAGTATTAGATTTCTAGCCGCCCATACCTCGTCTACTCGCTTTACATCCGTATTATGTGGTGCAGTTGCAAGAATTTCAGGGTCTTCAGTTAGAACTTTATGGAAATTTTCAGCGAATCGATCTAATTCTTCCTTCGACTCTGTTTCAGTTGGTTCAATCATTAGACATTCTGGTACAATCATTGGGAAATATAGGGTAGGGGACATGTACCCATAATCCAAAAGTCGCTTAGCAACATCTTTGCCGTTTATCCCAATAGCATCGACAAGTGGGGTCATTGATAACGTAAATTCATGTTTTACAACTTCAGCAGGACAACCATCAACGGGCATAGCATGTATTTTTTCTAAAATTTCAGGTTCAGGATTCATAATTTTATGACGGAGATAATTCGCGTTTAGAACAGCATGCTCTGACATGGTTGTCAAATCTCTACCATAACGGCGGTAAAATGCCCAAGAACGTACAACTGCTCCTGCATTTCCATGCCATTGCTGTACCTTTCCAATAGATTTCTCTGGAGTCTCCCAAGTATACCACCATCCATCGGCTGTACCTAACTCTCCTTCTTCTGATGGTCTTCTAGAGACAATTGGTGAAGGTAAGAACTGAGCGAGATGACTCTTAACCCCTATCGGTCCACTACCTGGACCTCCACCACCATGAGGCTGACTAAACGTCTTGTGAAGGTTGTAATGAACCGCGTCAAATCCCATCAATCCTGGATTAGTACGTCCAATAATAGCATTGAAATTTGCTCCATCATAGTACATCTGTCCACCAGCATCATGAACAATTTTTGCTGCTTCTGCAATATCTGGCTCAAATACACCTAGAGTACTAGGATTAGTAATCATCATTGCAGCAGTATCATTTCCAACGACTGCTCGTAATGCATCAAGATCTAATCGTCCATCATCTCCAGAAGGAATCTCTACAATCGAATATCCGCACATTGCAGCACTTGCAGGATTAGTTCCATGTGCTGAATCTGGAACAATTACCTTATCACGATGTTCATCACCTCTCATTCTATGATATTCTTGTATACATCGAATGGCTGTAAATTCACCTTGAGCACCAGCAACAGGTTGTAAGGTAACAGCGTCCATTCCTGCACAATGTGATAGCATTTCTTGCATTTCAAAGTAAATTGACATCAGTCCTTGTAAATGATTTTCTGGAGCTAATGGATGAACATCATTCATTCCTGCTAATTGAACTATCTTTTCATTAATTCGAGGATTATGTTTCATGGTACATGATCCAAGTGGGTAGAATCCAGTATCGATTCCGAAATTTCTACGGGAGAGCCAAGTGTAGTGGCGAACTAATTCTGGTTCACTAGCAGTAGGCCATCTTGCTCTCTTTTTGCGTAGTAAAGTGTCTGGAATAGCAGTTTTAGCCTTCTTTGAATCGACTAATGGCTTAGGTTGCGAATAGCCGGCATCTTCTGAGCCATTGAATGAGAAGATGTTGCTCATAGACGCACCTCCTTAATCCATGCACTTATGCCGGCAGACAATAAATCGACATCATTGGTAGAGGTCTGATCTGTGCAGGAAACAAGCATAAGGTTTGGTTCCATGTTTGGGAATAGAATTTCGAGAGGCAAACCTGGAGTGATGCCTCTTCGATCTAGATATTCGCATAGTGATTTTGCAGAAGCAGGTAAACTGACAACGAATTCATTGAAGTGAGATGAATTTGGATGTGCTAATGAGATTCCTTCAATGGAGGAAAGTTCATTCTTTACAGTCATAGCAGCAGCAGCATTCCTTATTGCTAGCATCTCAAGTCCAGCAGGGCCAAGTAAAGCCATATGCATGGCACCCATTAATGCAATTAGTGTTTCATTGGAACAAATATTTGAGGTTGCTTTGTGTCTTCGTATATGTTGTTCTCTGGTAGAAAGAGTGAGGGTAAAGGCTCTCTGGCCATCAGAATCATGAGATAATCCTACAATTCTACCAGGCATTTGTCGAATAAAATTATCTTTACAGGCAAATATTCCGTATATTGGTCCACCTCCAGTTGGACCAATCCCAAATGGTTGTCCTTCTCCCACGACAATATCTGCACCATAATTGCCAGGTGCTTCCATTAAGCCTAGACTAACAGCATTTACTCCGACAATAAGTGCAGTATTCTCCCCTAAGATTTCTTTAAATCCAGTAATTCCTTCATCAGCAATCCCGAATGCATTAGGTTGCTCAACGTATACTGCACAAGATCCTGCAGCCACTTTTATTGCATCTAAACTAATGAACCCATTATCGTCATGCGGAATCCTCTTGATTGTAATCCCTCCACCTTGAGTATAATTTTGAATTACACTAAATCGATGTTCAGGAACTAATGCTGAAACATACACGGTATTTTTTTGTTCAACCTTTCTATTCAGTACACGAATTGCTGTAGTAATCGCTTCTGCAGCAGCGGTACTTGCGTCATACATACTAACATTCGAAACTGGAAGACCAACTAATTCTGAGACCATTGTTTGAAATTCCCACATTGCTTGTAACATTCCTTGACTAACTTCAGGTTGATATGGAGTATAGGAGGTTAGAAATTCGCCACGAGTAGCCAACATTGGAACCATTGCAGGAACATGATTAGAATAAAGCCCGGCTCCAATAAACGATGGCCTGCTATTTATCGGGACATTATATCCTAAAAGTCTAGTTGCATCTTTCCAAATTTCTTCTTCAGTTTGAGGTGGAGGAAGATCAAGTGGAGTAGTTCTTCGAACATCTTCTGGAATATCTGAAAAAAGATCATCCATCGAAGATAATCCCATTACTGCAAGCATTTCTTTTTCTCTACCAAGATTCGGAAGTTGATCTACCATCTCGATTCACCTCGTTCTGTCTGTTCCCTAGCAATACGTTCCATGAAGGATTCGCTCGTTGAACCTTACTCCTCTGTAACTTGTGTGATTTGTTGATTTCAACATGTTGTTTTTATTATGTTGTTTATTCATAACGATTCATGGCGTTCCTTATCGTGGTACCCCGTGATGGTTCA
>PADI01000016.1 GCA_002702985.1 Methanobacteriota archaeon
AAAAAAGTGGATGCGGATAGCGCTATCCGCACCTGACTTTTCGCACTTTTTTCATTGTGGATTTTTTGACACTTTCTATCAATTTCAACCAAGAAGAAGAAGGCTAAGTTGCATCACAGCGGCTCCAAAGACTGCACCAACGAGCAGATGTTTAGGGCGATTTTGTTCTCTTGCTTGTGGAATCAACTCATTGTACGCCACTACTGTCATGATCCCTCCGACAAATGCCAGCGAACAACCCACCATGAATGGGGTCAAAATCGGTCCGAGAATTAACAAGGCGAATAAAGCCCCTAGCGGTTCAGTGAAACCAGTTGCCATTGCGATTAGCGTCGCCTTCAATCGACCACCCCCGCCTGCTTGTATTGGTGCGGCTACAGCAATGCCTTCCGGGATGTTATGAAGAGCTATTGCGGCCATGAGTACGACACCGTATTGAGCTGATTCTAGAACGGCCACTCCCATGGCCAAACCTTCGGGGAAATTGTGAATGGCGAGAGCGATGGCTGTAAGGATGCCAGATTTGTACAATTTCCGTTCCTTTGACATGGAAGAGAGATCTTCGTCCTTGTTAGTGTACATGCTCACGGCATAAACGATGCCTACCCCCACACCAAATGAGAGCGTGATAGGAAGGAAGCCGTTTTCGATGGCTTGGCCGAACCACAAATCGAGTACCGAAACCAAGAGCATCACGCCAGCAGCCATAGCGAGCAAAAAGGCCATCATTCCCTGACTGATTTCTTTTACAAGAAACACGATTAGACCGCCAATCCCAGTAGCAAGGCCTGCGAGCAATGCGAGAATGAACGGAAAGACCCAAGATTCAGACTCGCCCTCCAAGCCTGAAATTTGTATGAGTGGTTCCTCAATGCTTTCATGACCTCCCTGAGCAACAAGGATTTGGAGGACGATTTCTACTGTCAACGCTAATCCGTCTTGGTGAATAATATCTGGAATGTCTGTTGAGCGATGGTATTGTTCGTATTCCCACCCGTAGAACCCGACGGTTGTCGTTCCGTGTTGGTTAAACGAACGGTGGTCGCTGTTTCCACCAAATTCGTTCAGTTGAACGTTAGCCTCATAATCCGCCCATACTTCATTCCCCAACACCGAACGCTGAATCTTGGAAATTGACTCGACAAGGCTTTGATCTGAGGTTTCAATGCCGAGCGTTCCAAGTCCTATTGAGGGATTGAGGTTCGTTGAATCAAGGTTAATGTACAAGTCGAGGTCGTCGACTTTCTCGTTATAGGATTGTATGTAGGCTTGACTTCCCAATAACCCTAGCTCTTCACCACCCCATGTTGCAAAGGTGACGGTCGATTCAAGATTTAGTTCCCTCAATTGAGTGGCAACCTCGAAAAGTTGGGCGACACCGACGGCGTTGTCAACGGCGCCAGGACTGATGTATACTGAATCATGATGCGCGCCAACCAATATCTCTCCACTCCCGTGGCCAGGGAGTTCCCCTGTCACAACTTTCACACTTCTCGTCCCAACGTTATTTCCTTCCCAGAATCCGTCCAGAGAGGCATACAATGTGGGATCGCTTGCAGCTTGTTCGATGTAATCATGGAACTTTATTGCAACACTTTCAGCGATGTAGATGTAAGGAATCAATGCATCAGCGTATTGACCGCCATAGGCATCAGGGAACGGAACAGTTGCACCGTTTTCTTGCACCGTCACGGAGCGGAAGGGAGGTGTCTCGACTCCCTCTGTGTAGATCATCACAACGCCTGCATTTCGATCGATGGCATCTTTGTAGATGTCAGCGAGACTACGGGTATTGTCATAGTTAATCATCACGGCAAGGTCGGTCATATCGCCAGTGTTTTCAAAATTCTCAGCTGACCCATTACCGATGAAGGTGAGCATGTTGTCATGCTTCTGAATTGAACCCGAATATCCCATGAAAGTGAAACTCTCAACGTGATTCAAATCCCCCGTTTCGTCAATTGCAATCCGACCCGTGCCCGCCGAACCATCTGGCAAGCCTGGAGCATTTTGCAAGCCCTGCTCCAACTGTGCATGCATGTTAATTTGATGGTCTTCTGGCTCTGCGTCAACAAACCATGCTCCTGTCACTTGAAATTCCTCTACTTTGACATTCTCTAAGCCTATTTCCGTGAAACGCTGACTGATGTAGTCTGAAGCAAGTGACTCTTCCACTGAACCTGCAACCCTCGGTCCAAACGAGGCGATGCTCGATACATCCTCCTTCATTCTTGAATCATCGATTGCAAAGGCCACCACTTCCTCATCATGAAGAAGGAATTCATACGTTAAACTTGATAGCAAAACAATGACGGAAACAACACCAACCAAAGTAAGCATTCGGTCTGTTGAGGGGCCCATGTTTCAACTCGAAGGGTTATACTTGATAAAATTAGGGAGGCCTAAACCCCAACAGAAATTGTTGTGCATCCCCAACCCGCCATCAAACCGACCTGAAAGGCTTCGAAACCGGTGATTTACCCGCTTAAACTAAATTACATTGAAAAAAACTTTAGACAATTGCTACAAACATAAGTTTGTTAAACATGCAATCTCCATTAAATAATTCAGAGTGGTCAACTTCGGAAACATCAACAAGTGGACAAGGGACTCCAAAAAATCCTCAATTACCGAATACCATAAAGATGTTTTTCGGAGTTGGGTGGTCCATGTTGGTATTATCACTCGTTGTTTTGATTTATGGATACGTAGTTATCTCGGATGGCGCAAGTTTGTTTTTAGGTATCGGAGGAGGTACCTTTGCTTTTTTCAATTGGACATTGGAAATCTTTTCCTTCGGGTTTTTTCCTGGATTAATTTTGATCGGATTCGGATATCATCTCAAGAAAACATGGCAAGCCTCTCACTATCCGTGGTGAAAATATGAAAAAATCTGAGTTGGGAAAGTTACCCATACTAATCGCATCTATGCTTCTAATCTTGTATTATTCATATGTATCATTATCTCTTATGACAAGTGAGTTTCAACCTCCAAGAGATTCTATACTTGGAGAACTCTACTTTCATACTATTGCACAATCATTTCTTATGATATTGTTAGGAGTTGGATTGTTGCTGTTTTCCGTCATTGTCAATGAGAATCTACGTGATGACGTTTACTTCACTCCAGGTGAATGGACTGATGATAAGGGCATCCAATGGAGAAGGACAAATGGTGGTCTACTTTACTGGTGGGACGGTAGTGAATGGATTAAACTTCAGTCCACGGCCTGAAAGGCTTCGAAACCGGTAATTTGCAGATAGTATAGTGGGTAGCGTCTGAAAAGACCTACTGCAAGCCCTTTGATTTGCAAATACCTGAGCAATGGGTATTCGGATAGACCCTTTGAATACCTGTTTGCTACAATTGCAGCAACTGCAGCAATTGCGGATTTAGCAGTTAAAATTTGATATACAATAAGTAAATCCACAAACCATGGAAACTACACAAAGAGGCTTAGTAAGAGAGTTTGCGAAGACAATGAAACCCAAAGAATTAGTTTTGAGAAGCACAGTGATTGATTGGGTGAAATCGAGATTTCATGGTGCGGGAAAAGGCATTGGACAATCAGTAGATGGAATGACTGTCAATCACGAGAACAGAGTAAAAAGACCATTTGGGAAAAACGAATCGGCGGATATTTTTTTCAGGATTGGCAAGGGGAAAAATGCACAATTAAGGCTTTATGAACAGGGAGACACACCTTTCTATCCAGTCGATAGAAGATAGGCTTTCCTGATTTTATACAATTAAATCAAAGGGGCCCCCATTGATAACCCCTCTTGGCAGTGGGTACGGTATGTCCTTGACCAAGTGTTCAAGGACTGTGTGAGCACAGGTTCGTGATAATGGACTTGGATTCTGCATCACAATGGGCTGAAGTTTTAGGACTGGTAACCATTTTTGGAGCAGCGATTTACAGCTGGATTACAATTAAGGAAATGAAGAAGGATAGAAAGGCGTCATCTTCATTGAAACTGTCTGAATTATGGCAAAACAAAGACTTCTCACACGGAAGCATATCAATCTGGATGCAACCTGATGACTTGAAATCATTCAAAGAATTGGAAGAGTTTCATGGAGAAAATTATCCGAAAGTTTTCACCGTATTGCTGACTTGGGAAAGCATAGCAATAACGCTCCACGATGGGCATTTTGATTTCGATGTCGTGCGAAAGCAATTTTCTCTCTCCATGATTACTGCATGGCAAAAGAACAGGTTGATTATTGAAAATTTCAGAAAAGAGCAGGAAAGCGAGCAAGCGTTTGAATGGCTTCAATGGGTTGCTGAAAGAATGATTGATTATTATGACGGCGAAGAGGAAGTCATTCCCGCACAAATCGCTTACAAGGATTGGAAGCCTTCTGGATAGAATGAGCGCAGAGATGGACCACTGTTACTTACCGTTAGTCAACCCGTCATCAAACCGACTTTGTTGATTTTTTCAATAACATAATTGTAAATTATCTTATACTTCAAAAGAATATAGGTTAGTATGTGGAAAGAAACACTGAAGTCTGATTTGCTTCAAGGATTCAAGATTGGTTTAGTTTGTGGGATATGGATTGGAGTTGTTGCGTTAGCTAAATTGTTAGAAGATATGGATAAATCTCTAATCGAGTTTGCAACAGAGATGGTACTCATATATGCGGCATATCCGGCATTAGTAGCAATTGTCATTGTAATTACGATATCAAATCATGAAGGTTCTAAATTAATTCTCGCCAACTCCGGTGCAATCATCGCATATATTTCTGCTAATCTTTTGCTACAAATTGCCTTTGCAATATATGAAATCTCAAATAATCAGATAGTGACATTTGAAATGACTGAAATAGTTAGCGTCTCTACGATGATAAATGGGTTATTATTAGGTATGTTATTGGCATTATCATATAAGTTCCTGGGTAAGGAGGTATTAGAAACGTCAGTCTCCGATACCTCCGAAAATCAAGATTTACCTCCTAAACCTAATTGGGATCCCCGTATTGAAAGTTTAAGACAAGAAGTTCATGTAATGAGGCAAGAAATGAATTCTTCTAAACTCGAAATTTATCAACTGAGAAAGGAAATCTGGCAACTTTCAAGCCAAAGATAATAGAAATCAGGGTGGCTTTGACATGGACCAACATGAATAACGAGAGTACTGAGGCCGTATGCTGGCACATCAATTCCTATTCACGTTAACGTGAGTGAATGTTGTATTATCAAGACGTTTGATTATACTCTCAATCCTCGCAGAATCTATTTCTTCTTCGACAATGAGTAAGTTACCTTGCATTATTGACATTTCAATAATAACTACCCAGAGGCTTTTGTTCTTTTTTTGTGGTGAGATATGAATCACTGAGTTCAATAAAGCGAAAGCTTCCACATAGCCATCGAGGTTAACTGATATAATAGCCGTATTCGGCTCTAGAGTATATTCTCCAATTTTGTGTTCTCCATCCATCAAGTCCACCTTTAGATGTTCGCTTGTTATGAAAAGAGAACACAGAGCAGGCGGAGGTGGCATTGATTTCTTCCCAAATAGGGTTTTTTTGAAGACAGGTTGCCAGCTGGCCAACATTTCAGCACTTTGTGTTGCAGATGGATTTATCATGAATTCCTGTTGAAAGGTAATTTCAGACATGTTATTTCCTACAACTGGTTATGTATTGTGTTTTCTAAAGGGGGACCCTTGCGATTATGGGAAATATGATATTATCTAAGCATCTCAAACACATATGGCCAAGCACCCACGCGTGAAAGGGGTGTTGAGAGGGAACTCCTCTGTACACCCGTTGATACGAAAGGTACCCACTGGGAAACAGAGAATGGCCGCTGACTTGATAGTCAGGATCAGTATTCATTAAACATGCCGAGCAAAATCGTGTACCAACAAATCAATGCGCGCGATGGGCGTAATTTGGATGTTTTAGTCGCGGGTGACAAGGACGCATCAATTGCGCTATTGTGTCATCATGGAACGCCCAGTGATGCCTCAATTTGGAAAGAATGGCACAACGATGCAGCCCAACACAAACTCCGCCTTGTTTCCATTTCTAGACCCGGATACGCCCATTCAGAACGTCAGCTGGGGCGCTCCGTCTCGAGTGTGGTTTCTGATGTTGAGGATGTTCTTGATGAATTAGGTATTCAGAATTTTTTGGTCATCGGATGGTCAGGAGGCGGACCCCATGCACTCGCATGTGCCGAAGGATTGCCGGACCGATGTATTGCAGCGTCAATTTTGGCAGGAGTGGGTCCACATGGTGAACCTGATCTAGACTCTATGTCAGACATGGGCCCCGAAAATATCGAGCATAAGAAAATCGCGATTCAAGGCGAGACTCCATTGCGGGAGTGGGCGAAAGAAAATGCTGCAGCATGGTTCACCATTGGCGATGAAGAATTGGCCGATGCTTTGGGTGGCCTTGTACCGGAAATTGATGTCATTGCATTGAATGAACATGGGATGGGGGCTGTTTGGGCAAGTAGTATCCGTCGTTCATTACAGAATGGCATTGATGGCTACATCGATGATAGTCTAGTCTTTTGCAAGCACTGGGGATTCAAACCCGATGATATTGAAATCCCAGTCACCATTTGGCAGGGTGATTTGGATCTCATGGTACCATTCACGCATGGTCAATGGCTCATCAAACACATTCCTCACGCCAATTCAAAATTGGAATTGGGTCACGGTCACCTCTCTTTGATTGTTGATAAAAAGCAAGAAATCATTGACGATTTACTGCGCCATCTGAAAGAAGCAACTAATTGATTCGGATGAGTTGCAAGGGGCTATCCGAAATAGTGTAGATCATCTACTTGAAATCTACTTTCCGATTCTTTGTAACTGCTTTCTTCAAAAGAAATTCAATCTGGCTATTTATCGAACGAATGTCGTCATCTGCCCATTTGCGAAGCTCGTCATGCAGTATAGGATCAATCCGAAGAAGTAGTCGTTTCTTTTCCATTCTCGCCTTCCTCGATTTTTCATCATCATTCATGTCATTATGATTTCTTAAATCACTTGTCAATAAAATCAACCTCACATGTAGTAATAACTGTAGACTCGAAAAATTATCGATATAATCGAGAAAAGAGCAATAAATACCATTACTCCCAAGGTGATATAATATGATTTAGGGGCTTCATCTTTCGTTTTCCATCCTTTGCCTTTGACATGTACTCCTTTCCTTAGAAACGTGTATATGGCATAGCCCAAGCAAAAGACGAAGGCAAAAAGGTTGCCTATGCTTCCCACGATTAATTCAATAGGTACCATCTTGATTCCTCTCACTGATACAAAGAGCCAGTATTGACTACTGGCGTAGTATCTGTTTCTGAGCAAAGAACAACGAGGAGATTACTTACCATTGTAGCTTTCTTGTCTTCATCAAGTTCAATAATCCCTTTAATACTAAGTTGATCCAAGGCGAGTTCAACCATGCCAACAGCACCATCGACAATCTCTCTTCTTGCTGCGACAACCGCACTTGCTTGTTGTCTTCTGAGCATTGCTTGAGCAACTTCAGGGGCATAGGCTAAGTGGCTAATCCTGGCTTCTAACACCTCAATACCTGCTCTACTTAGCCTTGCTTGAACCGACTCGCGAAGTTCTGTAGCGACAACTTCTTGATGGCTTGAAAGGGCGACTCCACCTAGATCTTTCTCTTCAATAATATCGTAGGGATACTTCGTTGCCATGGCTCTAAGTGCCGCCTCACTTTGAATTTGAACATAATTTTCGTAGTCATCAACTTCGAATAATGCTTCAGCAGCATCAAAGACTCGCCAAACGACGACTGCTGCAATGTCAATCGGATTTGCATTGACGTCGTTCACCTTCAGTTTTGCGGATTCAAAATTTCGGATTCTAAAAATCACTTTTGTTTTTTCGTAAAGAGGATTTACAAACCATCGAAAACCTTCTGTTTTCGCAGATCCTACATATTTCCCAAAGAATTGAAGCACAGCAGCTTCATTTGGGTTGATGATGACATAAGAATTAAACATTATTAACCATACAATTGCAATGAGAATTTGAAGAAACACTCCAAGAGCGATTCCTCCTGCTCCCAGTGCATATAACACGAAGGAAAGGAGGCCGATTACTGGAACGACGATCAAATGAAGAAATAATCCAAGCCAGCCGCTGTAGGATTCGATTTCTATATCTCGAAATTGAATTTCAGTTACTTCTGGTTGTTTTACGTCCATGACACTACCGAGGTAATACTACTAATAAGATATTGCGGTGATATCATACTGGTATTTCCTTTGTATATTCATCAATATCGAGGGTACCGGGAGATTAATCAATCTGTTCGCTTTGAATAATTGCATTCTCAATCAGTTCATCGAATTCATTGTCAATCTCAAACTGCATTCCATCCTCCGGTTCAGCGTCAGGCAATAATGACAGGAGCAGCGTTAGCGCTCCGAAAAGGAGAAGCAGTATGAAAATAATGACAGACACAATGAAATTCCAAAACCCAAAGCCTGTTCCACCATGACTGATTAGACTTTCCCAAAAGGATTGGTCTTTTTTAAACGTATCAGGATTCATCAAACTATCCACAATTATGATACCAAAAAGAGCCACTAAACATATCCAAGGAATAAACCATCCAACCTCATTCTTCTCATCTATTTCTCCCAATTCTTTCCCACAATTCGGGCATTCAAAGCGTCCTGCCACCCTCTCTCTCGATTCTACCCCTAAACCACAATGCGGACACAGGGTGACGGCCATGAGATGGAATCTCAGACAATATCCTAAATAAGGTGTTCAGCGAACTTCTGCTAAACACTCCGTATATTATCGTAGGAAAAATAGAAGAGAAAATAGTAAAATCCGTAGTAGAAGTCGTTGATGCTGTTGATAAGCAAGCCGAAAAAGCAGTTGATAATGTCAATAAATCTGCAAAAAAACTTCTCAGGGGGCTTTACGAAGCGTAGGTCGCCAGTCTTTGTAGGCAAATTGGGCAGGCTCGTTGTTATATTGTTCATTAAATTCAATCATTCGCTCAGCAATCCACTGAACCCACTCAAAAGCGCTCTCAATTCCTGTTGCTTCTCGGATTGTGTAGATGATTTTCTCTGTTTTCTCCCATGAACGTATGATTGAACCGGAATACAACTTGTGAACGATTTGCCAGTCGAGATGGCCTTCATGCATCAAGACGCCAATACTCTCCCATGTCGTTAGAACAGTGAATACTTTCGGCCAATCAGATCCATGAAAGGCTTCCATTTCCTCAATCGATTTGAGGTCATCAGGCTGTCGAAAAATGAGAATACAGCCATGAGAAAATTCGGTATCTTGGAATAATTCAGCAAGAGAAAGTGATGCGACACCTTCTCGACTTTTCTTGAGTTCATTAATCTGAAACCAACTATATATGGCTGCTCCGAGAATGGTGACAAGTCCAATGACTTCGGCCCACTGTGAGGCTGTTGACAAATCCATAAGCACGAACCATTGCTTTCGATAAATAGTCCTTGTCATCGATCCCACCTTGTGATTATTCGTGCACAAATTCACAAAATATCGGTTAGCGAAATTATGATTTATCAAAGAGGAAAAGAGGCCTGCTCAATTGATAAGAAAACAATAACATATGTATTGTTATGATGGCGGATGGTACATGATTGGCATATGTCTTCATTTTTTGAGGAGGTCTACAAAGACGTTGCTTTTGATTGGTGCATTCGCAGCATTGGGGGCAGGAGTGCTGACATTGGGCATCGGCATGGATACGCCTTGGGCACCTTGGGAGAGACCGTCAGATACAATGTTCCCCCCATTATTATTCATATTGGCGAGTTTCGTGGCTACGGTTGCTTTCTGTGCAACGACGGTAGTTTTTCACACTCTCCTGAAAGTAGTGACCGATAATCCTGACAAGTGGTGGAGGTTCAGTGGCGTTTTGTTCTTGGTCGCTTATGGAATGTTCTCTTTCGGTTCGGGGACCGTTGAAGCAGCCATTATGCTCAACATTCTGCACTTGATTGTTGGTCTTCCTGCTTTGACTCTCCTGCCCCGCGTTCTCCGTAAAGAACAGAATTCACCTTCACAGACGACTGTTGTTTTCTAGATAACTGGATATTATTCTCTAAGTATAAATGGCATTGAAAACAAAGGTGCTCGTATACGCATTCCTTTTTCTAGATTGCATTTCTGTCAGAGAGAAATAACGAGAGTAGACCTTATC
>PADI01000017.1 GCA_002702985.1 Methanobacteriota archaeon
TGTGGCTTGCTTTTGTCTTCCCATTGCGATCCCATGTGTTATCACTCCTGTGTTAGGCAACGCTGCGACCGAAGCGGCCTATTTGAGTCTATTCCTAGATGAGATATGATTTTCAAATGACAGATGACTGCAAAGAATGTGCCGAATCATTTGTAAATTAGTTCAATTATTAACTCTAACACATCTGCATTGTGAGTTTTTTGATTTTGAATTTTCATCGTATATTCTCCGTCTAAATACTCACGCCATTGAGTCGATGTTAGTTGCAACCACAGACATCGATTTTCAGAATCACAATCGCCGTAAGTCATTTGCTCATCTGTAACTCCAGTGGTATCTACTACATCTTCTCCTGTAGCATTTTGAACAAACATGTCGAAACGATTGTGGCAAGTATTATTTGGACAAGCTACGAAATCTTTGTCTTCAATAGGATAAGTCAATTTTAGTTTTACATATCGAATTGTATTCTTTGATTCGTCATCATAAACAACTGGGAAATCAAAACTCATTTCATCTCCGTTTCCACTTGAACCATTTCGATCTAATTCAAAATCACTCCAAACTCCACGATAATTCACGAACACTAGAGAATCATCAGAGTCTGTATATCCATTATTATCAACTACTTCAAGAGCAACTTTGTACTCTCCAGCTGTCACAGATGGCCAAGAATATGTCTCTCCATTAGCATCAATATCGTTATCTGTATCTCCATCTCCATCAGAATCAGTGTATATTCCTAAATCCCAATTATAATCTGTGATATATTCTTCAGCATAGCACTGAGAATCATCCGGATCACACCCTGCCCAAGATTCACTACCATCTAGATCTATATTCATAGAAACGGAAATACTTCTATCGGATATATCCAATTCATCATCACATACCCAATAGAGGATGTATGTTCCAGAAGGGGGGCTGTCTCCTGTGCAATCATCATCTTTGTCACCAGATATCTGAGCATGAGGTAGACGTGCACTTGCATCAACTACTGTCACATCTTTTGTTGCTTCAGCTTCATGTTGCCCATCAGAAACAGTAAGTGTGACTGTAAAATCTCCAGGTGATGCATATGTATGCTTTGCAGTTAATCCTGTTCCAGTATTTCCATCTCCAAAATTCCAAGTAAATGTCAAAGCATCTGCATCCGGATCTGAACTTCCTGTCGCATCAAAGGTAACTTGCTCTTGTGCTTTCAACGTTCCAGATGGAGAAATCGTCATTGTAACGGTAGGTGGTTGATTATTCGAAATGGACTCCAAACATCCTGCTAAAGGTAGTGCCAAAAGCAAACTGGTAATTAGAAAGGTCCGTAGCAACGCTCCTGTCATATAATGTTCTAACTATAGGTCACCTATCAGACATTCGACTACTTGGGAAGAAAATTAAAGATTTAGATTACATCCATGAATCAAGAGTTCCTTGTTTTGAACCCTGTAACAAATCCTTCTCATTCCAACCAAAAACCTCTGTGATTCTCCCCATTGCTGTTGCGATTCTTTTTGCATAATATTCAGGATCAAAATCTGATTGATTTTCACCTGTTTCATCCTCGTGCCAATCAATTACCGTCATTGGACTATTTGATGCATCAGTAACGAGATAACCTACTTTCATTCCCGGTGTAAAATTAAGGCCACGGGCTATACGACTTTTTGCTGCTGAAACGTAAGGCATACTGTCAGGATTCTTGTATGCTTTTGTAAAATATACACTTCCATCAGATCTCAAATGACCTTTGCATGAACGACTAATTACTAAATCTCGAGGTTCGACCTTTCTATCTCTTACATTCTGAATAAGAGAACGAATGTTATCTACTGCTTTTGTTGTTTCACCTGCTAGGATTAACTCGAAAGAAGACATCATACATTGGGTCAATAAAACAAAAGAATCTGACCTCCGAACTTCATATCCTCGAATGAGAAGATCTTCTTCTGGCCATACAACTTGTCCAAAATATCTCTTCTTCGCCCCATGACTAAACATAGCCGCTAATGCAGCCTCGAATTCAAGTTCTGCACCCGATTTACTAAATCTACGAGCAAGGTCTTTACCGAATCTAACTGTAATTTCTCTAGCATCTTCAAAGTCAGGACGAGATTCATCTTTTTCATCTGGAATTTTAGTAGAAATCCCAGGAGGAACTGGAGAACTAATGAAAATCGAATCTGTATCTCCGTAAACAACTCTTTGTTTTTCAGACTCAAGGGTTGATATCACTGACTGGATATTTGATCTAGCCCAAGAAGTAATTGATGCACCGATTTCTGGATGAGTGAATCTATAAAAAGATGAAGCAAAGACTCCATAAAATGAATTCATTAGTATCTTAACAGCATATTGCATTCTATCATGGAATCTTTCCATAGAAATATCTCCAGTACTTTTTGCACTCTTCATTGCATCCTTCTGTTTATCTCTCTCATTCATCAAATCCTGAAGTAATCGTGGGACTAATCCAATTCGATGAGATCTATCTAGATATGTTGTACCATCAGGAGCAATATTCAAACCATCGTCTGGAGCATCAGTAGAATCTATTCTAGTAGTGAAACAAATATTCTGTTCAATCATTATTGAAGGGTACATTGACTTGAAATCTAAAACAGCAACCCAAGGATGTAAACCCGATTCTACATCTTGTACATGCCCACCAGCAATTTGATCACCTCGACCAACATTTCGGGTTTGAGGTACTGCAATATTTTCTCTGTCTGCAAGACGGATCATCAATGAATCAATCCATTGACTAGTAGTCCCTGATATTGCTCGTTGAATAGGTATTTTTGAAACAGAAGCTAACGCTTCTTTGCTTCTTATTGCATGGATTGCATCTAAAATTTCGATAGGAAGTATAGTATCCATTATACAATACTTGAGTACCTCATCTGGACGATTCTTCCATTCTTCATCCATCTTACTTGCATCAATTTCCATTTTTCTTAATTCAGGACGTTCGGGGAAAAGTAACTCTGCTACAAAACGTAGTGATTCTCTTTGAGGACGAAGAGCCATTCGGGCTTCCCACCATGCATCCATAACACAGCGTCCAGGAATGCTCCATCTTCGAGATTGGCCTCGAGAGGGAAGAGCGCGTTTACCATCTGTTAGAGGTCTTCTACTCCATCCAAACATTTCCAATGAATATCCTTCATCTGAACCTGCTAAATCTGATCTCCGTTGTTCAATTCTAGGAATATCGAAATTGTCGATATTGTAACCCGTAATAATGTCTGGATCTTCATCTTGAATAATTCGAGTTAATCGGGATAGGATTTCTTTCTCAGGGCCGTCTATGGCAAATTCTGTTCTTTTCCCGTCACGATCAATTACCATAGCAGCGCAGAGAATATCTGGACGAATGACACTAGTTTCAAGATCAAAAGATGCAATAACAAATGGAGTTCTAAACGGGTCAGTCTGAAGAATATCATTAACATTACAATGCAAAATCATATCTGTTGGATAAAGTCCTGCTCCTCCATATTCTCGAATTAAACCACCAATTTCCCCCCTATCGGAGTCAGAGAATATTGAAACAAATTCAGTTGGAGCTTGTCTTTGAGCCCAAATTACCTCTCCTTTAACCTCAATATGAGGGCCTATATCTCTGTCCAAAAAAAGTCGGAGGGGAAAAACAATGTCGGCACTACTAACAATCCATTCTTTACGTAATTTATCACGTAATTTGGGTACGATGTTCGGCTGAGTAACATCTACTCTCCAATGTGGAACTTCACCTTTCTCAGACCAAAGTTTTCTTGACTCATGGATTTTTACTACTCGATCATCATTCCTTACCTCAGACAACCTCGCTTCTAGCATTGAAGGAGATGGTGCATCAGGTGCAGCAATTACCACATGTGGTGATAACCCTTCAACCAAAATTGTGAGAGAAAAGCCTTCTTTAGATCTTGCAAAAAGTTCGACAGTTGTTCCTCCATTTTTGCGTATCTGATAAGACGTATCTATCACACAAACTGATCCCGACCATTGATGAGAGGACGCGACCATAAACTTCGATTAATGCGGCCGGTCATGAATGTACCCAGAATTTTCTAATGATTATCTGAGGGAATCGTTCATAGACGAGTTTTGATTCTACTGTTTACCGGACATAGTCCAGTGGGTGAGAATCGAGATGGAGATTGACTGGGATAGCCTTACTTTCTCGTTTACTGCAACCGATGTGATGTATCGTCAAGTTATTCCATCTGGTTCAGAATGGGGAGATGGGGAGTTACTTCCCTTCGGGGATATATCTATTTCTCCTGCTGCTGGAGTTCTAAATTATGGACAAGGTATTTTTGAAGGAATGAAGGCACAAAGATCAGAAGATGGTTCAATAGTTTTGTTTAGACCTAAACAAAATGCTGCTAGGTTTGCTCAAGGGGCAAGTAGGTTAGGGATGCCCCCTGTTCCTGAAGATATATTCATCAATGCAGTAGAATCAGTTGTAAGAGAAAATGAAAGGTGGATTCCTCCTACTGGAAGAGGAGCTTTGTATGTTCGTCCAGTTTTGTGGGGTAGTGGAGCGATTCTAGGGGTAGCTCCTGCACCTGAATTTACCTTCATGGTATTTGTTTCCCCAGTAGGTCCTTACTTCAAGGGTGGAATGAGTCCTATTTCTCTGAAGGTATCTGATGAGTTCCATAGAGCAGCACCAGGAGGATCGGGTGGTGTGAAGGCAATTGGAAATTATGCGCCTGGTATGATGCCATCAAAAATGGCAAAGAAAGAAGGTTATGCAGAAATTATCTATTTGGATGCTGTTGAACATCGTTTTGTTGAAGAAGTAGGGGCAGCTAACTTTTTCTGTGTAAAAGATAGAGTCATTTACACTCCTGAATTAACTGGAACCATACTACCAGGAATTACTCGAGATAGTATTGTACAATTAGCTAGAGATTCGGGATATATAGTCAATGAAGAAAAAATTGATGTGAATTTTGCAATGCAAGCAGATGAAGCATTTTGTGCGGGAACTGCAGCAGTAATTTCTCCTATCGGTCGAATAGAACATGGAGACAAAGTTACCGAATATTGTAATGGCGAAGTTGGAAGAATTACACATGAATTATATCATTCATTATTAGACATACAATTACGCCGTTCTGAAGATAGACATAAATGGATTCATGTTGTTAAAGTGTAGATTATCTACGACCAAACTTTTTCTTTCTTCGTGAAGACTTGATTTGGGGTCCTTTTCTTTGGGAACGAGCTGATTTATCTCCTTTTCTTGGGCCTTTTGATCTAGTTTCCTCTTTCTTTTGCTTTGCTTCCTTGTGACTGGCAAATAAACTAGAACCGATTGCTTGCATTAATGCCTCTTTAGATTCAGTTCCAGTTGCACTGAATGCATCTTTAGATGAAACAATCAGAAGGCCTTCACTCAATCTAGGTCTCTTAGGATGAGATTTGTTAGTTACTCTCTTCATCTTTCTAATTCCGAGGGATTTTGCAGCATATGCGAGTTGTTCCAGATTTGGATTTGGGATTGCACAATCTCGATTTACTCGTCGACCTTGTCGTCGAGTTAATCTAGAGTCGAAATAGCCTGTCCATATCGAAATCCTAGATGGATCTCCAGCCACAAAATCTACCCCGTAAAACAGTCTAGTGGGCTAACCCGTTTGGGTTCTTCGCTCACTCGTCAACAAGAACGCCGCTAATTACGCCGTCCATTCCAGGTCGGCTAGTGATTCTAACACGACCAATTGATGTATCAACAATAGCCCCTTTAGTCAGAATATTTCGTCGGACATAGTTAGGATCCGCAGAGTTTTCAACAACATTTGTCATTTCAACACGTTGTGTCTTTCCTGAAGCGTCGCTTACGTTAATCATCTTCTCACCAAGAACACGTACGGTAACATTGCCACTACGCTTACGGTACACTTTATTCTGAGGTTCTTCAGCAATAAATGCGAAAAGTTTCTCACTTGAAATCTCGGTTCTTCGCTTTCCGCGATACCGATTCGGACGCTTTAGGCGAGCACCCGAAGGCTTGCGTCTAGAGATGCCGTGCCACTGTGCCACTCTTGTCGCCTCCGTTTTTGGCCGACCCACTCTCCTTATTTGAAAGAAGCGCCCAATTCGGATTTCTCAGAAGATACAACTTCTGCCTCAAAATGAGTAATGCAAGTATTGTTTTTCCATAAACTGGCCACCAATCTGTCTCCAGGAAACAAAGGACCTACCCCCTTTGGAGAACCGGTGAAAATAATATCGCCGGGTTCAGGAATAAAGCGAGAATGAATTGCTACAAACAAATCACTCAAGTTGTGAACCATATTGGAAATATTGCCATGTTGTCTAATTTCTCCATTTACTTCTAATTTTATTTCATATGGAATTGGTTCATATGGAACTAACCTACTGTATGGACCTGACATTGGAAATGCTTTGGCATCTGTCCAAGGCATTCCTTCTGATTTTGCTACCTGTTGGGCACTTCTATTGGTAAGATCTAATCCTACTCCACAGCCACTTGGTTGGCCATCTCTTCCAATTTGAACAACAAATTCAACTTCATAATGCAAAACAGTTCTAGAACCAGGATGAATGATTGTGTGAAATTCATTTACTTCCAGAATACTACTTGGAGGCATTATGAAAAACATAGGAGATGATGTTGTTTCAGCTCCCATTTCTTTAGCATGATCTCGAAAATTACGAAGGACACCCCATCCTACCGGCATAAACCTCCGAAGAAGAAGGTGCCCTTCATGAGTTCGGCTCAAACGGGAACTTGATGGAGTAGTTACATATCCAAATGAATGTGGCCGCAAGGAAAGTGAAGAAAAGAAAGCCTGTACGAATCAAAGTAGTTCGTAAATTGGTTGAACGTATTCAACAAGAATTTGACATTGAAGATAACTTGGATGGAGCATTTCTAGAAATAGCACAATTTGGAGAGTTACAATTGCTTCTTGCTGACAAAGATCCTATTGTTATGACATTAAAGAGACCAGAAGATCTAGGAATTGTAGAAGAAATCACTTTTCCAACATTGAGAGGAATTTTAAGATGGGATTTAGGAAAAAGATGGTGTGCAGTAGATAGGGGGGCTATTCCATTCCTAATGAACGGAGCAGATTGTATGGCTGCAGGAATTCAAATTGTAGATCCAATAATCGAACGCGGAGATTTAGTTTGGGTTAGAGATGAAGAACATGGTAAACCAATTGCTATTGGATGGGCGTTAATGGATGCGGAAACAATGGATAAATCAACTAAAGGTAAATCAATTCGAACTATTCACTGGATTGGTGACGATTTATGGTCAATTGATAAATAACTACATCAGTATTGAATAGGATAAGGAACATGACGTAAACATGAGAACTAGTATTGCCCTCTCAATTTCTATTCTTATTCTTGCATCTACTGTTGTTTCTGCAGCAGGTGGCGGGGGCGAGAATCAAGTTACAGATATACAAAACTCAGATATTTCAGAAGTAACATTTTCAGAGGTTTTCTATGGAAATCAAGATTTTGACATTAGTGTTCGGCTAGATGATGATTCAAATATTTCTTCAATTCAAATTTGGACCCAAATTTGTGTAAATAGTGGACTATGTTATCCTCCAAATCCACAGGATATGGTGAAAGATAATGCAACCGGAATCTGGACTGCGCAAGTAGATCCGATTGATGATCAAACATATGTGAATTGGTATTTTGATTTAATCGAAGGAGAAAATAATACGCGAATTCCAGATACTGGATGGGGATGGAAAGTTTGGTCTGATTGCTGGTTTGATAGCGAAAAATGGGGTGGAGAGAATTATAATGAAGATGGAGGAATATGTGGTGAAATTGAAAATACACCTTCTCTTGGAATTATTGGTATAACCATGAGTATTTTGATTGCTGCTGCAGTTATTCATCGTCGTTAATTTTTGAATGTTCGACAAATCGTGAAATACAGCGTCTTGCTTCGATACCCCATGCCTGAATTATCACATTTCCAGATAATCCATCGTGCGACAAATTCCCTTCTGTTAGTCCAGGTGAAGCTAGATCACTTGGAACAAAAGGAAGACGAATGGAATGATCGAATGAAAGACTGACTCCATTATCCTCAATTTTGACGGCTAAACCGTAAATTTGAATTTCTCTTTCTTGATTATTATCAAAGTTTAGTTGTAAAGAACGCAGATGTCTCAATACTGCATCGAAGATTTCTTCAGGAGGACTTTTTGCTTGAGAGATATCATCTTCTACATCAGAAGCAGGGCCATATGTAGATAAAAATGGTAAATCTATCTCATTTTGGGCCATTAAATCATCAAGACCCCTGCCAAGGCCTCTTTTGTCATCATTCATTTTTGAGGCCTCCCGGGAACCATAATGCTTCTAATTCAGAAGAAAGGAGTGAATAATCCTGACCGCCATGGCTTTGTGGTGCATGAAATTGAATTGGTACTCCTTGACTTGGAGATTCAGCAAGACGAATATTACGTCTAATAGGTGGCTCTAGAACTAAATCACCAAAAGTCTCTCTCAGATGGCCTGCTACCTGTGTATTTAGTAGAGTAGGAGAATGCATAGTCATGATTACTGCATCTACTCCGAGTGAATGATTCAGTATTCTACGAACTTCCTGAATTGTTCCCATCAATAATGCTACACCTTCGAGTGCTAAATATTCGGTCTGTACTGGAATTAATACCCCATCAGAAGCAGTCAAGGCATTAACAGAAACGATACTCATTGACGGAGCAGTATCTATCAGTATCAAATCATAATGTGGTCGAAGAATTGCTAATGCTTCTACCAAACGTCTTTCTCTTCCAAGTTGAGCAGATAATGATTCTTCGACGCCAACTAGGTTATGATCTCCTACAATGAGATGTAATCCTTCAACGGCAGTTGCATGTCTTGCTTGAATTGAAATGCTGGGAGTAAGTATGACATCTTTGGTCGTAATTTTAGTTTTAGACTTATCAATTCCTAGACCAGAAGCACAATTTCCTTGAGCATCACAATCGACAACAAGGACTCTTGCACCTCTCATGGCTAGATGAGTTGCGATATTAATTACCGATGTTGTCTTTCCTACACCTCCTTTTTGATTTGTGACTGTGACAATTCTTGCTAATCCTTGTTTAGTAGGAAGGGAATGAGGGATATCGAATAACCTACGTGATTTGGCGTCTGTATCTGTAATATCATTAGGAGGATGTTCTACTTCAACGAATGAAACATCATGAATCAAATGATCATCAATCGGATTATCTGTTTCTGAAGAAAATGGGTCATTCAACTCCTCGCCCATCGAACCATCTCAAACCTAAGAGATGTTCAACATGACGCTCAATAAATCTTTGAAATCTAAATTTGAAATAAATTTTCAAGCAACCGTAGTATGAATCCATCCAATTATTCGGCCCCTTTCTGCATCTATTGCAAGATCATAATTGTGCTCAGCAGATCCTTCGCTCCAACTTCTAGATGCTGTAAATCCAACTTCACCTTGATCAATATTTTGTTGACTAGTTAAGATATCCAATAAATCAGAACTGGTAGTCGCTAGCAAAATTGCACCAACTGTTACATCAGAATTCAATCCTTGACCAAGTCCCAAGATGGAACCTGGCTCATCTGAACCGTCCATTTCGAGCATTCTAGTTTCTAATGTAGATAGAGATAATGTTTCAGGAATTGCATTTAGATTATATCCGGGAGAATCTGAAGGAGAAATTGTTCCATCACTAATTAATTCACACGATTCTTCGGAAGTTCCCTTCACTTCAGTCCATCCTGCATCATCTTGGGGATCGACCCAACTCAAATTCCAAATCTCTCCATTTTCTTGTCTATGATTTACTTTCCATAAATAGCCATCATTATTTATTGCAGAACGAACTCCACTAGGTGAAGATGAATTCATTAAACATTCAACTGCTTCTTCAATTGTAAATTCTCTAATTATTGATTCATCTGAAATATGATTCGTCCATTGAGATTGACTGGAAGGGATGTCTTCTCCGGGTCCAGGTCTACTTGAGTATAAAATTCCCCAATCAATAGGGCGCTCACCTTGAGTAAATGATGTACTACTCAATTTGTAAGCAATTATCAATTGTCCTTCAGGGACAGTTAATTCCAAAGCTGCTGATTCAATAGCTCCGCAGTCATTCGACTTTCTATCTTTATTGATTAAGATATCAACATGTTGTTCAACAGGCCAAGGATTACCTTCAACAATCTGTAATGACATCCTAGCATGACCAAGACATGCATTGATTGATGGTTGTTCTAAATCAATAGGAATGACCAACTGTCCATCTACCCTTAGTGAATCTTTAATTTCATAATTCCATCCATTTACTTCTCCAGTTACACCAGACTCAATCAAAGTTGTACCAAAAGAATCGAACAAATCCATGGGAATTGCCGGTTGTAAAAGAAATGGCAATATTCCATCAATTGCAGATACGCCTGTACCTCCGAATGAAACTGCGTCTACTCGAGTCTGGTCGTTATCTGGAGTTCGAAAATCTAGTGAGGAAACTGATTGAATTGTTGATTCTTCAGTCAATTCTTCCCAAGAAATTGTCTCAATGGTAACAGAATTGCTATTCATCTCCCATTGCAAACTATTGCTACATTTACTTCCATCAGTAGTCCATGTTCTACCGCTCAAATCCACATTCAGATCATAAGATAAACTTCTTTCTGCTGTTAAATGAATACGGCCATATCCGTCTATTGATTCAGCAGAACCAGAATAAATTTGATCGATAGGATTTGTAATCTCTGAAGAGGGTGCATTTCGAAAGGACATCGCTCCAGTGCCACTCATTGCAACCTCTAAATCACCACATGCCTTTTCTAGAGCATCTCCTGTATTATCCCTCAATAAATCTACCATCTCGTCTCCTGTAGCAGAAATTTGGCCATCAGTCATAGTAAATGACATTGTATCACCATATCTTGAAGGCTCGGTTGTGAAAGATTGTTGATCTTGTACCCATGTCCACCAATATCCACCTCCTGCTACAACAGCACCAAGTAGGATTATTCCCAAAACAACTGCTTTACGAGGTTTACCAGCATGAATTTTGATTTCTATCATAGGTTCAGATTTCTTGGAGGTTGGTTCTCGTACTTTCATAGATGGTGTATCGGGAGTTTGATCATCTTCGACTAAAACCGCTTCAAGTATTGTTGCTTCCATTATCTCTATTTTTTCATCCGAAGGAGTTGAAGAGGATGATTTAGTAATTTCAAGCTCATCATCGAAATCTTCTTCTTCAAGAATTAGAAAATCTTCTTCATCAAGTGAAAATGAGTTTTCTAATAATCTATCAATTAAA
>PADI01000018.1 GCA_002702985.1 Methanobacteriota archaeon
AATCGTCAAAGAATATTTCTGCTCAGTTGTTCCATTTTCAGACAACAAATTTTCTGCACTCAATACTGCTGTTTGGTCAGGTGGTTCTTTCATTTATGTTCCGAGTGGAGTGCATGTTGAAATGCCTGTACAAGCATACTTTAGAATTAATGCAAAGAATATGGGACAATTTGAAAGAACTCTCATCATAGCTGATGAAGGGAGTAGTATTCACTATGTTGAAGGTTGTACTGCACCAACATATTCGACCGATTCTCTACATTCTGCGGTTGTAGAATTAATCGCTATGCCCGGAGCACATATCAGATATTCAACTGTACAAAACTGGTCCGCTAATGTGTATAATTTAGTTACCAAACGTGGGGTAGCTCATGAAAATGCAACAATTGAATGGATTGATGGAAATATTGGATCAAAACTTACGATGAAATATCCTGCTGTGATATTGAAGGGTGAGGGATCCCATGCTGAAGTCATTTCAGTTGCTTATTCAGGTAAGGGGCAGCATCAAGATGCTGGTGCTAAAATCCATCACTTAGCAAGTAATACAACAAGTAAAATCCTCTCGAAGAGTATTAGTAAAGATGGAGGGAGAGGCTCTTATCGAGGCATGGTTACAGTTTCTCCTAAAGCAGAGAATTGCAAAGTAAACGTTGTTTGTGATGCCTTGTTATTAGACGAAGCAAGTCGTTCAGATACTTATCCAACAATGGAAGTGGGTAATTCTGGAGCAAGATGTGAACATGAAGCCTCAGTGAGTAAAGTTAGTGATGATCAACTATTCTACTTGATGAGTCGAGGGCATTCAGAAGAAGAAGCTTTAGCACTCATTGTGAATGGTTTCTTTGAACCTTTTACTCGTGAATTGCCAATGGAGTATGCAGTTGAGCTAAATCAATTGATGTCTCTTGAAATGGAAGGAAGTATAGGGTGAGAAATCTGTATGAGTTCATCCTATCTCAATTATGCAAAAACTGACAGAGCAGCACATATCTGGAGATACACGCCTTGGAAAAAGGTACATCCAACTGGTTCAATTAATGACATCCCAAAATCCGAGTCGCCAGAAATTACAATTTCACTTGTAGATGGAACATTAGTTCCTGAAGGAATTACGATTGGACAAGCTTCCGATTCAGATATAGAACGATTAGGACATGAACTTGATTTCGATGATGGTACAGCTGCTCCTCAATTTATTGCCGCTCTCGCTCAAAATACTATGGTTCTTAAGATAGATAATAAGATAAAAATCGAAACTCCATTAATAGTATCAATTACAACCTCAGGAGATATTTGTGCTTCGAGATTATTGATTGACATAGGAAGTCAAGTAGAAGCAGAGATAATTACTGTAATAGAAGGAAATGCAAATTGGACAGGGATTCTAAGAGAAGGAAAATACGGATCTAATGCCATAATTAATGATGTAGTAACTCAAATCACTGGAAATAGATTAGTTCGATGTGATGCTCTTTCATTAGGTAGAGACGCTCAAGTAAAGGCTGGAACGGTTAATGCATCTTCATCTCAAGCGAAAATTGATATTAGACATTGGTTGAATGAACCAGGTTCTTCTCTCAAAGTTAATGGATCTATCCTTTCATCAAATGAAAACCATCTTGATTCACACATTGAAATTACACATACGGGCAAGGAGACACATAGCAGATTAGAATGGCATTCCGCCTGCGGAGGAAAAAGTAACACTACTGGAACAGGGATGTTGAGAATAGATGCAGGAGCAAAGGGAGCAGACGCAGGACAACTTTTCCATAACTTATTACTTTCTGAAAAAGCAAAGGCGAACTCAATTCCAGAATTAGAAGTACTTGAGAGCGAGGTAGTTGGATGTGGACATGGGACAGCAAATGGTCCAATAGATGAACAACAATTGTTCTATCTTTCAACTAGAGGATTTGATGAAGAACAAGCGAGGGCAGCGCTAATTGCCGCCTTCCTAAATACTCCACTCTCTGACATGGGTTCTCATCAACTTCATGCGTGGTTAATTCAACGTATAGAGAAACACCTCAATATGATATGAACCATACACGGGTTGAAATCCAATTATCCCTTCGGGTTAGCATGGATGATGCATTAATGGAGGCTATCCGGTCAGATTTTCCCATCTTAACAAGAACCATGGACGGAGGGCGTCCTTTGGTGTATCTTGATAATGCAGCAACTACTCAAAAACCTAGACAAGTAATTGAAGCAATGAACTCATATTATGAAAATACAAATTCAAATGTTCATAGAGCAGTACATACCTTAGCAGGAGAAGCAACTGAAGGATACGAAAACGCTAGAACAGAAATTGCTGAATATTTTGGAGCACCGAGAGATCATTTGATTTTTACAAGTGGAACTACAGAAGCAATAAATTTAGTAGCCTATGGTTGGGCAAGAGCGAATCTCAGTAAAGGAGATGTTATTGTAACGACTGAAATGGAACATCATGCTGATATCGTACCTTGGCAGATCCTATCAAAAGAGAGAGGAGTAGAAATCAGATACATCCCTCTAGAAAGAGATACATTAACTCTGGATATGGATGCCTTTGAAATCGCTGTTTCTGATGCTAATCTGGTGTGTGTTGTTCATACCTCAAATGTATTGGGAGTCAGAAATGATATTGAAAGGATTATCCAACTCTCAAAATCAAATGGTAATGATGGAAAAGGGGCATTTGTAATGATTGATGCAGCCCAAGCAGCGCCTCATGAAAGAATTAATTTTCTTGAAATGAACTGCGATTTCTTGGCTTTGAGTTCGCATAAAATGGGTGGACCAACTGGAATAGGAGGTCTGTTCGTACGTCCAGAAATTATGGAAACTATGGATCCTTTTATTTCAGGAGGGGATATGATCGAAACTGTAACTCTAGAAGGGTCAACATTTCAAAAAGGACCTCAAAAATTTGAGGCCGGAACCCCTAGAATTGCAGAAGCCTTCGGATGGCATGCAGCTGTTAAATGGCTTTCATCATTTGACATGAAAGAAGTACACAAACATATCTCAAATCTTGCTAGAGAAACAGCTGCTAGGATGTCAGCAATCCCAGGAATCAAAATCTATGGACGTCACGATATGGAATCTTGCTCAGGTGTTGTGTCGTTTTTACATGAAAAAATTCATGCAGAAGACCTAGCACATCTTCTTGATTCAGGGGGGTTTGCTGTTAGAACAGGACATCATTGTGCTCAGCCGCTAATGGATGCCTTAGGAGTATCAAGTACCGCTAGGATATCATTCTGGTTATACAATACTAAAGAAGAAGCGAATTCATTTGTCGAACATCTAACAAGTATTGTAGATCGATTTGGGTGATTAGAATAATAGGTGAAACATATGACTAATTGGCCTGCACCCCTAACAAATATCATTAACGAATTCAAGGAATGTTTTGACAGAATGGAAAGATATGAATTACTGTTTGAATATGCTGACAAACTTCCTCATGAACTTCTAACAGAAAATTGGACCGAAGAGAATCGAGTAAAAGGCTGCCAATCAGAAGCTCACGTAGAGTGTAAACTTGACCAAAAGGGTGGCTTTCAAATTCATGGAGCGGCAGATGCAAATCTAGTACAAGGACTCATTGCAATTTTAGCAATTGGTGTAGATGGATTGCCACCTTCACAAGTAGCAACTCTTAGCCCAAATTTCGTTGACGAGATGGATGTCAAGGCATCACTAACACCATCTAGAGCTAATGGATTTCTAAATATGTTTGAAATGATTAGGAAGACTGCAGCAAATATGTCAGAGGGTGCATAACATGGGACTATCAGACGACGTAATTGATTCAATCAGACCAGTACAGGACCCCGAAATGAAAATTGGAGTGGTGGATCTTGGACTAATTTATGAAGTTAGAATAGAGAAACAGGGAGAAAGCATCCATGCTGAAATCGATCTAACTTTAGCTTCTCCTGGATGTCCTGCTGCACCTGAAATAATGGCCGCAGTTCACCGTGCAGGTCTTGAAACAGAAGGTGTCGATTCGGTACATGTTAATCTGGTTTGGTCACCTAGATGGGACCCCAAAATACATGCTTCCGAAGATGCTCAATTTGAATTAGGAATCTTCTAATTTTGCGACTCTTTGATTCAAAATTTTCAACAATCCTCTGAGTGTAACTTCACTAACTCCACACACACCACATACTTCGTTCTGAGTACGATTGGAGCCACAATCAGCAGCGGCACGATATAGTAAAACCCCTGCAATCCCCGAAGGTTTCTTTCCTTGCCAAGCAAGGTCTTCCTTGGTTTGATTCCAAATTTCGTTAGCCCTTCCTAATACTCTTGGAGGTAATTGAAGATCAGAATGAAATTTATCCAGATACTCAGTTGGACCAGAAATATGATGAGTACCTAATTCACGAGCAACTAAACGAATTGTACGTTTTAATTCCTTTACTTCTACCTCTGAAATCATATCAAATCTTTCTGCAACATCTTCAATTCTTCTCGGAATTCGAGCTTCGCGAGCAGCAATATATACGCATGCTGCAGTGACACCTCTAATCGATCTACCTGTAACTAATCCCTTTTCTACTGCTTTACGATATAGACCACTTGCTTGATCTCTCAATTGAGGAGGAAGGTCCCCCCTATCACGAATAAATTGCATGGCTTTAGCTAAATTTCTTGATCTGCTATCCCTAGTTTTAGAACGTTGATCAATTGTAGCTCTTCTTCTCCAATCTCGAACTTGTTTAGAAGACATGCCATTTAATCTTGCATTCCCACCGATCAAATCACGTTTGTCTATAATTGTAGATAAACCCTTATCTGAAAGACTAACTGTAGTAGGAGCGCCTACTCTAGAGCGGTCTGCTCCATCAGAGTGATTCACCCATTCTGCACCAGGATCAATCATATTCTGTTCAACTACGAAACCACAAACAGAACAAACTGTCTCACCCCTAGAAATGTCAGTATCCCATTCATTAGATCCACATAGTTGACAAGGCTCAGATTGACCATCTGTTTTCCTCTGTCTTTGACTTGGACGAGGAGAGGCTACGAATTCTCCTCCTCTGCGGCTGTCCTTTGACTTTTGTAATTCTGTTTTTTTCTTGGGTTCCATTATATCACTCTCTTACCAACTCGGGGTTGTATAGTTCGACTCCAGAGTATATAAATCTAATTGTTTTTTGAGTATCTAAGAAGCTACACAACAAGCAATACCTTGATTCATGAGAGGAGGAATCGGATAATGTGGAAGTCATACGTTTACCTGGCATTCACCATGACACGAGTATCTCAATTGTTGCAGGAACTGAAAAAAGTATTTTGATAGATTCAGGCACCTCTTGGCATCAAGTAAATATCGAGGAACGAATCAATTCTAAAATTGAATTTTTACCAAGAATTGAGGCTATTTTATTGACTCATCGGCATTATGATACCTCGGGAGCAGCAAATTTTCTCAGTGAGAAATTTGATGCCCCTGTCTTTATTCATCCAGATGCTTCAAATTCTTTGATTTCAAACGATCAACTCACAACTTGGGCATCAAGATATGATTCAGATATGCCAGTAACTGAAACAATTCCCCTCACTGACGGATGGGAAATGGATCTAGGGAATGGAAATATTCGATGTATCTATACTCCAGGCCATACAAACTGCCATTCTTCATTTTTTATTCCAGAATTATCTATTCTATTTGCAGGGGATTTAATTCCATCACCAGAGTATCCTGGAAGAACAGATTTCCCCACGGGTAATATTCCAGAAATGCTAGACTCAATAGAGAAGATTATTGTTCTAAATCCAAACGTAATTGTTCCTTCCAGAGGTAAAACAATTCGTAATGAAGAAGTCCAAAAGGTACTGAAAAAACATCGCGATTTCTTTATTTCATTGAAAGAAAATTTAGGAGAATTGCCAGAGAATTGGCCTAAACCGACTCCTACATGTATGTGGTGGTCTCCAAATCCTAAGTGGGGATAAAACTCTAAATCAATACTGATCTGGTTCATCCTTCTTGGCTTTCTTCCATTCACGGTAGCAAGGACGACAAATTCGAACCCTTCTAACATCCCTCTTTAGTCCATCATCACCCCATACATCAATTGCATTATCTATTGCAATAGAACGGCCACCAAATCGCTTGTCGGCCCATTTCTCACATCCAGCAACATCGCATGGAACTTCCCCCTCTTCATCATCAGATTTGACTTTCTTAGCCTTCGGAGCACGATTTGCCCGTGCCTTCTTCTTGAAGCCCATACATAACGCTGTGAAAGGTTGAACATGAATCTTGGGTTCTAAGCAGATTTCTAGTGAATAATCTGGCAAGTTCAGGAAGAACAGCCGCATTGGATGTTTTTCTTATTGTCCTCAGTACTCTTACATAAGCAAGAATTAGCCTTCTTAGGCTTCGGAAGACGATTCGCGCGCGCTCTTTTCTTGAAACCCATACAATAACGTGTGAACAATTGAACTTGAATCTTTGTTTCATTCAGATTTCTCAATTGAAGCTTCACGATCAGGTCCGACTCCTACACTAGTAACTGGAACTCCTAGTAATTTCTCTATTGTCTCAACATACACTTGTGCTTCTTGAGGCAATACTGAGTATCCATGGCCCGTAGCCCTTGCTTCTCTAGACAATTTAAGCCATTCATCAAGAGATAGTGAGGGGAAACCAGGTAATTTCATTGTGACCGGATTGGCCATCTCTAATGACCCAATATCTGCAGGAAACTCGTGAACCTGTGACCCATTAATATCATAACCAATCACAATTTCAATTTCTTCTAATCCGCCTAAAACATCTAATTTGGTCAAAACTACTTCATCAAATCCATTTATCCTCATTGCATGACGAAGAGGAACTATATCCAACCAACCGCAACGTCTTGGACGTCCAGTAGTAGTTCCGAATTCATGCCCTACCTCTCCAAGGTGTTTACCAACATCATCTGTTAATTCTGCAGGAAAAGGACCATGTCCTACTCTTGTGGTATATGCCTTTACTACTCCTATACATCTATTTACATGACCTGGATGAACTCCTGCTCCATGTGTTGCATTTGCCCTACTGGTAACAGAACTAGTAACATACGGATATGTTCCTTGTGAGATATCTAGTAAAGCCCCTTGAGCACCTTCTAATAAAACAAATTCTCCTCGCTTCAAAGCGTGATCTATCATCACCCCTGTTGGCCGAACAGATGCACCAAATCTATCTTGAATCCATGCAAGATCATTTGTCAATGACAACTTATCGATGCTTGATTCAAGACCTACAGCCATCAATTGACTATTCATTCGATTAATCATGGAATTAATTTTAGCATCATCTTTGAGTACAGAAGGCAAATCAACGAATCGGATACCAATACGATCTATTGCATCCCTATATGTAGGTCCGATTCCCCTTCCCGTCGTCCCAATCTCTTTGTCTGCTCCATCTAGAATTCTATGATAGGGTAGTGTAATATGAGCCCGTTCCGAAATAAATAATCGTTCACCCTCGGGTCTTTCACTGCCAAAAGCAAACCAAGAATCCAATTCTTCCTCCAACTTCCATGGATCGATTACCATTCCATCGCCGAGTACCAAATTACAATGGCTGTAAGTAATCCCACTTGGAAGATGATGAAACGCTAACTTACGTTCTCCAATCACAATTGTGTGTCCTGCATTCGAACCACCTTGGAAACGAACAACCCAATCCGCTTCTGATGCTAATTGATCAACCAATTTCCCTTTTCCTTCGTCTCCCCACTGTGCTCCGAGGACTACTGTAGCAGGCATGATTACTGTCGGGCGACTGAGGCCTTTGAATGATGCCTCTGAGAAGAGATAGAACATCAGTCCATCCGATGCGGTTATGAAGGGTGCATTGGTCCCCGTTGCCATGGCCCGGTTCCCTGAGGCGGAAGTGCGCAACCTACACAAGTGGGTCTGCATGAAATGCTCAGCAACTCATAGAGGTCGCAAGAAGCCACTAAAATGTCGAAAATGTGGCTACAAGGGCCTCCGCCCAAAGATTGTAGAGAAGAAACAGCGTTGATGATTAACATCGTGTATTACTCATTCTCTTTACAAAAATGGTTCAGAGACATTCTATTGCACTTCTCGAAGAAGAGCTTCGAGAGCAGTTTGAATTTGAAGGCAAAGTGGCCCAAAATGGATAGGAAGATTAGCATCATTGAAAATCTCATCTAACTTACTTGCAGTCATTCCTAAACGTACATCCATATCCTTATCCTCATTTAGTAACCAATCAGTAGTTGCTTCCTTCGCAGACTTGCGAATATTTCGAGGAACTTGGCTATCCTGAAGTTGTTCAAGAACAGTAGCAATTTGTTGGATTCGCGTATTTACATCGTTCATGGCTTCTACACATCCTTCCGCACTATTCAGTGGTTGGAGGACGACCGACTTTAAGTTCATTGTAGAATATAGCCCCTTCAGATGTGGACAGTGGCGCCCTCAGATCTCGTCGGACTTCTTCGTTTGACAATTCTATTACTTTGTATGGGTGGTGCTGCGGCTATGGATCATTGGACTCGAAGAGTGCCGAATGATTGGTGGATAAGATGGGGAGTTGCCATTGTTTTTCTCCTATGTATCGAAATGATGCTATTAGAAGCAGATATTTCACTAATTTTACTTGCATTAGGGATAGTTGCTTGGGCATCGATTAGTGTGATAGGAACACCCTCTCTTACCGATATGAAAAATGGCTCATATCTTGATTGGACCGTTTTCTGTTGGTATGTTTTAGGATTAGTAGGACTAGGATGCAGCATAATACTTCATGCAGAGAATGCACTATGGATTATGAATCTACATAATAACCCCCCTCTATTCCAGATTTTAGATGGATCCGATCTAGAATTAGCAACAATACATGCAAATATTTTCCTCGATCTAATTGGACTGGCTATTTGTATAGGATTCATTGAACTTTCTTGGAGAATGAGATTACTACACGGAGGAGCAGATGCAAAGGCATTGATGATAGTGGCTATCGCACTTCCATGGTGGTCAGGAATTGGTGTGATTGGAATGTCATCCATGATTCCCCCTATGATTTCTGTACTAGTTTGGTCCGCTGCCAGTTTTCTTTTTTTACCCATTCGAACAATTGTCACAAATATCTCGAAAGGTGTAAGGTCTCCAATCAAAATGATTTGGCATTCTGAAAAATGGCCACTTGATAAAATTCTAGGAAAGCACGTTTGGATTCTAAGCGAAGTAATTGATGGTACGGATGGAGAAAGAAAAATTTCTGTTAGAATGAGGCCCAAGAGAACTAAGGAAAATTCAGAAACAATTGCTATCAAAATAGAAGAGTTAAATCAATTAGGTGAAACAGAAGCATGGATAACAAAGAAACATCCATTCCTTGTGTATGTATTACCGAGTATACCTCTAGCAGTAATTTTCGGAGATCCAATTGTATGGATTTTGTCCATTGTAGGATTTTAACTCATACTGGACTTTTATCTGGAATAGAGGTCAACTTGTCAACAACCTTAGACAATCTATCTACCAAACCATCTTTTTCTTCACTCTGAATCAATGCGTGTTCAAGAACCTCATCTAAAGAATCTACAGCAATTACATCGACCATATTCTGATACTTTTCATCGATTAAAACATCCCTCATATTTGTTCTAGGCACGATTATTCGAGTAATTCCTGACTTAGCAGCAGCTTCTATCTTCGCTGTTACACCTCCAATTGGCAGAACCTCTCCTCTGACGCTAAGACTACCTGTCATGGCTAAATTTTGGTCTACAGGCAAGTCTTCAAATGCACTAATTATTGCTGTGGCCATTGTAATTGATGCACTATCTCCGTCAACTCCATGAGTTCCAGGGAATTGAACATGAATATCATAATCGGCAATATCTTTACCAGTCAATTTCTTGACAACTGCATTGATATTAGTTACGCTCTCTTTAGCTAAATCAGAAAGGCCTCCGGTAGCATAAACTGCTCCATTTCGACCTTGAGCAGGAGTAACTAAGGCCTCTACAGGTAGTACAATACCTGAAAAATCAGATAGTCCGGAATCGGCGCCAAGAACTGCTAATCCGTTTACTCTGCCTACTCGAGCACCGCTGTTAACTAACATCGCATATTCATTCTGTCTTTCGATGTATCTATCAGCAATTTGCTGCTCAAGGGGTTTGGCAATTATTCTAGCACGAGTGATATGATCAGGAGTGACAACAGATGCATCTTCTTCTGCCGCTAAATCTCCAGCAACTCGTACAAGACCGCCCAATTCTCTCAAACGAAGAGTCAGTTTCCCACGTCTTCCTGCTCTTCTTTGAGCTTCTTTCAGAACTAAACCAACAGCTGCTCGGTTAAAGTGAGGAATAGGTTTACCGGATTTCTTCTTCATCTCATTTTTTACTTCCTGAGCGATAAATCGAATAAGACGCCTTCGATTTGCATCTGTATCATCCATAGTTGTGTTTACATAAACCTCGTAACCATATCCTCGGATTCTGCTTCTTAATGCTGGATGCATTCTATCCATTGAATCTAAATTTCCTGCTGCAACTAAGATAAAATCAGAAGGAACTGGTTCTGTTTTTGTCAATGCTCCACTGCTTCTTTCGCTTCTACCTGAAATAGGAAGAGCTTTCTCTTGCATTGCAGTAAGTAATGCCTGTTGTTCTTCCATCCTTAACATGTTAATCTCATCAATATATAGAACACCATAATGCGCACGATGAATTGAACCAGGCTCTACTCTTTCATGAGCAGGTGTTGCTAAATCTGCACCAGACTGAAATGGATCATGGCGAACATCGCCTAGAAGTGCACCTGCAAGAGCGCCAGTCGCATCTACAAACGGGACATCATCGCCTCGCTCATGTTTTACTAACAATTTCGGGATATTATTTTCATCTGCTGCTGATAAACGAGAACGAAGGAAGAAGTATCCAAAAGCAAGAATAAATCCCCCAAATAGTAGCGTAAGAATATCTCCTGTAGAAATAGTCGCTGCAACTAATGCTGCACCAACGAAAATTAGAATGAATAACAATGTCTTGTTTGTTCTTTCTCTTTGTTGACGAATAGCCGCCTTTCGTTCTTTGATTATCCTATCTCCCCTTCCTGCGGGAACTGTACGAACCTTCGGTTCATTCTCATCTTCTGTATTGCGATAAACTAGAATATCTTCCATCTGTTCTTTGGGTAGGAATTCGGTCATCGATCTAGCTAGCATCGATTTTCCTGTACCAGGATCACCCATCAAAATCACGTGACGTCTCTGCTCCGCAGCCTTTCTAACTACAATAGATGCAGCATCTTGGCCAATGACTTGATCGACTAGACGATTAGGTAACGGGACATCTTCAGTAGACTCAAACGAGTTAGGACCTACGGTCAGATTTTCGACCCACTCTTCTACAGGTGTAGTACAAATTTCTGACCCGGAATTACTAGAATCAGCCCAGTTAGAGGTTTCTGGACTGATTTCTTCATTATGCGAATCTACATCATTAGATTCTTCTTCAATTTCAGAAGAATCAATATTAGAGTCCGACATAATGTATCCCCTATGTACACTGATGAATAGGCCTCATTCTTGAAGGTGCGTAATAGAAAAATATACAATTTCCAAGTAAAAAATCAAAGTTTTCCGCCATTATCCAAATACTGCTGGCCATAATATGCCCACTGTTCCATTGTCCAACCTGGAGGGAGTCCACCAACAGGTAATGGAGGACCTTGTTGAACAGGAGGAGCCTGAACTACTGGCTGCTGGAAGAGATGTTCTGCCCCACCATACATTGAATTTGCAGAATGATCGGCGGCTGGAATTGTTTTAGACCAGTCCACAGCTTCTGGGACTCTATTCTTCCTAGCCACAAATAGGAGACCAAGTCCAACTGCTGCAACAAGGAATAATCCAACAACTCCAAGAATCATAATTAATGAATCTCCAGCAGAAGAAAGACCACTTGCTTCTTCTGACTTGGAAGCATCCTCTGGGAATGCATCAGCATTATCTCCGACTCCATCTCCATCAGTATCTAGAGTTTCATCAGGATCTTCTGGGAATGCGTCTTCAGAGTCTGCGACACCGTCTCCATCCGAATCAATAATTACTGGTTCAGAAGCCATCAGGCTGAATGATTTGACGCTCTTGTAATCGAAATCAGAAGTATCTGTAGCAATTACGTCTACCTTAATTTCGTCACCCATTCTTAGTCCTTCAGGATACACTGATACTACATCAAATTCTATTCCAAATTCTTCAACTGTTCCTAGAGAATGGCAAGTCCCAGTTATTGTATTGCATATCTGCCAAGTAACTTCAGTATTGGAGAATGTTTCATCCCCCATGTAGGATACAGTCATCTTAGGAGAGGTTTCGAAATCTACAGTATCATATGTTAACGACATATCTCCACCATTACCTTCATCCCAAGTCAACAAAATATCTCCGATTACACTTACAGTGAAAGAGAATTGTCCGACTGCTCCGTTAGGATCAGATAAACTAACTTGCACTATTTGAGGGCCTTCCGTTTGCCATGACATAGTGTAAACACCAATTGCAATAGGAGTTACTGCACCGGGTTCAGAACTAGTAACTTGAGCAAAAATATTGGAATCGTCATCATCAACATCTGAGGAATATAATGAGGTATCCAAAGTAAATGTCTCTCCAATCTTTAATCGGAGATTTTCTAAAGCTGACATATCAAATCGCGGTGCATCATTGATATTTTGGACAATTACTGTAACTGTCGAATCGGTTGATTGAGATTCATCACTTGCTCTCAAAACGATCTCAATTGTTCCAGTGACATCATCATCTAACGTGTCTATGTTTATTGTCTGACCTGTGAGCACTACATCAACAATATTCTCAGGTGTAGTACTAACAATATGGATGTCTAGAGCCGCTAATTCTGATTCAGAAACATCAGCACCATTATTGTCGGTGTCTGAAAGATATTGCGTCAATGCTACAGCGACAGAACCACCTTCACTAATCGTTTGAGTAGGAATAGGTGACCAACTAGGGGCACCGTTAGGAATTACAGAAAAGAAAACTGTGCCGTCATTCTGATCTTCTCCATCAGACAATGTAACTTGAATACCTTGATTTCTAATATTTCCTTGAGCATCGCGATCAACATTTGAAAACTGAACATCCATAGTCATAGCAGAAGCATCCCAAGAAACAAAATTAGGTGAATTACTAGTTACAGTCAGTTGATTAAGAGGTGTTTCAGCGTCAGCAATCAATCCAACCATGGATACGGTTTCAAGAGTGTCTACCTTCACTGTAGGGACTCCAGAATATCCTTGATCTGTTGGAGATAGAACTGTAGGTAATCCATTCAACAATGTAAACGCATCATTAGTTTCCAACCAATCAGAAATCTGACCTCTAGAATCAGTCCAACGACTTCGTATGTCATAATCTCCACTTCCTGCGCTTACAGGAGGGACAACTGTGGCAACATATCGTTCATTTGTACCTTGCCCGACTGTGTTTATAGGAATAGTTACCCAAGATGAATCCCATGAATTATCAGTTGAATGTTTAACCTCTAGCTCTGGAGTCATGGTTTCAAGTGTATCTACTGAATCATTAGGTAAAGCTGTCATATCGAAACCTAAACTACCACCTCTAGGAATAGTTGTACTCGAACCATCAGGTACAGGACGTACAGAGGTAGGTGTTGCATCATGATTGACAGTTGAATCAACCACATTGTTGCTTCCAATTGAATCTACGACAGTAATTCTAGCGCGGAATCTAGAGTCACCATTGTTTTCAATAGTTTCTCCAGTTGAATCCCAAGTTGTAGAGTATGATTGAGTACCCCCAACTGCTAATGTGTTAACGGAAGTGGAACCTAATGAGGTCTCAGTTAGTCCGTCAACCTTGAAAACCTCAATTGTGCCACCATCTGCATAAACATCTGCACCGATATTCTTGATTGAGAGTGTAAGATCAACTTGATCACCAGCAATAATTCCTGAATATCCATCACTACTTTCTGCTGTGAACGAATCTATTGCAACATCAATTGGAGGTAGCATAGAAGAATCAGTAGCAGAAAGTACGTTGTGCCGTGTGGTACCTGTACTCCAATCATCTTGTAGCCAGGCAATTGATAGCATATTTGACATTCCACCGTTTACAGTAGAAACTGGTACGGTCCAAGAGTAACTAGTAGGGGTACTGGAAAGTGTCATAGAAATAGGGCCACTGTTCGTACTATCTACTAACCATTTCTTCCAACAGTGTCCTGCTTTGGAACCGTCAGCATAAGGATATGAATTACAAGTATCTTCAGTAACAGCAGCAATAACACGTACATCTGATGTCCCCCCTCCGTTGTATGAAGCTTCTACAGTAATTGTTGCATCAGTACCACTCTGAGTTTGAGAGATAACCATGCTGTAAGAATTAACAGTAGAATCCATGTTGTTTGATTTTCCATTTACTCCAGAGAAAAAGTCGTCATATGTCTTACCATTAGTCATAGCTCCACTCATAAAACAGGCTGACGATGACTTAGCACAATCACCGAAATAGGCTTGAGGTGCACTATTTGCACCATCCGAAGATAGATGACTAATTCTGTTCATAGGCGCTACATTTCCTGCTTGCGCAGTGTAAATATTGCCGTAACTTGCAGGGAGATAAGAAATGTAAACAAATTCATCTGAATTAGCATTCTTCAACGATTTCAAATCAGGACTAGCATAGCCATAGCAGGGTGGACAATTTTGCCCTCCAATGTACTCAGCTAACACCACGTGTCCAGGGCTAGGTGCATCAAGAACGGTAGGCTCCTCAGCAAGCGGAGTGATTTCTTCTGGTTCAGAGAGAGGATCTACGAAACTCCCCATCGACATCAGAACGATAAGTAATGTTAGGGCTACAGAGCATACCATACGGTAAAGCATGAAAATCGGAGTACACAGACGCGTATAATAGTTATTTGATTAAGTTCAGAATCAAAACTTCAAAATTTCATTAGGTTTGAAATGGAGACGGTATTAGCCGAACAACATGGCGGATGCGGAACTAATCGTTCTAAGAGAGATAGGCGGGCGTGTTTACGCCTTCTCACGATCGGGAGGAGAACGCCGAATTCGAGGTATAGGAAGAATTGACCCAGATAGAGAAATAGGAGACTTAGAAATTGGTGATTCAATCAAAATCGGAACTAAATCATTTACTCGCATGTCTCCTGGTTTACATGAGCTTAGAGCTGCTATGAAACGAAGAGCACAGGTAATTACTCCAAAGGATGCTGGATTCATGATTGCCTGGATGGGGATTGGGCAAAATGACCGTGTTCTTGAAGCAGGATTTGGTTCTGGAGGACTCGCTATGCATATTGCTAGAAGTCTTGGACCAGGAGGAACTTTGATCTCAATAGAACGAAGAGAAGAACATGCATCGGTAGGTGCTGAAAATATGCATCGATGTGCAGAGGTATTCCCCGGGATGCCTACTTGGACATTGTTACAACGAGATATAGTTGGTTCATCTCCAGAAATATCTGCATTGGTGGATGAATTAGATGCAGTGATATTAGATATGCCGGAACCATGGACTGCAATTCCAGAAATGAGTAGACTGCTTCGCCTTGGTGGAAGAATTGCATGTTATTGCCCCTCTCCAGATCAAATGGCGAAATCTTGGGCATCATTAGAACAATCAGGATTGACTGTTGAATGGGGTGGAGAATTGATGGAGAGAAGGTGGACTTTGACTAAAAGAGGAGGAGTTAGACCAGGTAATACTCCGATAGGACATACAGCATTTCTTGTGATAGCAGTAAAAGCTCCTAATGAAGAAGAAGAGTAACTATTCTACTACTCTGACTATTTCTGAACAGGAGGGGCAGCGGAATCTGAATGGAGGTGTTTTGTCCTTTGGCAACTTAGACCTAGTTGAACAAAACGGACAAATAGCGGAACCATCAGAACTTGCACGAACTTCTCCCTCTGCAAGAGGGTCTTCTTCTTCCTCCTCAGGTTCGGGTTCTTGAACTTCAGCTGCTTCAACTGCAGCTGCTTGAATTGCCTCGATTGAGGCGCTAGAACGCCTCATTGTCCAACGAAGAGCCAAGACTGCTAACAATGCAAACACATATCCACCAAACATCAAAGAAAGACTGGTTGAATTGTTGATACTATGTCCAGTAGGTAATGAAATTCCCGCAGGAGGAACAGGATCATCTTGGACAAATATCTGAATTGGAGCAATAGATACTGTTCCTGCACCGTCATCTTCTGAGGCAGTAATAGTCAGGTCATAGAGGCCTGATTCTAATCCATTACTACTTAATGTGAGAGACATAGTAACGGCTTCTCCAGGTGCGATATCGTATGATGGGAGAGAAGAACCAGTAGGCTGAACATTCCAAGTTTTGACGAGCCCAGAATTCAATCCCTTACCCGATAATATCAGAATACCCTTCTTGTGGGAATTACCGGTATTTTCAACTCTAACGACCATTGTCAAACTTCCTTCTTTATCGATAATTAATCCGCCATCTTCTACCAATTCAATATCTAAAAGAAGTGCACCATTAGGCCCTACCGATTCAATGAGAGTAACATCTGAAGACGAAGAAGAAGATATAGAGGGAAGATCTACTGGGCGGGCAACTAATGTCACTAGATGTGAACCTGCAAGATTGGTGGATGTTGAATCACAAGAAATCAATACTTCAATAGAAGAACCAGAAGGAACTACAATACTAGTAGCTGCCAAAGCACAATCTAAACTACTCAATACCTCTAACGAATATTCTCCGGAACTATCTGTTGGGTTGAAAATGTAGCCAGAGAATGTGATTGTTTCTTCATGTTGTAAATTTACAACAGACGGAGAGAGTGTGACTTGAGGTGCTAATGAGCCTTGAACGATATCAAGAGATTCAGTAGAATTGAAACTAGGCCCAGTTGTAGAATAAGCCATCAAAGTTAAAATTCCAATTCCGTCACCCTTGACTTGAACTTCAAAAGAAATAGTTGCTCCTGAATCAAGAGAAAAAGCACTTTCCGAAAGCGCTACTTGAACTCCTGTTGGAATTTCAGCAACTACAATCTCAAAAACTCCAGCAGAGTTTCCTGTATTTGCAATCGTAAAATCAACAGTACTCCACAAAGATGCTAATATCGACAATTGTGTTGAACCTGTGCTCAAAGATGGAATCCCTCTTGGAGTAATAGAAATTGAGGCATTGATTGAATCAAAGACACCTCCATCAGTAGTAGATACTAGTTCAAAATTCACTGGAGAATTTATAGCAACTGCTGATTGTTCTGATTCGATTAAAACAGAAATAGTCGTTATCTCGCCTGTTGCAAGCGAAATCGAACCATTTAGAGTACTCAGAGTAACGCCTGCAGGAACGGATGACCATACCAAAGACGCATCAACTGATTGAGTCCCTTCATTTTCAACGTCAAATGAAAAGGAAGTAGTAGAACCAGGTTCGATTGTAATGCCATTAGTCTGAGGAGCAATAATCCGTAGAGAAGTCCACGGAGAAATATCCAAATCAATATGTCCATTATTTGTCTCATTTCCATCAACAAATATCTGAACTCCAGTTAAATTTACAGAGAATGTAAGATTAGTAGAAGAAAGCCCAACTATTGAGATATCTGAATCCGCAGAAATTGAAACCGTCATGATTTCTGACTCACCTCGTTTCACCTCAGTATCGTGAATAGAAATCGATAATCCATCAATAGTAGATGAAGTTGCAGAAACTGTAAGAT
>PADI01000019.1 GCA_002702985.1 Methanobacteriota archaeon
CTGTGAATGGCCCATCTCCTTGTAGAGTAGTCAATAGTTCAGCCTGGACTATAGCGGCAACTAAGGAGGTATGAATACCAGTTCCTTGGGCTACTGTTGGAATATCTCCTAAATCTGCTGGTGGCGTTAGTAATTTGTCAATTACATGGATGATTCCGTTTGAAGCTACTACATCTGCAGTGGTGATGGTAGCTTCTCCAATCAGGATTTCACCACTTTCGGTAATTGTGAAGACAGCATCATCTCCGTTGTACATGGTCGCAGTCATACCGTCAGTAACTTGTGTAGATGAAACAGATCCTGAGAACACGTGATAGGTTAAAATGTCAACTAATGTCTCATTCTCTTCGTCAGTATCAAACGTGCTGAGATCAATCCCAGCATCAGAAAATGCCTGATCTGTGGGTGCGAAGACGGTGAACGGCCCATCTCCTTGTAATGTGCTAACTAGGTTAGCATGAGAAAGGGCCGCGACCAAAGAGTCGTGCACTCCTGTGTTTTGGGCATTCGTAGGAATATCTTCATTCTGGTCAGCTATTGCTAAGGGAGATAAGCAAAGGCTGGCAATTATCATTATTGTAACAGTGGTAACACGTTTGTTCATGACCCGGCGTATATCGTTTGATAATAAAGGAACTGTATTACCCCTCTTTTTATCGAAATTTATGGAGTTTAACAGTCCTTTATACCACATACTTCGTGGCTTTCGTACATGGATGCTTATACAGCCACCAGATTTACACGCCGAACAACTACGAAGTTCGTAGTTTTACTGACCGCCATAACCATGTTAGGAACAGTTGCTGCTGAAACAGCATTGTTAGCTGCTGGTGATACTGTTGGGACATCTTTCTGGATCGCAACAGCAATGATGTTTGCTGCAACAGCATTCTTCGTCCTAGAGCGAGGAAGTGTTGCTCCTAAGTGGAGAACATCCATGACAGTAGCAGCACTTGTTACAGGTGTTGCATGGTATCACTACACATACATGCGCGAAGCATGGGCTACTACCTACGCCGCAGGCAGTGGACAGAGCCCAATCGTGCTAAGATATGTTGATTGGTTGATCACTGTCCCTCTTCAGGTTACTGAATTCTACCTAATTCTAGCAGCAGTAGGAGTTGCTACAGCAGCTCTTTTCTGGCGCTTGTTCGGAGCATCTCTGTTGATGCTAATTACCGGATACTTGGGAGAAGCAGAGTCTGGAACTGGAGGTCTAGTTGAAGGAATGGAAATGGTCATGTTCTTCATCGGTTGTGCTGCATGGTTCTACATCATGTACGAAGTATGGGGTGGAGAAGCTCAGAAAAGTGCTGCCACAGCATCCGAGTCGACTCAGTTTGCTTTCAAGGCGATGGCTGGAATTCTAACAGTAGGATGGGCAATCTATCCTATAGGTTACTTCATGGGCACAGGAGACAATCCTAACGTCGATGGACTAAATATCCTATACAACTTAGCAGACTCAGTCAACAAAGTTGCTTTTGGTCTGATGGTATGGTATGCTGCAACAATGGATTCAGCAGACCATTCTGAAGAATAATAGCTACTAGATGCCCTTTGGGTTCATTTGTCCTCGGGATGAGGAATCGGCACTGCCCTTTCCTCATCCCGAAACTTTTTCTTAAATTATGGATTTAGATTATATCTTAAATCTGATATCTACTATGTTAGGTCATTTGGCTTTAACTTAGAAATGCGAATCGCTTTTTTTCCCAGAAATTACAAGATTTCTCTGACGCAACTCATCTTTTAGACGGGCTACAGTCCAATCATCGTATTCTGATGACATACTAACACAGTATATCCGAGTTACAAATTAATGCATCGCCGGATTAAATCATATTGCCTTTAGCATCGAGAACTTCTACAGTTAAGTTCGCGTCTTCGACTTCTGTAGTGATTTCATTATGTAGGGAATCACTGAATTCATCTAAACTAGCAAGAATTGATCCCGCATTTGGATCTACTAAATCATCGATAAGATGGTTCAAAACACAAGAAACACCGTATGATTGCCCTGTTCTGAAGGCATGATCTAAATCTCCTGGTTCAGCACCTTCCGCCTTAGCACGAATTGTAACAGTCTGTACATATGCTGAAAGAGCCCCATACAGGGAAACCATTGCTTGTGAAACATCTTCAGAAGATTGCAATAACATCTGTACTTCTTTCATCGCAGCATCTTGACATTGAGTTAGTAATCGATGTGTTGCTACCACATCAGTTTGGTCGCCAGTCATCGCCTCGGTCATCATGTCCATCCAGTTGTCCATGCCCCTCGCAGGTGGGCCAGAGGGGATGAATGATTCCCTTCCGCTCTTTTCTTCTAGGTGAGCAGTAATGCGTTCTCTCTCAAAGGGTTCATATCGGAAGGGCCGGTCGCCCGAATCCCCAAACGTCGAGGGAGTTACATGGCAAGACAAAACACAAAGACCAATGAGGGCCTGTTAGAGTTAATCTCTGACCTAAAAGCCCAGACTCGGTCCACTGGTTCTGCACTGTGGCGAGACGTTGCGCAGCGGCTTGAAAAGAGCCGTAGCAACTGGGCTGAACCAAACCTAAGTCGGCTGGAGAGACATATGCCTGAGGACGCAGTAGTCCTAGTACCAGGTAAGCTCCTAGGAAGTGGTTTGGTGTCCGGAAAGCGCACCGTTGCAGCTTACAATGTTAGTTCTGGTGCTCGAGTCAAGATCGAAAAAGCAGGCGGAAGAGTGATCTCTATCCGTGAGCTGATGAATGAGAACCCAAAAGGAACGGGGGTGCATATCCTTGGCTGAAGTCACTTATGTTTATGATGCATCAGATAAGGTGCTGGGTAGGTTAGCCAGTCACGTAGCTAAGCAATTATTGTCCACTGCTAAAGCAGGTAATGGAGCCCGCGTGATCATCGTAAATGCTGAGAAAGCAGTAGTTAGTGGGAAGAAGACCGAGGTTTTCAGAGATTACAAATCAAAGAGAGAACTCAACCATCCTCGTAAGGGGCCATTTTTCCCGAGAATGCCTGATAAGATTCTGAAGCGCACGGTACGCGGAATGCTTCCATACCAAAGAACATCAACTGGACGTACAGCACTCAAGAATCTTCGAGTAGAAATCGGAACTCCAAGTAACCTATCTGGCGATCTTCCAGATGGACATGAATGGGGCGAATCTTCTTCATTCGATCGAGGTTTACCAAATTCTTTCGTAACCTTGGGAGACATTTCAAAGGCTCTAGGTGCTGACACAACTAGATTTGGAGGTGATGAGTGATGGCAAAGAAGAAAATCAAGAGTGTTCAAACTAGTGGTAAAAGGAAGACTGCTATCGCTCGTGCTAACGTAAAGAAAGGCCAAGGTCGTGTTCGAATAAATGGCTCACCTATCGAAATCATGGAACCGGAAATGGCTCGCTTGAAGGCTATGGAGCCATTGCAAATTGCTGATGCAATGAAGAAGCTATCAAAGGTTGACATTAGTGTCGATGTTCAAGGTGGCGGAATCATGGGTCAGGTAGATGCGATCCGAACTGCTATAGCCCGTGGACTTGTTCACTGGAATAGCGGTAAAGATGGTGAAGATGAAGAACTAAAATCTGAATATCTTCGCTTTGATAGAAGTTTGTTAGTTAACGATCCACGCCGAAAGGAACCCAAACACCAAATGGGTCGCGGTGCACGGAAGAAATGGCAGAAGTCATACAGGTGATCAAGATGTTAATACCAGTACGATGTTTTAGTTGTGGAAAAGTGATTGCTCACCTATGGGATCAATATTCAGAGCGTATCAAAGCAGGAGAGGATCCTGGAGATGTTCTTACAGACTTAGGAATTGAGCGATATTGCTGCAGACGTATGTTTGTGTCTCACGTCGATCTAATTGACGATGTTGCACCATTCAGTGTAGCTAGAGAAGTTTGATTTTCAACCTTGAATTACAAGGGTCCGTGGGTTAGCTTGGCCAATACTTGGCGGCTGGGGGCCGTCAGACCCCGGTTCAAATCCGGGCGGACCCACCAATACTTGTCTAGAGTGACCTGTTCCCGGCATCGATAAGAGAGAGCGTGTGTTTCAGAGGGCATGCAGCGCACCTTGGTGTACCTGATCGGTTTTTTGATGCTGAGCCTTTCTTCTATTCATTTGGTATCTGTAAGCGGCAATCAAGTCATCACCTCAAACACTGTATGGTCAGGTTCAATTATTGTAGATTCAACAGTTACAGTTACTCCAGGTTCAACATTAACAATTGCTGATAATGCTGAAGTGAATGTAACTGAAGATGTTACTATTATTGTCGAAGGAACTTTGGTTATCGAATCTTCCAATAATTCAATTCCACATATTTTTGGATCGTTTCGTTATCCTACAAGTGATAGGCCTATATGGCAAGGAATTCAGGTAGTTAGCGGCGGCTCTTTATTGATTGATGATGTATTAATTGAATATGCGAGAGGAGGCTTTGATATTGCTGGAAGTGCTACAATTTCACCAAATTCTAAACCGATGGCTAGCCATGTTCAGATTGGATGGAATTTAGATGGAGGTTCTTTGACGGTACCCGAATCATCTTCTCTAAATTGTAATGATGCAGCATCAAGTTGTTTGTCAATAAAGTCATCCAGTGTTACGCTTCCCGAAGTGAATTCTACTAATTCCTCATCCATCGTTTTTGTAGATAGTGCATCAACGTTAGATGTAAAAATTTTGAATGGTAATGATATTGGTGTAGGGATTCAGATATCTTCCGGTTCGAATGTTGAAGTTGATAGTTTAGTTCTCCATGACTCAAATGTTGGTATTTCTCAATCAGGCACAGCAAACGTAATTTTCCATTCTGTAGAATTTTCAGGTACAAATGGTATTGGTATTGATTGGAGTTCAGTGAGTGGAGCAGATATCTCTAACGTTACTGTAAACTCACAATCTTCTATTGGAACCATTTTACGTTCAGTGGATCTAAGTTCAGGCTCTCTTCAAGATGTTACTGCATTCGGTAATTTTACCAATACTCCAGCGTTTTATCTTGATGTTTCTGGATCACTAAATATGCACAATATTACAGCCGTAAATTATAGTCAAGGCATTGTTGCTCGTGGCCAAGGATTAATTGAATTAAGAGAGGTGAATCTCGAAGTATCGGATCAAATTATTGATTCCATTGGCCAGATATCTATCGATGCATCTCACTCAAATTGGTCAACAGAATCAGAAGGAGCCATTCTTGGAAATGAAGAATCAAATCTATCTTTTATTTCTATAACAGGATCATCTACTTCTACTCCTGCTTTAGATTTCCTTTCAGGTTCTCATTATCTAACATCTGTTGATGTATCTCGACCATATTTATCATCTGACAGAACATCAGTTGGTATTCGTGCTATTTGGGCAGATATAGAGATAGAAAACGTTTCAGCAAGTGGATGGTATCAAGGAGTGAAAATAAATCAAGATGCAACGATTAGTGCTAATACGCTTGATGTGAATGGAGGAGGTAGAGATGGTGGAGCGTCGATTTATGTTGATGGGGGGTCTCTCCAGGTTTCATCATTGATTACCGCAGATTCAGATCATGGAATTGAGATTGTAAATGGTTCATCTCTTTGGGATAACGGCCCTCATGTGCATGTTGATTCATGGAGTGCATCGAATCATCGTGATTTTACATTAGCAATGATGGATGGATCTATTGCTACGATTCGAAATCTTCCTTCATTTGCAACAGCTGCTCAAAGTGATGCATTTGGTGATGGGAGTCTCAATTGGGGTGGTTCGACATCAACGAGAGTAAATATGGTTGATTCCCATCGACTCATAGAGGCTGAAATCTCTATCACAGATTTAGGTGGTCAATCTATTGAAGATGCAAATGTAGAAAGTTTTGGATTCTCTCAAAATACAGATGTTACTGGAATTGTAAATTTACCGATTCTAGAAACTGGTGAAACATCAGTCACTGCTTCTAAAGATGGAATTGGAACAACAGTCCGTCTTACATCTAGCCCATCAACAATCCAAATTCCAATTCTACCTTCCTCAGGTGATTGGATTATCGGAACTGGAATTACAGCAATTTTACAGAATGGAAATTACTCTTTACCGGAAGATTTGATAATCCAATCTGGAGGGACTCTTCAACTACTAAATTCAACACTTTCTCTTGTTCCTTCTGCTGAATATATCTCCAATGGAGGAACCTTGTATGGCGAAAGCGGGAAAATAAGTGGAGGGATTAGTCAACATGGTTCTAGTTTCCCTTCAACCGCATATACTGGAGATTTAATTGTTGATCAACCAATTACTGTGAATTGTACTGAGACAGCCCAGGCTACTGGAAAATTCATTCAATCAATAGACGTAGGCCCTGATTGTATGTTTACTGTATTGGGAAGCATCGAAGATATAGTTTCTTTAGAATCAGGTGCATCTGTAAATGTTGAATCATCAATAAAAACTCGAGTTTTAGATAGAGGATTTCCCGTTAGTGGTGCGCAAGTAATCGTTGGCGCGTTAGAAATGAGCACTGGATCTGATGGTGTTGCTTCAGGAACAGTCATTTCAGCCCAATACCTTGAGAGTGGAAATTCTACTACTGGTATTGTGACGATTATTGCACGTCAACAAGGTGTTGAAAGCCTCAGATCATGGGACACAATTTCTAGTTTTGAAGGAGATATTAGCGTCTCCACATTATCTTCAGGAACGTTAACAGAATGGACACGTATAGAGCCACAATTTTCTCCTGTTCATCTTTTAGGAGATCTAATTGTTCCTCCAGGAGTTACTTTGCAACTTCTTCCTCAATCGTCTCTTAGAATTGGTTCAATGATGACTCTTGGAGTCCAAGGAAATTTTGTTTCAGAAGATGCAACAATTACGGGTTATGATTGGTTAGAAGTAAGAATTGAAGGTAAGGCTGAAATTTCTGGTGGCCAGATAACTGGTGGACCTATTATAGTGGCAAATAATGGAGAATTATCTTTAGATGAAACTCTACTAAATGGTGCTCCTATTGAATCAATTACATCTTCTACTGTTGTAATCTCTGAGTCAAGATTACTAGGTTCATCCACATGTCTTTCCGGTTCTAGCTCCAGTCGATTATTCGTTACAGATACTGTTTTCGAATCATGTATTCAACAAGGGATAGTTGCTTTTGGTTCTGAGGTTGAATTTGAAGGTATTACATTAGAAGATGGAAATGGACATGGAATTTGGTTACAATCATCAACAGGAAATGTGACTAATCTAGATGCAACAAACCACACAGGCCGGGCGGCTCTATTCTTAGAGGATACAGGCGATTTATCTGTCACTGGAGGGGTGTATAATGCCTCATCAGAACCTGCGCTAATGTCTCGGTATGTTCGAGAATTAGATATTACAGGTGGAAAAGTAATCGCTTCTACAGGCGCTTTATTTGAGGAATCATCGGGTAGCGTAACTGGACTAGAGATTGACAGTGGTGGAGGAGCAGCAGTAGCATTGTATATCGATGGAAGTACGTCAAGAACTCTAACTCTGACATCTATACATGTGGATGGTTATGCTACAGGATTGGAATTTATGGGAGATAAAGACGATTTAGAAAACCCCCCAATTAAGATCCTATCTTCAACAATTAATGCCCCATTATCTATCTTGGGTCAGAGTTTACCTTTCCATGTCGTTGACAGTACAATTAGTGGAGATGTAGAGTTAATGTCTACTGCTTTTAGCTATGAAGCCGCATTAATTTCTTCAGAACCGAAAGGTCAAATTTCTATCACGGATCCTGCCGTATTGAAGATTGGAGAATCAAGATTGATTATTTTAGAAGATTTAGATGGTTCAGTAATATCATCTGGCGAAGCCGAAATTAGAGTGCCGATTTTCCATCCTTCAATGAATGAACAATCAATTCCTATCTCTCAGGGTGAATATGCGACAATCGTGCATCGAGTGGTATCAGAAGCCCTAGATCTCTCAACAAATCAAGCAAATATCGAAGCCTTTTCTACAGGTTTCCTCCCGGTTAGTTCTGAAATAAATATTGGAGATGGTATTTCGACAAATATCGTTCTTTCTTTATCACCTAATCATGATCCAGAGGTTTCAATCATTAGCCCAGTAAATGCATTTGTTATTCATATTGATGAAGAATTGAGTATGAAAGCATTGGTATCCGATCAAGATCCAGGCCATTCATCGTCATTACTTGTTTCTTGGACATCGTCACCGGTGGGAGAATCTGTTTCTAAGGAAATAGGGACTGTTGTGGAGTTCACATATTATCCTGATGAAGTTGGCGACTTTGTTATTTCAGTATCAGTTCGAGATATTTCCGGAGGAATTGCAGAAGCCTCAATTTTGATTGAAGTCCTTCCTTCTGACAATGATCTCGATTTCATTGAAACATGCCCATCATCTGGAGATAACCCCTGGTTCGATACTGTTGAACTTCGTCGTTGTGGGCCTGACGAATTTGATGAAGATGACGATAATGATGGATTACCAGATAATTTAGATGATTTCCCATTAGATCCATGTGCTTGGCAAGACACCGATGATGACGGGCGTCCTGATACATTGGAAAGCGATTGCGATACGTCCCTAATTGAGGATAATGATGACGATAATGATGGATTAACAGATGATGTAGATAACGATCCAAAGGTCCCATATGTTGCTGATTCAAATGCAGAAGATGAACCTCTAATTGTTACCTTATTATCACCTGGAGTAATACTCCCATTAATTGTGATAGTTATAGCTACTATACTATTGATTCGTCAACGCAAATCTACAGAAGAATAGGGTGATGTCTGATGTCTGAAATATCAACTCTAATCAATGATGGTTCATCTACTGTTGGATTTGTTGCAATTGGATTTGTATCGTCTATTGTAATATTTGATGGGATCAGATATTTTACAATGGAAAGAGAAGTACCATTCTTAGGAAATTTACCCAGAGGGGGATACGCATGGTCAACTACAGTTCGAATGGAATATGAGAGAAATTGGGCGAATGTAATTACAATTTTAGTTATGGCAATTATTCCTATATTACTAAATCCAATCCTAAATATTCCTGAAATCCAACTTATTCTTTTTCCCCTTGTATTGGGAGGTATGCTTGTTCTTCAATTAGTTCCGAAGCGATATGCCGTTACTAAAGATCGATTAAGTGCCGATGGATTTTCTTTTGATTGGGAAAATATAGTTTGGAAAGGTTGGAAAGGAGGAACACGCATAGTTCTACAACGTAGAGGTTGGTGGATTCTAGCCCCATTACCTATTGGCGGTTCTACAGAAGATCTAGAACAAGCAGCTCTTCGAATAGAAGCAGCAATCACTGGAAAATGGGTAGAGATAGAAGCGATTCTTCAAGGCGAGGAATAATTCAAATGTAGTCCACCAAAGGTAGAGATATGTCCGACCACCCAGATAACGAACCTATTCTCTCATATGCACCTGGAAGTGCAGAACGCGCAGAACTTCAAGCTGAGATGGATAGGCAAATGAGTGAAGTTGTAGAAATTCCATGTGTTATCAATGGTGAAGAAATTTTTACTGGTAATACTATGACTCAAGTTATTCCGCACAAGCATGGTCATGTGTTGGCAAATGTACATCTTGCAGGCCCTCAAGAAATGGAAGCTGCATGTCAAGCAGCTGTTGAAGCTCAAGCAAATTGGATTGAGATGGGTCTCGAAGAGCGATGCGCAATTTTTGAAAAGGCTGCAGATTTACTTGCTACTACATGGAGGGCTAAAGCGAATGCTTCTACAATGTTGAACCAATCAAAGACTGCATTCCAAGCAGAGATTGATGCAGTTTGTGAATTAGTTGATTTCTGGAGATTTAACACATATTACGCTCGAAATTTCCATGACGATCTTCAGCCATTGATTTCTCCTGATGGAGTACAAAATAGTACTGAAATCCGTCCATTGGAAGGTTTTGTGCTAGCAATTACTCCGTTCAATTTTACTAGTATCGCTGCCAACCTTCCAAGTGCTCCAGCAATTGTAGGTTGTACTGCAATATGGAAACCTAGTCGAAATTCAATTCACTCAAATTATGTAATGATGCAATTGATGATGGAGGCAGGTTTACCCCCAGGCGTCATAAATTTCCTTCCAGGTTCTGGAGCAGATATTACTAGTGCGGCTTTACAAAACCCCCATTTTGCAGGCGTACATTTCACGGGTTCTACTGAGACTTTCAACGGATTATGGGAGCGTATAGCAGGTTCGCTCGGCAGTCTTATGTCCTATCCTAGAATTGTAGGTGAAACAGGTGGAAAAGATTTCATTGTTGCTCACCCGAATTGTGATCATCGTGGTTTGATAGTTGCATTACTTCGTGGATCTTTTGAATTCCAAGGACAGAAGTGTAGTGCTTCTAGCCGTGCATATATTCCACGTTCTGTTTGGGAATCTATTGAGGGAGAATTTGTAGAAGAAATTGGAAAGATAACAATGGGTGACGCCAGAGATTTCACAAATTTCATGACTGCTGTAATTGATCAAAGATCATTTGACAAGATTTCAGGATACATTAGTAGAGCATCAGAAGATCCTGATTGTAGAATCATTTGTGGAGGAGGTAGTGATGATTCAGTAGGCTGGTTCATTGAACCTACCGTTATTGTTTGTGAAGATCCAAATTATGAATCTATGATTGAGGAAATTTTCGGACCTGTGCTCTCTATCTATATTTACGAAGATTCTGAATTTATAGAAATTTTACAGATTTGTGATCACGCCTCACCTTACGCATTGACTGGCTCAATATTTGCAAATGAAGAAGAAGATATCCAAACTGCCTTCAAAGCACTTAGATTCACTGCAGGCAATTTCTACATTAATGACAAACCTACTGGGGCAGTAGTTGCTCAACAACCGTTCGGAGGTGCTAGAGCAAGTGGAACGAATGATAAAGCAGGAAGTCCCCTCAATTTACTTCGATGGATAAGTCCTAGATCCGTAAAGAGGACGTTATCACCTCCACATGATTGGGGCTATCCATTCTTGCAACCAGATGAGTGAAATAGGCAACCATTGATGATACATCTAGGTGGGTGGAACCATGAGTGATTCAGTGGATGAGCGCATCAAGTTTCTATCCGCTGAGATTGCTCGTCATTCAGAATTATATTACAATCATTCTGCTCCTGAAATTTCAGATTCTGAATTCGATGTACTTTGGGACGAATTGAAAAAGTTAGATCCTGATAATGAAGTTCTCCACCGTGTAGGGCCTGAACCATTACCTGGGACAGAGAAAGTTGAGCATATGTTTCCAATGCTTTCTCTAGACAAGGGAACTACTGATGATGACATTATTCACTTTGTAACCCAATCTACTTCAGGCGGTAAACGATATTTGGCACAACCAAAATTAGATGGTTCTGCACTATCTCTAGAATATATTTCTGGAAATTTACATCGTGCAGCTACAAGAGGTAGTGGGGAAAGAGGCGAAGATGTAACTTTGAATGCAAAGTTGGTAGCGAATATTCCTACTCGTCTAAACTATCCTTACACAATTCACGTAAGAGGAGAAGTAGTCATGCCTTTGAAAATATTCGAAGAAAAATATAGTGATGTTTCTCCTAATCCTCGAAATTTATGCTCTGGGGCATTGCGTCAAAAACATGGAGATGGAAAAGCAGATGCTTCTGACTTGATATTTTGTGCCTATGATGTAAAATTCCCCTCTGATCCTCCTATCGCTAATTACGATAGCGAATTACTAGATTGGTTAAAGAAAGCCGGAATTGAACCTGCTCCTTGGAAAATTTTTGAGTCAGAAACTCCTGAGGATGAAATGATTGAGTACACAAAAGAATGGAGTTTGAAACGCCCCTCATATGAATATGAAATTGATGGAATTGTTTTCAAAGTAGATGAATTAGATAATCGTGAAAAATTAGGATTTACCGCTCACCATCCAAGATGGGCATTAGCATGGAAATTTCCGTCTCAAGAGGCTCATTCTGTTTTGTTAGATGTTGATTGGCAGACTGGTAGAACAGGATCGGTTACACCAGTTGCTAGAATAGCACCTCAAATGGTTGGAGGAGTAACTGTAGAAAATGTAACACTACATAACGTTGGAGAAGTAGAAAGACTAGGAATCAAAATTGGTGATAAAGTTAAGATTACAAGACGTGGAGATGTAATCCCCAAAATTATTGAAAATTTAGGTCCAGCATCATCTAAAGATCTACAAGATAGATATCATGCAGATGGAACTAAATTTTCAGGCACATTGTCACATCGAGATATTATAATCCCACAAATTTGTCCTGCTTGCCAACGTAGTTTAACCATGGAAGGAGCATTTCTCCGATGTTTATCATTGGATTGTGATGCTAGAACCGCTAGATCTCTAACATATTGGTGCCGTTCTTTGGAAATAGACGGAATTGGGGAGAAATTAATTGAAACACTACTCGATAATGAATTAATTACATCCATTTCCGACATGTATCGACTAACTCATAATCAATTATCTGAATTAGATAGAATGGGAGATAAAAGTGCTAATAATGTGATTAGTGAATTAAATAAAACTAGAACATTAAATTTAGCTAAATTTCTTCATGCTCTAGGTTTAGAAAGAATCGGGCCAGAGGTTGCAACTTCCATTTCACAGCATTTTACATCACTTGAGAAACTTCTTCATTGGGTAGATGAAGGAGAAAATTCAGAATTAACTGAGATTGATGGAATTGGAGAAAAGGTTGCATTGATTTTCAGAGACGGTATCATAAAGAGACGTACACTAATTGATGAGCTTAGAGAAATAATTACCGTTACAGATGAAGGTGAGAAATCAGGAGGACTTCTTGAGGGACTCTCGTTTTGTATTACGGGTTCTCTTTCTCGTCCCAGAAAAGAAATCGCTGAAGAAATCAAAAATGTGGGCGGTAAAGTGGTTTCGAGCGTTTCAGGAAATCTTGACTATCTAGTGGCTGGAGAATCTGCAGGTTCTAAATTGGAAAAAGCTGAGAATCTGGGAGTGAAAATTCTCTCAGAGAAAGATCTTTTGAATCTAGTAAAAAAATCAGATACTGATGAAATTTCTTCATCCAAGACAGGAACGTTAGATGATTGGATTTAGTTATCCATACAACATTCCAGATGGTTGAGAAGATTCTGCTTCTTCCTCTAATTTCCCAAGATGGGCTTCCAACATTTCTCGAATTTGTTCTTCAATTCTTTCGGCTTCTTCGATCAACGGATCGGTTGGTAGTGATAGATTAGGAAATAGTAAATCCAATTTTTCAATAATTCTTGCTGCAGCTCTTGCATCTGGAAGACCAGCCCCAGGAGGTCCATTGGCTTCAGCAAGAATTGCGAAAGTATCGAGTCCACGTCGACGACATTCACCCAATAGTAAACCAGTCATTCCTGCAATTACACCCTGTTTTAACAGAGGAATTTCCATTTCTTCTAGACGCTTTCTTGTTGCCGGCGTTGCCCCAATACCAAGCAGGGTTTCATCGGTTTCGTCATCATCAATGATTTCATGAGCGTGTTCATCAGTATGTGAAAAAGAGTCAATTAGTACCCCTCCAGCAACTTTTGCATTTTTTGACCAGTCAAGAAGTACTTCACTCAAAGGCAAAGCCATCTCATTTCTAATTGGAATCTCAGAAACAATGAGAATTAATTTATCACATCCATCAACATTGCAAACAGGTTCACCTGCGTAGAATCTTAGAGGAGGCATCGGATGCCCATCTTTTACTAGGCACACTGCAGGCAATCCCGATGCTCTAACTCCCCCAACGAAAGTAAGATCAAGTTGTTCTACAAGATAGTGTGCTACGATTGAGGTTACATAACCAACAGAAGGAAAACAGGTGATTACCAATGCTCCTTCGGCATCCACGCTTTCGCTGACTTTTAGAATTGGAGGTGTGCTCATGTCACTCCGAATGTGTCGGTGGAATTAATCATTGGGCCGTTACATGTCGTATCAAGGGGGAGACGAGATGACACTACCAGCTCACCAACTTTCACCTTCTTCTTGGAATAATTATGAATCCTGTCCAAGGAAATATTGGCTCTCTAGACAACGACTACCTCGTAA
>PADI01000020.1 GCA_002702985.1 Methanobacteriota archaeon
GGTGGCACAGTAACAAACGTACCAATTTCCTTGATTTCTAACGAATCATCTATTCTTCACATTCGGGTCAAGGCTACACCTTCGCTAGATCTTAACTGGGAAAATAATGAACAAACATACTGGATTCCATTAATTAATGCAACTTTAGGAGCATCACGTTCTGTTGCTACTCTTAGTGATGTAGAAATTCCATTACAATTATCATTAACAGGAAGAGAAGGTCATCTGATTAGTGCCGATGCTCGTTCACTAAGCGTACATAGGGTTTCATCACAATTAAATGTTCAAACATGTAAGAGAGATTTCGATGATAGATGGATGGGGGCTATTGCCACTACTTCTGTTGGTGATGGATTAACTCATCTTACATGGACTGGACAGAAATTAGATGATTTCGGTTTTTACAGGACTCATCTATATTATACTACAATTGATGAATCTTGTCAATCTCCCCCAACTATTGATTTAATGGAACCGTTACTATCTTCAGAGGGTTCTTACTTTGGTCTCGATATAGATGTAAACGGAGATACTGTTGCTATTGCAGGATATTATCGAGATATCTTTAACGCAGGGTCATATACGGATACAACATCAGTATTTACAATTCATTCAACTACTTCGTTTGATAATTCTTCTTGGATAATTTCAGACCCTGTAATTCCAAATATTGTAATTGACCATTCTTCTGTTTCACCAGTTGATATTGAAGTAGGAGATGAATTTACTCACCTTCTTTATACTCACAGTGAGGAACTTCCATCTGGCTCAGTGGTTGATGCTATTTGGTATGCTCATGGTGATTTAGGAAATGAGAACTGGTTATACAGAAAGGATGTAGTTGAAGATGGGGATAACCCTGTTTTGCTTGTTTTGTCTGAAGAAGGAATCGATAGAATTTACACTGCATGGACAATTGGAGATGGTTATTCAATGCAATTAACTCTGACAGAGGCAGATACTTCATTTAATCAATTAAACGAGACATCTTTGTCAACTCCAGGAATTAGACATATTTCTCTTCTTGATAAAAATGGTGAGGTTTTCATTGTAATGGATGCTGTTGGAACCAATAATCAGCCATTAGTAGGAGTTGGCGTTTTTGATGACGATATCGGTATTGGAATTAGGTTGAGCCCCGGCCGTCTTCTTGATGCTCAATATAGTTCAGAAAATGAGGAACTTGTAATTTTGATAGACGTCTTAGGGCAAGTCCGACTACGTGCACTAGTTTTCGATCAACCAGTTGAACCTTCATCTTCTAATCCGTTTGATAGACTTAGAATTATTCTTGGTGTTGACTCAAACACATGGAGAACAATTTCTCTTTTAGGTGGAGTAGCTTGTATCTCAGCGAATATCTTACTTGGTTTGATTTTGGTTGTTCGTAGACAAAGAAGTAGATCTAAAGTAAAGATAGCAGTTGTTTCCATTGACGAATTTGATGATTCAGATATCGAAATGCTCCCTGAAAGCCCTATTGTTGTCTCTGTACCGGAAGAAGAAGATGAACAAGAAGAAGTTGAACCTCAAGTTAAGGTGGAGTCTCAAGAGGAATCTGAACCAGATTCGAAAGAAGTTCATACGAATAGCCCAAGACAAGAACGTCGACTAAAAAGACAACAAGCGAAAACCCTCTCTGAGTTGGGTGAATTGCCTTTACCCCCGCCACCTGGTTCTCCATCTTTAGGAGATTTACCCCCGCCACCTGGTTCTCCATCTTTGGGGGATTTACCCCCGCCTCCTAATCCGTCGACTCTAGGGATGATGGATAGAGAAGTATCATGTCCTTCTTGTAATGCCGTGTTTAGTTTAAGAGATCCAAGTATTTCTGTTGTTGATTGTCCTGTATGCGATGAGAGATTTGGGGTTTGATTGCCATGTGTGGCATAATAGGATATATTGGTAACAGAAATGCTATGCCAATCCTGATTAAGGGTTTGAATCGTCTTGAGTACCGAGGATATGATTCTTCAGGAATTGCAGTAATGAATGATTCCATCCAAGTTCACAAGACAATTGGGAAGATTCAAGATTTAGAATCCATTCTTCCGGATCAAATTGACGGTACAATGGGAATTGCTCATACTCGTTGGGCTACACATGGAGGTGTTACCGACAACAACGCACATCCTCATCTTTCTATGGACAAAGACATAGCGATTGTTCATAATGGAATCATTGAGAACTCTTCTGCCATAAGAAAAATTCTTGAAAATAAAGGTATTATTTTCAATTCAGAGACCGATACTGAAGTCATTGTTCATCTTATTTCTCTAGCACGTAAAGAAGGATTAGATCCTCTTGATTCTGTTAGAAGTGCGTTACAAGTATTACGCGGAACATGGGGGTTATGTGTGATGTTTCATGATTTAAATCAAATTATTTGTGCTAGAAATGGTTCCCCATTAGTAATAGGATTAGGAGAATCTGAAATGTTTATTTCTAGTGATCCACATCCGTTGGGAGAACATACTCAAAAGGTAGTTTACCTAGAGGATGGAGATATTGCAGTTGTATCTAATGATGGACTTAGTACTCATCGAATTGAAGGTTCTACTGACCATAAGGTAGTAACTATCGAGGAACAATGGGGAGAATCAGAACTTGGCGATTATCCACATTTCATGTTGAAAGAAATTCACGAACAGCCTGAAGCTATACGTCAATGTATTTCTGGAAGAACTTTGTTGAGTGAAGGTACTGCTAGATTAGGGGGGCTGAATATGTCTAAGAGAACAATGAAGGCCATTCCCCATGTAAGATTGATAGGATGCGGAACAGCTCTTTATGCTGCTCAAGTAGGACGTTTAGCCATAGAACATTTAGCCCGAGTCCCCTCTTTTGCACATGTCGCATCAGAATTTAGACAAAATGATCCGGTGATCGATCCTAAAGCATTACATTTTGCGGTTAGTCAGTCTGGTGAAACTGCTGATACTTTAGCTGCTGTAAAGTATATTCAAGAAAATGATGCTAAGGTTAGAGGAGTCATCAATGTTGTAGGCTCATCGATTGCTAGACAATGTGGCCATGGAGTTTACATTCATTCTGGTCCTGAACAAGCTGTTGCATCAACTAAAGCGTTCACTAATATGGTTGCTGCATTGAATTTGTTTGCTCTTCAAATTGGTCGTTCACGAAATCTTCCTCGAGCAGCAGGACGTTCTTTAGTCAAGGCAATGAGAGAACTTCCTTCACAAACAGAATCTATCATTAATTCCTCGGCTCCTTATATGGATGCAGTTCAAGCAATTAAGGATGCTAAATCAGTATTATTTCTTGGAAGAGGTTTTTCGGCTCCAGTAGCTCGAGAGGGGGCTCTGAAATTAATGGAAATAGCATATATTCCTTGTTTAGCATATCCTGCAGGAGAGATGAAACATGGGCCAATTGCTCTGCTCGAAGAAGGAAGTCCTGTTGTAGTAATTGCGCCTGATGATATTCAGAGAGATAAAACGATTTCAAATATTCAAGAATGTAAAGCAAGAGGAGCCAAAATAATCCTTATTCATACTGAAGGAGATAATATCGCCGAGCATGGTGATGTTTGTTTTACTATTCCTCCTACAGAAGAATCATTGAGTCCAATGCTTAGTGTAATTCCATTACAATTAATTGCATATTACACCGCACTTGAATTAGATAGAAATGTAGACCGGCCTAGAAATCTAGCAAAATCAGTCACTGTTGAATGATTAACTGATAGAGAATTTTTGTTCAGTAGGATTCCATACCCACTGATGATAACCAAGAACATGATCTGTATGCCTCATTTTGACAATAGCTAGTTTTCTGGCAACATGATCTCCAGTTCTTTCCATAGTTAGATGAATAACACCATCAGAAAGATAGTCTTCAACTCCGAATTCTCCAAATTGCTTCTTTTCTTCTCCTGTCATTTCACAGATGAAGAATGCGGTAAGGCCTAGGCGCCTAACTGCTTCAAACAACTTGAAAATAGCATCTCTTGGATTTGGCATTTTTGTTAATGTAAAGAAAGCGCCTAGTGAATCGAAAACAAGAACCTCGAAACCAATTGATTCTCTATAGTTAGTTAGTTGTCTGATTAATTGACCCATCCAATCTACTTCTGAATCAAGCATTTTCTTCTTATCAAGTTGAACACGCAAATCGGCTAAATCAATAATAGCAATAGACGATCGAACTTTGGGGTCTTCAATATCCATCCCCATATTGGCCATGTGCCCCTGTAGAGAAGATTTCCCTTGTTCCATAGTGACATAGATTCCACTTGCTTGCCCCTCTCTTACTGCATTATACAACATAGAAAAACCAAGACTTGATTTCATTGAACCACTAACGCCAGCCAGTAGCACAATATGGCCTTGAGGAATCCCTCCTTGCATTCTTTGATCAAGCCCATTTACAAATGTCGGGATTCGTTTATTGGCGTCGCTCATAGGTTCACCGATTGTCAGGAGGCACGGGGAGGACATAAACGCCTCCATGGTGTGAGTGTAAATATGGCTCGAAGAATCCGCTTAGCTTCTGCGTCGTCTAGACGAATGGAATGGCTAAAAGAAAATCTTCCAAATTCAGTCGAAATAAATGTAAAACCACTTGCCGGAGAAGAGAAAATATCTGAAGGTGAAGTATCATCTCAGGTTACATTTGTATTAGAAGATAAAATTACAAGAGCAAAAATTCAATATTTCCTTGAAAGACAAAATGCTCTAGAAAATAATTCAATTTCTCCTCCAAATATTTGGATAGTAGGAGATACTCTGGTTGAGGATCCAAATGATGTTTACACTGCTTTAGGGCAACCTGTAGATGAAATATCTGCTTTGAGGATGCTACTAGATATTTCTGGATGTAGGCATTTGGTGTGGTCTGCAACTGCGATAATTGATTTTAGATTAGAAGAACCGAGAATAGATAGATTTCTCGAATCCTCAGTTGTAGAGTTTGAAAAACTAGATGAGCAAGTATTGGAAAATCTCATTTCTTCTGAATCATGGAGAGGAAAGGCTGGTGGATATGATATGGCTGGGCCTGCAAAAAAATATTCAAAATTGATTAAAGGAGAATTAGTTACAGTTCTTGGATTTTCAAACGAAGCTATTATCCATTTACGTGAAATCACTCTTCAGATTTGAATTCATATGGATCTAATGGCTCATTAATTTCATTCCAAAACATTGGTATTCGTTGCCATGATCCTTTTTCAGGAATTAATTCTTCTTTCCACCATGAAGCCATTCTGAATAATGCTAATATGAATGGTAATGCGACAACTAATGATCTAAGTTTTATTGGTAAATTCTCAAAAATTTGTTCTCTAAGAAAAGGAGCAGAGATTGTAATTGCAGCAAAAACTACGATGATACTAGTAGGCCATCCATTTTTTCTCTCATCCTCTCTCCTGTGTAAATGGTCTTCATGTAGAGTTGAGATATATCCTGTAGTTATTCCTACAGCAATGGGAATTATCATTAAAAATCCATTACCTAAGTAAACAAATAATCTTGGTGAGTTTCCATCTATAATCCAAAAATAAATAGAAAATAATCCAATCAACGGAATTAACAGAGATGAAATGGCAATTAGTGCATTATAATGCCCTCCTGCTAAAGATCTACGTATAATACGATGTGGATTAATCATTAATCCAAGAGTTAGAATCAAACTTCCTCTTAGAAGATACGGAATTGAATTCTCTATTTGACCCAAATACCACATTACCTCACTGAATGAATGTACAAGAATCATTATTCCTAGGATTATACTCCTTGTAGAGAGTTGATTTGTTGAGATGATTCCCCAACTCATTCTACGATTGAAATAGCTTAGAATTAATGCCCAACAAATTGGAGTCCAAATCAGCCCTATGGTCAACCACATTGATAGAAACATTGCATCAATCTCATCTGAGAATAGTCCGAAAAAAATGCAGATGAATGAACCTAAAATAATCGTCATTCCAGGAAAAATTCCTGAAAAACCCACAGGATCAGAATTTTTTATTTTTCTATTCCTAAATAGAGTCTTAATTGGGTTCCAAAGATGGATATATTGGAATGCAAATGCAGACATACCAACCAGTAAAAATTTATAGAAAATTTCGATATCTCCAATCATAAGGCCCAGAAAAATGATTGATGTGCCTGCAAGATTCAAGTTTTGAACCGACTTTAGAGAAGTTTCTTCGTAAGGAATGAATTTATGCACAAAAGGAAGAACATCAAAACCTGCACCTAGAGCGAAAGACATAATCCAACTATGTGATGCAACGATCGCCCCAATAATCGCAAATTGAACAGTTGGCATTTCTCCACTATTAACGATGCCATTTGGAGAAATAAAAGACCATAGCCCACCTACGATGAAAAAAATAGCACTCAAAATTGCTGCCTGAGTAAGTTCAACATACGTCCCTGAAATAGATCCTAAATCATTAGTTTGAGAAACTAAATCTCCCCTAGAACTCAGATCTTCGTCCCCCAATTGAAATTAATATAGTAAAGAGTATTATTGTTGCAATCGTTGAATCAAATTTTCTATTGTTTTTACTGTAGACTCTGATAAGTGATGTTCAATTCCTTCTGTCTCGTGATGAGCTGTTGTTTCATCTATACCTAGAAGTCGAAGAAATGAGAATAGAATGCCATGTCTTTCTCTCATCCATTCTGCATGCTGTCTTCCCTTTGGACAAAGTTTGACAGGTCTATATGGGATTTTTTCTATCCAACCTTCTTTTGCCATTTTTCCCAACATTCTAACTACCGTAGGTCTAGAAATTGCAAGATTAGAAGCAATATCGGAAACTCTTGCTTCTCCATGCATATCTTCTAATTCAACAATAATTTCTAAGAAATCTTCGATTCTGGAACTAACTCTAACATTTCTATTTTGCATTTCTCTGATATGTGCTGATTTCAAGCCTTCTAATCGTTCTTGTTCTTCCATTTCAGCACCTAGCGTCTTAATTTTTATTTTTCATCCAAGCCCACGTTCTTTCTATTCCTTCATTTAGCGGTACTTCTGGGTTCCAACCTAATGCTTGTTGAGATTCAGAGATATCTGGCAATCTCCTTGACGTATCTCCTGGATGTGCTGAAGTCTTGATTGGTTGTATAGTTGATCCACTTACTCCAATACACATCTCGACTAATTCTAAGATTGAGGTTTCAACAATTGAACCTAGATTAAAAGCCCTCCCAGTTAATTCAGTTCCATCAATACCAATCTCTAATTCTCCAACCAGTTTAATTCCTCTAACAACATCTTCAACCCAAGTAAAGCATCTAGTTTGTGTCCCATTTCCATGAATTTCCATTGGTTCTTCTGATAGACATTTTTCAAGAAGCATAGATACGACTTGTCCATGGCTATCTCCTGGTAATCTGGGTCCATATGAGTTGAATGGCCTGACAATTCTTGCATCAATTGAATGTGTTCGAATTGCGTGTTGAACTAATAATTCTCCAATATATTTTGATGCTCCATATGAATGACGTTGATGAATGTGAGAAGGAGAAAAAATACTATCGCTATGAGTTCCTAAAGGCATTATTGTTTGTTCACCCCAAGCTTCCGGGCTACTAGTAAAAATGAATCGTGCTCCTTGAGAGGTAGCGAAATTCAATGCATTCTCCAAAGTGTCATGGTTGACTCTAACGACCAAATCAGGTCTTTCGTGAAACCATCTAGTTCCGTTTATTGCAGCCAGATGGTATACCACATCTACACTGCCTCCCAAACGACGAAGGGCAATTTCAAAACTTTCAGGATTACTAGCATCCTTCATTACAATATGAAATGGAATCCCCATTTCTGCGGCTGATTCTTTACAATTTTCCAGATTTTTTTGTTTACCTCTGAACATATCGTCAATGACACAAACTTCGTTAAAATCAAGCAGAAGAGCCTCGCATAGATGACTTCCAAGGAACCCTGCCCCTCCTGTAACGACGACTCTCATGGCTATCAGAGGGGGTTGTACCGTAAGTGCTTCACCCCTTCAAGCATCACATCTTTGAATTACTTCTAATCGTACAGTTCCGTTTTCTAATTTCATTACTATTTCATCTCCCGAATTGATTTCTAGACATGGGTCTTCATCGAATTTTGTTGCATAGGGTACCCCCAATAATGATGCAGCAGGCATTGAGAGTGGGCAAACATCTCGATTAACAATCCCTTTAGGGCCCTTTCCAGTATAGATTAATCCCATTAAGACATAAGGTGCTACTGTAGATCCTGATCCTTTGGGATAAATCAAGATGGTATCTTCGATTGCTACTCCGTCTAATGGGTGTCCTGGATCTTCTATAACACCTGAATCACGATTAACATATCCAAGATATGTAATAGGAACATCTGTCACCAATGCTTTCCCGTATATCTCCCATTCATTTTGGCTAGGTAGACTTTCTCCCTGAAGAGTGATTTTACCTGTCTGGTAAGTTTTTGCAGATTGAACAATTCCATGACTTTTTTCTTCAAGTGTGGGCCTTTCTCCTTCAATTCTAAAAGGATCAAATGCAATAGCAACGCATTCTTCGATTTTTGCCACACTAGTTGGCATATTATTCAGACCACTTGTAAGATAGTGTTCTGCTTTCAGTGAATTAGTAATGAGATGGTTATACTTTGTACGATTGTAAGGAGTCACTTCGGGACAAGTATCTTTCAGAACTAGAGCACCTGCCTCTTCTAATAAGTTAACAGTCCCATCATTTTCTAGAGTTTTGTAGTTGTAACTAGATGTGAAAACCCACAGTCGATGGTTCGGGATTTTTTCACCTAACTCCATACGAGTTCTTACTTCAGCAGCTGTAGCTCGAACTTCTCCTACACTTGCTTGTGGACATCCGATTACGACTAAATCGACTTCTCCTTTTGGAGCCAGTTCGTTGTATCTAATTGCTAATTCGTTTTCATTAAAAATTAGTTTAGATTGAATCTCTGAAGTATCCAATCCATTATCTTCAATCCATAACATGGGACAACCATAGTTTGCTGCTGCTGCTGTTAGAGATTTCAGCATTTCAAAAGTTGGATTTTTGGGGAGGCCTTCAATCAGAGGCATTGGTCCCCATGGCATCTTCCAGTCTGATGATCGTTGAGCCCCAATCCAATCTCCAAGTATACTCCAATCAGTAGGGTCGTCCATTTCACATTCTACATTTACTATTAGGTTTGGAATTCGATTTTCAGGAAGATGAAGCCCCCATCTGGGAGCCCATCCCGTTAATGCAGTGGCAAGAGCAGACAATCCTGATTCTCTATTTGTGATTAGAGATGTATATGAATTCGAGAAACATACTGCATTTGATTCTGCCCAAGATCCAATTCCTTCCTCATCTATTCCTCTATCATAAGGAGTACAGGATAGAGTTGCTTTTATTCCAAGTTTCATATATGCATGAATTATCTCAAATTGTTGTTTAAGGAAATCAGGATATTCTATATCCATCTCATCCATTTTTTCATGATCACATCCAGCGCTGTTTAGTGTTGTAGGAATAGCGACTTTACCATCTGGATCACTGGATAAATCAGATAGAAATGTGCGTAATCCATGGCCTCCTGTTAACACACTAACTCCACTTACGTGTGAATTATTACATTTGATGAATTCTTTTGCTCCTGAGACAGAAGCTAAGTCGACTACTAGTCTTGCCGCTTTTTGTTTTGTTTCTCCTTGTTCTCCAGATATCATTGAAATAAGTTCAGAAGGGATTTCCATATGTCTCACTTCCTAATTCTTTTTTGCAGCTAGAGGCTGCCTCCATCCCTGACCAAACGCTCTTTTAGAGACACGTGGAGATGGTGACATCTGCCATCTTTTATGTTCGTTATTTGCAAAACGAAGAAGAATATCAGAAATTAGTGCAATATCTAGCCCAGTGAATCCAGAAATTGCATCTGCATCTAACCCTTCTTCCATATGTAATTGCAATATTGAGTCCAATACTTCGTAAGGTGGGAGGCTATCTTGATCTGTCTGCTCTGGCGCCAATTCAGCTGATGGGGGTTTTGTCATGGTCGATTCGTTAATTGGCTCGTCATGACCTGATGATTTTGCTTCATTATTGATTGCTTTAGCCAATTCATAGACCTCAGTTTTCCATACATCTCCTAATGGGGAGTATCCTCCAGCCATATCGCCATATAATGTACAATATCCCATCGCAAGTTCTGATTTATTTCCTGTAGCAATCGCCATTGCTCCCCTTGCATTGGCAACACCCATTACCAGCATTCCTCTTAGTCGAGATTGTATATTCTCCGCGGCAACTGAATGCCCCTTTTCTAATTCATGAATTAATGTGGATTCTGCTGAATGATGAATTTCTTCTATAGGCATAGATAGTAATTCCATTCCTAATTTTTCTGCTGTAAATTCTGCATCAGAGATAGAGTGATCACTAGAATGTCGACTAGGCATTGAAATCCCTATCACATTTTTTGAGCCTAAGGCTCGAACACAAATAGCAGCTGAAACAGCCGAATCTATCCCTCCACTCATCCCTAGGACCACTGATTCTAGTCCTGATTTTCTACAATAATCTCTAACTCCTATAGTAATCGCATCTAGTAATTCTGTGTAGCGAGAGATTATTGTGGGTTCTCCATCAAAAATTTCACAATCGATTACATCTTCTTCATTAAGTAATAGAAATTTACCACTTCGTTTTTCTATATCGATTAGTAAAATCCCTTCTTTCCATGCAGGAGCTTGAATCATATATCCATCTGGCCATGCAATTAGACTTCTCCCATCAAAAATTAAATCGTCATTTGCGCCTACTTGATTACAAAGTAGAAAGGGATGTTCTAGTGTTTTTGCAGCACATCTCGCAACTTCTGCTCGTGTGTCTTGCTTTTCTATATGGAATGGAGATGAAGAAAGGTTCAATGACATTTTCAGGGTTTCTCCATCGATAGAAAACGAAGACAATTGTTCAATTGGATCAACAGAGTAATCCGAGGGAACCAATCCCGCATGTTGCCAAGCATCTTCGCAAATTGTAACTCCTATATTTTGGCCATCTAGCAGCCTTAAAATTCCAGGTTTTGAATCAGGATGAAAATATCTTTCTTCATCAAATACATCGTATGTAGGAAGTAATTGCTTCTGAGTAACTACTCGAGTAGGACGACCAGGAATGATTCTAACAGCCCCATTTCCAGGTTTAGTTCGTTCTGCTTCGGGAGGAATCGGTGTTCCAACAATTGTAGGAATAGATACTTGAATAGATTTTGTTGCTTCAATACATTGTCGAACAAATCCATGTTTCTCAAGCAGGTCTCTAGGAGGGTATCCTGAGATGGCTAATTCAGAACTAACTGCCAAGTCTGCTCCATTTTCTTGGGCAATTCCAACTGCATTTTCTATTGATTTAACATTAGCATCTATATCGCCTACAGTGTGATCTAATTGGAGAAGAGCAACTATCGTCATTGTTCCTTCGCCCCCCTCTCTAATCTCGGTTCATTGAACGTTCCGATTACTGGATATGAAATTTTATGTTTGATTTTTTTGAAATCAAGGCTTAATGACACGAAATTCCGTATTTTTTCAGTCGCCAATAGTTGTATGGCCATGGCGTCAAGAATCCAGCAA
>PADI01000021.1 GCA_002702985.1 Methanobacteriota archaeon
TGAACCAGAGCCTGAACCAGAGCCTGAACCAGAGCCTGAACCAGAGCCAGAACCAGAGCCAGAACCAGAGCCTGAGCCTGAGCCAGAACCAGAGCCTGAGCCTGAGCCAGAACCAGAGCCTGAGCCTACATGTATCGAAGGCGAAACTCGTCCAGCCGAAGATGGATGCAACGAATGTTTCTGTACTGAAGGTGCATGGTCATGTACTGAAATAGCTTGTAATCCGCCTATTGATGATGCATCAAATGAATCAAGTTTAGAGTCTGAGGAAAGTCTTGGTTCTATTCATTATTTATCTTTGATTGGATTTGGAATCATAGTAGGAATAGTTGCTCTAATTTTGTTGCGTTCTCGCGAATCAACTTAGTCTTCCACTCTGTTTTATTGCTGTTCTAAACCAATTGGTATTCATTTCATTTAGATCGTCCCATTTACATCGCCAAGTCCAATTTCCTTCCTTTGTTCCAGGTGTATTCATTCTGGCTTCTGAACCCAGTTTAAGAACATCTTGTAATGGGATAATTGCTAAATTTGAGACTGAATTTAGTGCATCTATTACCGTTTCATCTACTGGTTTGATCCCCCAACCAACTGTTGTATCATTATCGTGTGTACCTGTGTATACTACCGTATCAAGAGTATGATTTTCAAGATTATGTGGGTTGTTATCATCATCATTCGAGAATTGAAGAATTACCATACCTGGTAAGTTATGTCGTTTCCTGAGTTCAGAAACACTTTCTGGAATAATACCTAGATCTTCTGCAACAATATTTCCTTTACTACTAGAAATAATTTCAGATAAGAATTCATCTCCGGGTCCGTTAACCCAAGATCCGTTTTCTGCAGTTGGATGATGTGCAGGAATAGACCAAGCCGAATCAATTGCTCGAAAATGGTCGATTCTAACAATATCAAAAAGTTGAAACATTCGATTCATTCGATTTTTCCACCATCTGAATCCTTCTTTTTTATGAGTCTCCCACTTGTATAGTGGAGTCCCCCATCTTTGGCCAGTTTGTGAGAAATAGTCAGGGGGCACACCGGAAACATGAGTAGGGAATCCCTTTTTATTCAGATGAAATCTTTCTGGACATGCCCATACGTCTGCTGAATCATGAGATACAAAGAATGGAATGTCTCCATACATTCGTATCCCCTTTATCCTGGCATATTCTTTCATTTTAGACCATGATTGATCGAAAAGATACTGTTCTTTGTAGATTTTCTGAATTTTTTGTAATTCATTTTCTGAAAAATTTAGACTATTTCTTGAACGGAATTCTTGTGGCCACTCTGTCCAAGGTGCTTCGTCAAATCGTTCTTTAAGAACTCGAAATTGAGCAAATTCTTCTAACCATTCACCTTGCTTTTTACAGTAATTTTGGATATCTTTAGTTGAGACCTCTCTAGATACGTTTTCCAAAAGATCAACCCATCCAGCAAATGCAGATGAAGAGGCATAAGGTGAACCATACTCGTCAGGAGGGTGAATTGGAAGAACTTGCCAAACAGAAACTCCCAATTGATTCAAGAATTCTAAGAATCGAATAGCTCCATTTTTTCCTAGATTTGGATTAGGGATGCTGGTAATATGGCAGAGAATCCCAACTTGTTTCTCTGACAACATTTTCTCGCCTAATTAGTATGAAAAGAATCGTAGAACTTTTGGTAATCTTCTATCATTCTAGCGCCAGTGAATCCAATTGAAGTGTAGATACTTTGTCTCATTATTTCTAGCCACTGATGTTTATTTTTCCATGCTGGTAATACTTCATTCTCTAAAACATCAAGGATGTTTTTGGCATCTCTTTCATCATCTCTTTCGTCTTCTCCTTCTCCTATCGCCCATCCATTTTTTCCATGAATACAAGCTTCAGGCCACCATCCGTCAAGAATAGAACAATTCGGAGTTCCGTTTAATGCGGCTTTCATTCCAGATGTTCCAGATGCTTCCATCGGTCTTATCGGGTTATTCAACCAAATATCGGAACCCGCAGTCATAATCAATCCGGTCTCCATTGAGTAATTTTCAAGGAAAATCACTGGAATTTCATCTTCAATTTTTTTTGCACCTTCGTAAATGCTTTTGATCAACATTTTTCCACCAATGTCCTTTGGATGGGCTTTTCCTGAAAATACAAATTGTATTTTATTCGAACCAATATTTCTTAATCGTTCTAAATTTTTGAAAATCAAATTCGCACGTTTGTATGTAGCAAACCTTCTAGCGAATCCAATTGTCAATTTCTCCGGGTCTAATTGTACTCCAGTTTCCTTTTCGACAAAGTATCTTAGTTGTTTTCTCGAACTTTCTTTAGCGTAAATTAGATCTTCATTTGTAAAATTCATTCCCCTAATTTTCGTTGAATCAGTCCTCCAATCTATTGATTCTTTATCGAATAAAGATTTGAAGGGATCACTCGTCCAAGTGATGTGATGAACTCCATTAGTAATAGGATGAATATTCGTTCCTGGAAACATTTTCTCTGCTACTTTCGCATTAAGTCCTGAAACAGCATTTACTTTTCCACAAAGTCCTATGCCTAAATGACTCATTGAACACGATTCGCCACTGTTTGCAATGTCCTTAGCGTCTGTGGGTAATAAGTCACCAAGGACATGCTCGACATCTTCCCATCTGAATCTATCATGTCCAGCAGGAACAGGAGTGTGAGTTGTGAAAAGAGTTCTACGGGCTAACTCTTCTCTAGACCAACCTTGACTTAACATTTCTAGAGCAGCAAAGGTACAGTGTCCTTCATTAAGATGTAATCCAGAAATATTGTATCCTAAGGCCAATAGAGCTCGAATACCTCCTACTCCTAAGAGATATTCTTGTCTAATTCTAGTAGAATCATCTCCCCCATAGAGCCTATCTCCGAGTGAAGAGTGTTCTAGAGAATTCGACGGGTGTCTAGTATCAAGGAAATATGTTGAGATATCTTTTATTCTATATTCCCAAATCTTGGAATAAAGTATAGTTCCATCTAATTCTAATTGGATTTCCTTACCGGTATCTTTCATGAAATCCGTGGGATCTATTTCATCAAAAGTTTCTGTCTGTACCCCCTCAGAATCGATATGTTGTCTGGCATACCCATTCCGATAAAGTAAGGTGCACCCTACTAGATTTATTCCAGCATCTGCTGCTGATTTTATGTGGTCTCCGGCCAAAACTCCTAGTCCACCAGAGTAGGTATGAAGTTGACTTTCAAATCCAACTTCTGCTGAAAGATATGCAACTACCATACACTCCCCCCTACCTTCTGAATAACCCAATCCGCTAGTACCGGTATTTATTCCATCCTCTACAATTGAATGGTTTTTTTGTGTGAAAATAATATGTTAGAGGTTTCACCGAAGGTTATGGCGCCTAGTTCGAACAACAGTTCTCGAGTCGCCCTCGGGTTAATTCTGGTCATGATTTCTCCAATTTTATTGGGAGTGTCGGGTGCTGCTACTCCAAATGATATTTCGATAGATGGGGACCCCTCAGATTGGCCCTCATCAACAGATATGGGTGTTGATGAAAATGGTGTATCTCTCCATCTAACTTGGAATTCTACACATCTTTTCATCGGTTGGGAAGGCACAGATTGGGCATCAACTGATGGAGGAGCAGATCTATTCGTTTATCTCAATACCTCTTCGGGAGGGACATCTCTTTCCAAAGAATGGGGTTTGTCACATGTACTTCCCTTTGCTGCTGATTATGCATTTGTGTTGGAAGATTCTAGTTATTATGCAATTTTTGCTGAGCAGGACGGTATTTGGCAAACTACCCATGAAGAAAATACTGCTATGAATTCCTATACATTTCCAGGTGAAGGATATATTGGTTGGTCAGAAAATATGATTACTGAAATTTCTATTCCTTGGGACGCTATTGGTTCTCCCACTTCTGTAGATTTTGTGATATGGGCACAATGGCAGGATCAAGGGAATGTTTGGACATCATTCCCTTCACAGAATCCTGCAAGTTCTAATGGTGCTGAGACTTTTTCTCACATGTATCGTCTTCCTGATAGGAATGAATCTATTGATCCGTCATCTATGGAAATTGTTGCCAGTTCCGGAGTAAATAAGGCGGAAGATGCATTGAATGTAGCAATTGTATTTCATCAGCATCAACCGTATTACAAGAATAAGTTAACCGGGATGTTTGAACTCCCTTGGGTCCGTGTTCATGCGATGACGGAGTACGTAGATTCTCCTGGAATTCTAGCCCAGTATCCGGGAACTCAGGTCACATACAATCTTGTTCCATCTTTCTTAGAGCAACTTGTTGACTATCATCGTAATGAGACTCCAGATGTTCATACCGATTTTGCAAGGAGAGCATGGCCAACAAATTCTAACGGGACGGTTGCTGATTATCCAAATGCAACTGCTCTTGAATTACATACAATGCAGTTCCAATCGTTCTGGAATAGTGGGTGGATTTACAATGTCTCATCCGAAGATCCTAATGCATGGGTTTTACCCGCCAGTCAGCGTTACAAAGAACTCTATGATGCAACCTTGCATAATCTCAAGCCTGCAACAATAATGGATGATGAATTGCTATCTCCTCAGGATTTATTGGACTTACAGGTTTTATGGTATCTTTTCCAATTCTCTCCAGATTATGTACAAGGAGAATATTCGTCTTTCTTTACTCAACCAAATAATACTCCTACTCAGTACGATCAAGGTTTGATGGATTTATTCACCAAGGGTAGAGATTTTACTCCTGCTGAATTAACATATGTAATCGATCAGCAACATTCTCACATGGCTAATGTTCTTCCGATGTATAGCCAATTAGCTGAAAGAGGTCAGGTAGAGTTGACAACAACTCCCTATTATCACCCAATTATGCCTCTCTTAATGATGGATGGATGGACTTTCGAAGACGGAATCCGAGTTAACAAAGATGCATGGCCCGTAGATGTAACAACACATCTCACCAACGGGATGAATTTATTTGAGGAAGAATTAGGTTTTCGACCCAATGGTATGTGGCCATCTGAACAAGCCGTTTCACCACCTATGGTTCAACCAGTCTTTGATGTTGGAATTCAGTGGATGGTTACAGATGAGGAGATTTTAGCAAAATCCACTTCTGAAGACGGCAGTTCTATTGATGTAGAAGATGCTGCACAATTAGCAACTCCTTGGGTTGTAGAAGGTGAAAATGGAGGAGAAGTTGCAGTTATTTTCCGTGATAGGGTAATTTCTGATAGAGTTGCATTCCAATACGGTTCAATGACTCCAGAAGCGGCAGTCTCAGATTTTCTGTCTTACTTAGATGGAATTCGTTCTGAATTGTTAGCTGCCGGAGAAGATCCTAGTGAGCATCTACTAACAGTTGCTATGGATGGTGAAAATTGGATGTTTATGTCTGAATTCCAGCATTCTGACAATGCTAGACCTTTCATCCATGAATGGTATTCCAGACTTTCTTCACACCCAACCGTTGTTACAACAACACCTTCTGAATTCTTATCCAATAATTACACACTTCCTAGAATCGATAATATTGGAACAGGATCTTGGATTGATGGAACATTAAGCACGTGGGCAGGAGAAGAGGATGAGAGTCTTGCATGGCAACGCCTTGTTGAAGCCAGAACAGCATTAGTTGATTTTGAATCTGAGAATCCAGATGATCCAGGTCTTTCTCTCGCTTGGGAATCACTCTACATTGCTGAAGGAAGTGATTGGTATTGGTGGTATGGTTTAGATCAAGATAGTGGATATGATGAGATGTGGGATGTTTTGTTTAAAGTACATCTCTCCAATATTTATCGAGCAATTAATTTGGATTTACCCCCTTACCTTCAAGATCTTTGGACAAATCCTGCATTACCTGATGAATCTGCTAGTGCAATTATTGAACCAATGATAGATGGAATTGCTTTACCAGGAGAATGGGATGGCGCAGCAATTTATTCTGCCGACTCTGTAAATGGAGGTGATTTGGATATTGAATCATTCCATCTAGGATATGATGCGTCGAACCTATATGTCCGAGTAGATATGACTAATCCCAATCAAATTGAAGAATTAAATGAATCAAGAGATGCAGATTTGGCCATATATTTCATGCAACCAAATGCTCAGAATTTTAATGAAGTTCAGACTAATTTTAGAACATATTTTGGGAATCAAATTTTGGGTTTTCCAGCAAAGAAGATGGTTGCATTTGATTTCGAACAATTACGAGACGATGGTCAAGCAAAATGGAATTTATTTGATGCTCGAGGGCAAGTAGGAGATAACGAACAATGGGCATTAACAGGTTCCTCAATTCTTGGTGGATGTGCTGGGAAAGAAATTTATGAATTTGTTATACCTTGGTCAGATTTAGGTCTAGCGCCGCGTTATACTACACGTGTCAAGGTTGTTTCTGCATGGTCTGATTCTCTTTCGTATGGTGACGGTGAAGATGTTGAGATAGCTCCCCCTGCACCCGCAGAAATTGTTCTTCCTGATTTAGAAGAATGGGTTACTTTGTTAGAATTTGATGATATTACTGGTGATGAAAATGGTGATGGCGATTACACATATCCTCTATCAAGCGATTTTTCACCCGGCATTGGTCTCTTTGATGGAACAAATATGAAGATTAGTCAAAGTGCTTGGAATGCACGTTTTGAGATAACAGTAGCCGAGATGACAGATTATTGGAGTCTTTCAAATGGTTTCAGCCATCAAATTGTTCAGATATACGTTGATCAGGGTGAAACAGCTTCTGGACGCACTCAAATGCTTGAAGGAGCAAATGCTGAGGTCCATCCGGATTGGGCTTGGGAAGTTGCAATATCTGCAACCGGTGAACCTGGGGCAGTTAAGGCCGTAAATGCAGCATCAGGAGAAACTAGCGCCAGAGGCATTGAGGTTTCTGGAGATGTAGAAACAAAGACGATTGTAATCACTGTTTCAAAAAATGTTATTGGATCAGATGTACCAAATTATCGTTTCATAGTGGTACTTGGAAGTCAAGATGGATTCGGTACAGGTAAATGGAGAGATGTTGATGCTACAGCTAAGACTTGGCGTTTAGGAGGTGGAGCTGATCCTTCACCCGTTGATGGAGTAGATTACGATCCAAATATTGTAGATATTTTACTTCCTGAAGGTGATCAAGCATCTATGTTGAGTAGTTATGATGTCGAATCTCAACAATTTGCAGTTTTGACTGGCTTTGAACTACCAGACGTGGCTCAACAAGTGTATGGTGCTAAGGTCGCAGGAACTACTGCTAATTCTGCAATTCTTGAGTGGTCAACAACCCAACCTGAAGCAGGAATTATCACCTGTACATCAGGTGATAATTCATCTAATGAATGGAATGAATCCATTTTGTCACCTTCTGGTATAGAGTCTCTTTTACATACCGTTCAGTTGACTGGATTAACTACGTCTACCGCTTATTCGTGTACTATTTCCGTAGGTGATGCCCCATCAGCTTCTGTCCAATTCAATACCTCAGAGGAATTAGATTCCATCCCTCCTGAAGTACTCAATTTGGATGTTCAACCATTATCAGGAGGTTCACTAAAAGTAACATGGTATACTAGTGAAGAAGCGACGGAATCTATTGAAGTCAATGGCCAGACATTTACTGGAGATATTGTTGCCCTTCGTAAAAATCATCAGATAACAATTACTCCAAATCCGATTTTGCCAGCATTGCAAGAATTCACCCTTACAGTATACGTATTGGACGCATCTGGAAATAGTAATTCATCTAGTATTACATTCATTATACCTGAAGAGTTAGGTGATTCTTCGTCACCTATTCAAGTTCCAGATAATTCTGATTGTACAACTTTAGAGGGAGATGAATGTGCAACACCATCATCCTTGAATGGAGAATTGATTATTGGAGCATCATTATTGGTGATATTACTGGTTGGTTTTGCATTATTGAGAACTAGAGTGTCAGAAAATGAAATATTAGACGGACTTGTTCAAGAAATAGAAGATTTTGAATGATTATGCGAATGGAATACTTGCAGTTTCGTGGGTGTGTAGGTTGACTACTGTAAGAATAGCAGGTCTTGGCTGGAATCCTAGAGTTCGTTGATACCCCGTTTGATCTTGCCATGTGCTGCTATGAATCAATTTGACTCCTTTGTAATCTGAAACATGATGGCCATGTACATGACCGGTAACGAAAATATCAGGTATTGTTCGAATTACTAAATTATCTTCTGGTTCAGGAGCTAGAGGTGTTTTTCCGCCCCACGATGGTGCCAGATGTCTTCGATCAATCATTGCTCGCATTGCTGCTTCAGGTCGATCATATGATACACTTCTCATTTTGGAAACGAAATCATCAATGCTCTTTCCATGATAAGATAAGATCCTAACTCCATGTAGGCTGAAGTCGCATGGATTACCAACAAATGTTGTATTATTGTAGTCCTGTTGAAGTTCCGGATCTAAGGCAGGTTGTGGTTCTGCAGGTCGAACAGCATCATGATTTCCCGGAAGAAGGAGAACATCTACCCAGTCAGGAAGTGGTTCCAAAAGTCTAGCTAGTCCTCCGTATTGATTGAATAGATCAGGAATTGCAAGTTCTTTTTCTTGATTGGGATATATCCCAACTCCATCAACACCGTCTCCGCTAATTACAAAATAACGGATTGTTTTAGCTAGAGGGTCTGTATTGAACCATTCAACCATTTTATGCCATTGTGCTTCTAAGAAAGTCTTTGATCCGAGGTGGACGTCAGAAAGGAATGCAACCGAAATAGCTTGGTCAGAAGGAGCAGAATTTCTATGATGCTCTTTAAGAGGAGGGAA
>PADI01000022.1 GCA_002702985.1 Methanobacteriota archaeon
ACCCAACCATGTATTCGGGCAGTCGACTGTAAAACCTCTACTTCTTGTTGAGTTAGGAGTTGATTTTCTATAGTCAATAATCCAAATATACCGCCTGGAGCATTTGGTAAGCGTGCTAATGCCCCTATTGGAGCTGCATTGAAAGCAACCATTGCATTGATTAGAATATTTGGAATTCGATTTCTATTTCCTCCATCTCCTAAAGTATCATCATTTATGGGAAATTGATGTTCTCGTTCAAAACGGAATTCGCCTTGCTGATTATCCCATTCATTTTCAACTAATCTTCCCCAATTAACATAAGGAGGGTTTTGATGTCTTCTTCTAATATTATTATCATGGACATCTCTTGCTTCAAAAAAGTCTCTAACCCTTTCACGTAAAGGATTTGGAGGCTCAAAATGATCTTGATATATTTCTGGATTTCTAGGAATTTTTCCATGACCAACTAGAAAGTTGTGAATTGTAGCAATTGCAGTATTATTTTCACGATCGTTTGAACAAATTAAGGCTAAAGTGACAATTTGATCTCCTATTGGTAAATCTCGTAATTCATCACTAGCATGAGTACAAATTTTGCCCCAAGGCTCAGATGAATTCGTTCTAGCACTAAGTTGAAATTTATCTTCAGTTAAATTTTTTGCAGTTCGATTAATTTTTATTTGATATTCAGTACCTGTAGTACCTTGAATCAATAAACTGCGTTCATTTTCAGAGAAGTTGATGTTTTCTGTTTGGTGTTCTATATCTCTTAGCAATCTTGCAGCTTTACGATCTGCATCGTTAGGAATTTTGGGAATTACTTCTTCGTTTTCCCAATTACTCAACAACAGTTGAAGACTGTCATGAATTGAGGTCCCCGGAGGAGATAATTGAGCAGAAATTATTGCAGAAATAATATGGATATCTGATGGAATTCGTCGTAATTTTATTCTTCCATCATTATCTTCAACCCTAAGAAATAATCTTCCATTTCTGACAGTGATGAGAGAATTATATTCATTTTTTAGCAATTCTGGATTTGACCAATTGTTTGTTATTTCTCTCCATCTTCTAAGCCAAGGCATTGATAAAATTTCATTTTCTGGCAAACTATCCAAATAGAATGGTAATTTTTCAAGACTATTTTGTTGGTGTTCAAATGAACTGTTAGTGATTTTAACATTAGATTGATCTGAAAATAAAGTCCACCGTCTGAGAACTTTAGATATCACAGCTGCAATAGTTTTGAAATCACTTCTGTTTCGACGTCGAGCTTGACGGAAATGATGTCTCCATCTTGGATGAACTTGACGTTCTGCCCGAAGAGATGTCTTCCATAGATCTCTCAGGGTCTCTCCTAATTGAGCAAGTAATTGACCTAAACGATGCCAATTTACTGCTTTTAATTCCCAATCTTCCATTTTTGAAATCAGTTCGATTAGTTGAGAATCAGGGATGCGAGCACCTGTGTTTATTATTCCATCAATTGTGATTGAGGGAGGCAAAGAAGAACATGAACTAATTTGTAACCAACAACCACCAGGTAAAGGGAATCCTCGATTCATTAGCCTCTCCTTAAGATCTTGACTTTCAGTTGACTTGATTTGATCAATGATTCGGGTTCTTATTTCATTTGCTTTTTGATCATCAACAATGGACTGAAGATGAGATTCTTGAGGAACAAAAAGCCATTCAGAATCTTCTTTATCTAACCTTTTATGCCATTCTCGGATCCTACCTATGGTAGATCTTCTTGAATGATTTTGCAATATTTGATTTACAATTTCTTTGTCTTCTTTTGATGATTCATGTAAAGGAATTCTTCCTGAACAATGTGGATGAATCATGCATTTACATCTAGGACACCATGAGTCTGAATTATGATTCAATGGTTCAATTTCACACGCAACACATAACCGATCTTTATTTTCATCGTTTACTCTCGAGGTCGTTGTCATAGTTAAACAATAAATTGACTCCTTATGAATCAAATAATTACAATGTTGCAAATGCATCAATTGTTCTTTCTATATCTTCATCTGTAATATGTAGATGAGTAACCAATCTAAGCATATTTGGGCCTAAATCTAATGCATCAATTCCTTTTATGGAAAGTGATTCAATTACATCAGAGGCTAAATGATCTGTTGTAATGTATACCATATTTGTTTCAACAGTTGAGATATCAACATCGAATCCGTCCATATTTCCTATTTCTTGAGCAAGTTTACGGGCACGCGCATGGTCATCTGCCATTCTTTCAATATGATTTTCTAAGGCAAATATTCCACCTGCAGCAATGATTCCAGCTTGACGCATTCCTCCTCCGAACATCTTACGCCAACGATGAGCTAATGCGATAAATTCAGTTGAGCCTACCAATACACTCCCTACAGGAGCGCCGAGTCCCTTGGATAAACAAATAGAAATTGAGTCATAATCGCGAACAATACGTGCAAGAGATGTGCTGGAAGCGACTGATGCATTGAATAAACGAGCCCCGTCCATATGAGCAGTACAATCATTCTCATGGGCAACTTTAGCAATTGCATCAAGTGTTTCTTGAGGATAACAAGTTCCACCACCCCTATTGGAAGTATTCTCAACACAAACAAGAGATCCGTTTGGAAAGTGTGCAAGACTACCATCTGCTTTACGAATTGCTTTTTTGACATCTTCGGGTGTCATAATTCCACGATTCCCAGGAACCAAAGAAACTGAACAACCAGATAATGCTGCAAAACCTCCCCCTTCATAGATGTAAATATGGCTAGTCGCCTCAGTAACTATTTCATCGCCAGGATTTGTATGAGTACGAATTGCAATTGCGTTCGACATTGTTCCACTGGGCACGAAGAGTGCTGCTTCTTTACCTAACATCGAAGAGAGGCGATTTTCTAATTCAATAACAGTAGGATCATCTCCTAAGACATCATCGCCAACTGGCGCGGAAGACATTACTTTTCGCATTTCATCAGTAGGTTGGGTGACTGTGTCACTTCTCAAATCGACCCGGTCGGATGGATGCTCACGCATGTTATCCGCTACCATTTCTATTTCTTAGGCTTGTCCAGAAATTATTGCGGTTTCCATTTGCCGAGACAATCTCTAAAAGCATCTTCTAAATTTGGATGTTCGAACTCAAAACCTGATTCAATTAGACGTCGAGGGTGTACTTTCTGTCCTTCTAATAGAAGAGGACGTGCGAGTTCACCAAAAATAATCCTAACAACAAAACCTGGTAGAGGAGCGAACGCGGGTCTCCTAAGAACTCGACCCAACGTTTTTGCAAAAGTTTTCTGGCGAACTGGATTAGGTGAAGTTAGATTATACATTCCTTCACAATTTTTTGTCATCATTAAATGCTGTACTGCTGCAATATGATCATCCATTGAAATCCATGACATCCATTGTTTTCCCGAACCAATAGGGCCACCAGCTCCCATCTTAAATGGAAAGAGCATTCTCCCTAAGGCTCCTCCTTTAGGAGATAGTACGATTCCAGTTCGAAGATGGATGGTTCTAATTCCTGCCTCTCTGGCAGCATCCGCAGATGATTCCCATATTGTTGCTGTATCTGTAAGGAAGCCTGTACCATGAGTACTATTTTCATCAATATCTTCATCACCTCTATCTCCATAAATTCCTATTGCACTAGCAACAACAAATACCTCTGGTTTTTTCTCTAAAGATGCCATAGTTTCTGAGAGTAAGGTGACAGATTTTTGGCGTGATTCAACGATTGCCTGTTTACGTTTTTTAGACCATCTCTTATCTCCAATTCCTACTCCCCCTAAATGAATTACTGCATCAATTCCATCAAATAACTGAGGATCTAATTCTCCTTTCGAAGGATCCCAAAATCGTTGATTCTCATCTAACGGTTTTCTTCTAACTAGTTGAATGACTTCGTGACCCCCAGTATCAAGAAACGGAATAAGTTGTGAGCCAATCAATCCACTGGCTCCGCTAATCAATATTCTTTTTCTGGGAGAATTAGAAAATGCTTGATGTCTCATTATATCTCTCTTGAGACTAATTGCTCTTGATGTAAACATATTTTCTATATTTTTACGAACATATCGTCCACCAAATAATCGACCTAGAAACCCTACTGGTATTACATAGCTTACTTCGTCACGTATAACGGTAACATTTGGTTTTTCTTTGATAAAACGATGAGTGTGCCACCATCTCTTAAACGGGCCACGAACCATTCTATCTGCAAATAATTCTTCTTCAATCATATCTGTGTGTTCAGCAATCCATTTCAGTTTTATTGGGCCCATTTTCATCTTCATTACTCTGGTTCCACCAGGTGATAAATCAGGTGGTGCAGAAATTGTTTCTATGTTTTCCCAAGGGGGGGCTAATCTGTCAAATGCACCATCTCTAGTATGCCATTCCCAAACCACTTTTCGAGGTGCTTCTATTCGAGTTTCATGTAGGTAATTTACCAAATATCATCCCTCAATTGTATCAAATTCACCTGTTCCAAATTGATTCAAGTATCCTTTAAGATCAAGTTTTCTTGCTGTGTTTGCACTCGACATGAATCTAACTTTTCCAAAGACTGGGCGTTCTGGTCCCCAAGCGCGATCATGTCGCCCTAATACCCAGAATATTCCAGTGTAGGAGTTAGGATCTCTGCCATCTAAAGCCCATCGATCATTTAGTCTAACCATCCAATCTGATGCTGTAACCGGATCTGGTGCCCATTCCAAAATTCTCTTACCCCATAACATTCGCAAATAATTGTGAATTACACCTGTCTCACGCAATTCTCTTTGGGCTGCATTCCATATTTCATCATGAGTTTCAGCGTTTTCTAATTCATCAAAAACATAGGATGGACGCGGGTCATTAGCATGTTCAGTTAAGGTCATTTGAGCCCATTCTGGGAGTGAATTAAATGTTGCATGATCTGGTCTGTGATATGCAAAGTGAAAACCAAGATCACGCCATGTGATTATTTGATCTAAAAAGGCTTCTGATGCTTCATTTAATCCCCACCATCCATTTCTAGAACCTGTAACTTTATCAGGAGTCATTGTTGGATCCCAGTTTCCTTTTTTGAGGACTCTGTCAACTACTTCTAATGCGGAGATATGTCCAAAATGAAGCCAGGGGGATAAACGACTAGTCATCGGTTCTGAAGGATTGTTTCGTCCATCAGAATATTTTTCTAATCTTTGATTGACAAAAATCTCCAGTAATCTATTTGCTTCTTTAGAACCACCTCTTGCTGATTCTACAGAAGGTACCAAATGATCAATCGGGAGGGGCTCTAGTGCAGACTTACCAGTTACTCCTCCTTCAGATACTCTCCATAACCATTCAAGCGGGGTCATAGAAAATCTCAGTTCTTTCAAAAGGATAGAGTATTCATTTTCAGGCATCCAAAGACTACTACTTCTATATTCTAGAGGATTAGGTTTTGGTGAATTTGAAATTGCTTCTATAACTCGACGTTGGACTACTCTTCGGAAGGTATGGGCTAACGGAGGAGCCTTCTCGGTCCATGACATTGGTATTACGCCACAACCATCTACTGCGTGTAAACGAGTTTCAAGAATTTTCTGGGCTCGCTCCATCACATGACGAGGGTGACCAGTTGGAAAATCATCAATTACAACAAGGCAAGCTCTCTTGGAAAAACGTCTCAACAAGCCGTTACCTCTTTCGCGATGAGTTTCAATCCATGGAATATATCGAACTCCAGTTCCTTCAAATGCTTCTCGATTGTCAAGCATACCTTGAGCCACAAAAGTAACTAATCTGTCGCTAGCAAATGAGTGATCTATGCTAAACGGTTCAATAACAATTAATGGTTTTTCCAATCTTTCAGCCATATCAGCTGCGTGCTCCAAAGCATGATTCCATCGTAATCTACGTTGAGCTGTCATCCAATATAATACAAATTCACCATTCTCGTTAACCGGAGAATCGACAAGAACTCTCGTTCTAGACCGAATGGCAAGGTTATTGATTTTCATATCGACAACTCCGGAATCTCAACCTTTTTTTGAACGAAATGAACAAGATACGGTTCGTTCTTTTCTTCCGAGTAATCTATCATTTCCATGGAAGAATAATGATTGATAGAAGCTACAGAGATAGAATGCATCGTATGACTAAGCCACTCAACAGAATCTAGTTCTTCGAGGGAAAACCATCCGAAGTCGCTAATTTCTTCAGAATTTAACGTAATCTCCAAAGTGTTAGGGACTACTAAATAAGCCACAAAAACACCGGTTTGGTTTCCTTTAACCCTCTCACGGAGAGCAGTTATACCAATTATTTCTCCAGATATTCCACACTCCTCGAATAATTCACGCAATGCAGCCTGAGCAGGTAATTCTCCAGACTCGACAAATCCTTTGGGAACACCCCACTTAGATGAATGAGGTCCTTTCGACTCCTTGATCAACAATATGCGGTCGTTATTTACAACACAGGCAGCAACACCTAGATCACAAAGATTGGACCGCATCGGGGTAATTTCTGGTTCCGGCATATATGAATGGGTGTTCAACTGTACGAAAAAAAAAATACAATGGGATTGAACAGTTCTTCATAAGTACAAACTATTACAGGTAATCATGGTTCTAACTGAGTCTAACGATTATACGACGGTAACACTTGAAAATGTGAGGATACCACGTCCAGATGCTTTTCTTCCCACAGAACACGGGAATTTTCGTATTCGGTCTTTCCCTGAATTAAGTTCTGAAGATCACTGTGCGATTTACTCCGGCCAACCATGGGATGAAGATGCTCCGCTAGTAAGAATACACTCTGAATGCTTAACTGGAGATGCTCTTGGTTCACTGAAATGTGATTGCGGCCCTCAACTAAAACGAGCATTGAATGAAATTCAACACGAAGGTGTAGGAATTATTCTCTACCTTCGTCAAGAGGGTCGAGGAATTGGATTGTCTGCAAAAATACAAGCCTACGCATTACAAGATAGAGGGTATGATACATTAGATGCTAATATTCTGCTAGGCCATCCACCGGATGATAGAGATTATACTGTGGCTGCTCAAATGTTACAAGAGATGGGGATTGAAAAAATTCGTCTGTTAACTAATAACCCACTGAAAGAATCTGCAATGACTTCTAACGGAATTGAAGTTGAACGTGTGGAACATGTTAATGGAGTAGGTCCACATAATATCGATTACTTATCGACTAAGGCCAAGAGAATGGGTCATTTGCTAGATCTTTAATGAGGAAGGAATATGAGTCAAATAACTACGAAATCCTTAGTTGGCAAGGATGCTCCAGATTTTTCTTTAGAGTCATCAAACGGAGAAATGGTCAATTTAAGTGATTTTGATAATAGTTGGAAAGTAATTTTCTTCTATTCAGTTAACGGTGCTCCAACATGTAAGAGAGGATGTTTGAATTTCAAAGAACAATATGAATTGTTTAAGTCAGTCGGATGTGAGATTATTGGCATCAGTCAAGATCCGAAAAACGATCATAAAGAATTCAAAGAGTCCTTAGATTTGCCTTACCCAATCTTAGGAGATCCTGAAAGACAGGTGGCGAAAAGATATGGTGTGCCTGTTCATCTAGGTAAATTTCCTGCTAAGTCTTCATTTGTCGTAGGACCCGATAGAAAAATTCACTATGTCTACGACTGGTTATTTAGACCTAGAAATCACGTAGCGAAGATTCTGTCTGTTCTAAGTGAAGTTACTGATGGAGAAGGGTTCTGATGGGATGGGATCAAGTTCTGTCCTTTGCAGGACTCAATGAAAGAGAAGTACAGTCTGTTCTGATTTTATCTTCTAAACCTAAATTGAAAGCTTCTGAATTAGCCGCAGAATTAGGAACTACAAGACTTGATGCATATAATTCTCTTTCAAGACTTCAAGAAATTGGATTAGTTACAACAACTGCTGATAGACCAATGAAATTTTCATCTCCACCTATCAATGAAGCAGTAGAACGACTCATCGGAATGAGAAAAGAACAACTTCGACAAGTTGAAGAAGGATATGAAACACTACTTAGTGGAACTTCATGGAATCAAGAAGTTGCAGATAAAGCAAAATCACCAGGATTTGACGAGCCAAAATTTGCAGTACTCAAAGAACGTATACACATTCACAAACGTATCGAACAATTTGCTAATGAGGCGAATGAAAGAGTAGTACTGATGCTAGGTGAATATGGTATCCTACACTTGCATAGAGGGCCCGCTTTAGCAGCAATAAATTCAGCAGCAGAAAGAGGGGTTAAGATACAGATCTTGGCTAAGTTACATCGAAGAACTATTCGATTTTTCCGGGACCTTCATGAAAATGTAATGGTAAGACATTCAGATGATGTTGAATCTCAAGGTGCATTGATGGATAACGAAGAAGTTCTTCAAATGCTAAACATAGAGTCGAATCCCGTTGGAAGAGGAAAAGAAGATGCTGCTCTTTCAGTGGTATCGAAACAATTCGCAATTTCACAAGCCAATCTAATTGATGCTGTATGGCCAGAAGCTATACCATTTGACCAAGCAGAGAAGCGATTCACAGAACAACAGATTGTTGATCCTTTAAGAATTGAAATAGGACAAGGGTCGTTTCTGGAAAAATTGAGAACTGCTTTAGGTGTTGATTTAGAACTGCCTGAAGAAGATACTCCGTTCGATCCTGATGCAATGCTTAAGGCGGGAAGAGAGGTAAATTCTGCTAGAAGACAACTTGGAGAAAATAGTCTATCTAGTCTCACAATTCTTGGATTTGATTTGGAAATAATGATGAGGCAAGTAGGTAGAAGAGTTGGTGAAGAACTAGCATTTTCTCTTCGAGGGATTGAAGATAATATCGAATTTTTGAACGAATTGATGGACTTGTGGGAAGCTGCAGGATTGGGGACACTCACTTATGCATTAGAGCCTACATTTCATGTCTGTGTAGGGCTAAATGAAAAACCAGACCAGGGGAATCGAGACGTACTTCCTCTTTGGGAACTCGATGACGGGATTATTGAAGGTGCACTGATGGCAAGATATCCTGAAGAAGGAGATGTAGAAATAAAGAAAATGCCCGGAAGTGGAGATTTAGATGATATATGGCAATATCACCTCCTAATGAAAGAATAGTTGTGATATGATGGAGATTAGTAGAGATCAGTTAAGAATTTTCACTGTCATAGTTGGTGGATTAGTCTTGGCATCATACGTTTGGGGTGTTTCTAGATTATCTCAACCATCAGACCTTTGGGGAGGAGTTACTGGCAACCTACAACGATTTAGTATCATTTTTATGTTTGTTGCAGCAATTGGATATCTAATTTATTGGTGGATTGCTCTTTTCCAAATGGAAGCTGGAGATGTTGCAAGTCTTCGTTGGCCGTGGGGTGAATCAGATGATAGAGGAACTAATCGCCTCTTGCTTTCTTTTGCAATATTCCTACTCCCATCTGCTCTATGGATTGAGAGTACGGGATTACATCTCAGGAACCCTAGCGATTTTACTCCTTTTCTAGTTGTAGGAACGCTTCTTCTAGCAGGAATTGGGAATGTCATGCTAGGATTACTTGCATTCTCTGCATATCAAGACGATATACCTAGAGCGAGTTGGCTATTATTCGGGGCATTTGCTTTATCCATTCAATGTATCATCAATGATCTGATAATTTGGTCATGGAAATTTCCATGGTAGTCAAGACTTGAACATTCATTCATATTCTCTATTGATGTCAGAGTTGTATGAGACTGCTAACTTTCCTTCGTTTTATGAGGCAGATTCTCAAGAAAGGTCCCGCTGATTTGGATTGGATTCAACGTCAAGGATTACTATCTGTAAAACTAGCACAAATTTTTGCATTGAGATCGGATATTCTTTCCGTAGAAAAATGTCAACAATTGCAATCTTTGTATCAACATGCTGCTACAATTCCTTCAGAAGATGTTTTTGCAAATATTGATTCAAGAGGTCCAAAGGGATTTAGAGAACAATTTTCTTGGATTGATGAAGAACCTTTGGCAGCTGCATCTGTAGGTCAGGTCCACAGAGGGCAGTTGAAAAATGGAGATGATGTTGTAGTAAAAATCATCAAATCACAAAATGAAAAAGAATTCAGACGTGATGTAAATCGGATGCGTAACTGGTTGAGATTGTTCTTGTTTTTCTCACCAAAATTACGTAAGGTAGGGAACCCAATCGCTTTGTTAAATCACGTTGCAGATTATACTACAAGAGAACTAGATTTAACAAACGAAATTGCTGGAGCTGATGAATTAAGAAATATTCAAAATCAGATTAAAGATACTTTTCCAATGCCTCTTCTTCGGTTTCCAAAATACTACCCTGATATCTCAAACGAACATGTTCTAGTATCAGAGTACATCAAGGGTGAATCACTTGAAGAAGGGATTGAAGCAGGAAACTTAGAGTGGGATACACTACTACAATTATTCAGAATTCATGGGGCTTTTCTTTTCGGAATAGGAACTTTTCATGGAGACCTTCATCCAGGAAATTGTATAATTGATGAAAATGGTAAATTTGTATTCATTGATAACGGAGCGATTTGTCATGCTCCTCAACATGTAAACAGAACCCTATTTACATTCTTTGAGCATTTATCAAAAAAACAACTTACTGAAGCATTCGATGCACTTCTACAAATGTCAAATGCAAATCTAGAGGCAGTAAAATTAGAAAAATACTATTCTAGAATGGGAGAAATCTATCAGGATTTTGAAAAAAAACCTGTTGGGGAACAGAGTTTAACTCAAATCATGATGAAAACTGTACGTACAGCGGTAGAGAAAGCAAAAGCAGATTTTGGAGAAGAGGCTTTTCCAATTATTCGAGCCTTGATGTACCTAGATGGACTGGTTATCAGAACTCATCCAGATGTTATGTTAATACAGTCTATGGGTCCATACTTAGAAGAATTTAGAATAGGATTAGGTATTGGAGTCAATCAGTGATGGTGATGGATTCTCCTAATAATGAGAAAAAAATTGCTATAGTAGGAGCAGGAATTGCTGGCCTTGAATGTGCAAAAATTCTGATAAATAATGGATTCAATGTCACTGTCTTCGATAGAGAATCAGAAGTAGGAGGACGAATGCGAACATCAGAAATTGATGGATTTCTATTAGATCATGGATTTCATGTATTACAAACAGCATATCCAGAAACTTCCAAACAAATCGATTACAAATCATTAGATTGCAAACCATTCAAAGCAGGAGCAAGGGTAGTTCTAGTCAAAAATGGAAATGCACGAATGAAATTGATGGCAGACCCTTGGAGAGACCCTGTAAGAGGTGTTTTGAGTTCATTGAATGGATTTTTGTCTATCAGAGATTTATTGAGAATTGGTTTAATGAGATTATCAATTACAAGAGGTAAAATTGATCAATTATTTGATGGGAGTGACGAAACCACCCTTGATTTTCTTCAGAAAAGAAAACTAAGTGATAATGCAATAAATCGATTTTTTTTACCACTATTTGGAGGTATTTTCCTTGAATCGAAATTACAAACATCCGAACGATTATTTCGTTTTATCTTTAGGATGATGGCCAAAGGAAAAATGGTTTTACCAAAAAACGGAATCCGTTCTGTTCCTCTGTCAATTGCCAAACAAGTTGGACAAGATAACATTAGATTAGGTGTAGAAATTAGCCGGATTGAAGAGAAAGCTCTTCGATTTAGAGGAGAAGCTCATCGTTTCGATCTTGTTATCAAAGCATTTGCTGAACCTGCAGATGAAGATGGAAAACATGTTTGGACAATTCACTTTGACGCACCTTCATCTCCTATGCGATCGAAACATATCTTACTCAATTCTAATCTGATTGATTCTTCTTCTATCGTATCGCATGTTGCTGTACCTTCTGATGTTCAACCATCTTATGCACCCACCGGACGAAGTTTAGTAACTGCAACAGTCGTTGGGGACAGAGCTAAGGAAATGGGTTTTGAGACGAGAGAATCGGTTGAAGAAGCTGTGAGAAATGATCTAGGACAATGGTTTGGAGATGGTACAGTTTCAACTTGGAAGACACTTGCAGTTCAACATATTACTCATGCTCTTCCTATTTCTAGCTCTGGAAAAAGGCTGACAAACCTTCCAAGAAATGGAGAAGATACGATCGAATGTGGAGATCATATGTTACATGGTAGCGTAGAAGGAGCAATTTTGTCTGGAAGAAATTCAGCATTAATTGCAATTAATCGTTTAACGAATAATACAGAAATGGTTCAAGGTCCAACAAAGAAAGTATAGAATCAGTAAAATGGATTTGTTCCTGCTTCATGATCAGTAGCATCTACAATCGACGAAATAGATGGGACTTTGTTTCTGATTGCAACTTCAATACCTTGCTTTAGAGTAACATCTACCATTCCGCAACCTTGGCAACCTCCCCCAAAAGCAATCACTGCCTTATCTCCATCAACTCCAAGCAATTCAACAGTGCCTCCGTGAGATGCAACCATCGGAGTAACATCCGTTTGAATTACTTCAGCAACTGCGACTGAGATATCATCAACCCACATAGGATTAGGGTTCTCAAACTGAAATCCCCCTCCCATCAGGGTCTCTACGAAATCTAAAGTTGCACCATCCATATATTGAGAACTCTTTTCTGCAATCAAAACTGTCATTTCATCTACTTCGCAAACGATATCTGATGATTCTTTTTCTTCGAAATCAACTAAATTTAGATCATATCTAAACCCTTTCTCACCCCTTCCAATAATCTCAACTCTAAGAACTCGGATGATATCATCGTCAGCTTTCTGTTGAAATTGAAGTAGCATTTCTTTTGCTTTTTCAGTGATTGAAATCATAATTTCACCTCGATAATTGATAATTTATTTTACTCTGTAGGGGGTTGAGAAAATTGGTTTGTATAAGCCTCTGACAAATCTGGAACATTAGTACCTGTAGCATCACTGCTCAGTGGTGGCTGCATACTCTGAACAGGGGCTTGGGTAAGAACTGCGCCTCCCATTTGATTTGCAGGCATAGCACCTGCCATAGGCATTTGATTTGCAGGCATAGCACCTGCCATAGGCATTTGTGATCCTACATTATAACCTTGGAAGGGTGGTTGAGGGCCTCCTAGTGCTAGTCCAATAATCAGGATAATCAGACCAATAGGAATACCACAACAGCAAGCCGCAGAAGAGAGGCCTAAACCTCCAAGGAGACTGCCTAAGTCCTCACCGATCGCCGTTATCATTAATACTGCGTAAGCATCATTAT
>PADI01000023.1 GCA_002702985.1 Methanobacteriota archaeon
CAGTGCCATCTCCTGGAAGCCAACCAGCAGTTGGAAGTGAACCAGATAATAAGGCATTTAAGTGCATCAACCATGATTCAAAATCAGTAGAATTAGTCAAAATACCCAATGCCCATGACTTGATTCCATCCAATATTGAATCAGGCCCATCACTACCCATCAACAAGTTTAGAATATCCAACTGTGGAACAAAGGGATCTGCATCATCAGAACCCAATCCAATGAGAGGCAAAAGATGATCGCGTAACACATTAGGTAAACTAGGATCACCGTTAGGATCAGCGCTAAGTGTATCAGTGATTAGTGTGATTAGTTGACCAAAATCGGGATTAAAACCCTCACCTGCAGAAGCAATGTCGATAGTTAAATCTGACATCTCTCCCGTTGAGCCAGCGAAATCATTCAAACAAAAATCGACATCTAGTCCTTCTTGACCAATTGCTAAACGAAGTTGAATTGATTCACAAGAAGGATTTCCTCCTGAGCTAGGTTCTAGTCGACCAGAAGAAGACCGAATCTTTGCCTGTACTGAAACTGCTTGTCGTTGGGTTTCAGAACTTAAAACATCATTCAATAGTATAGTAGGAGTAAGATTACCACTATCGTCAGACGAAATATGTATCAATGGGAATGATACAGATAAATCAAGTAATACTGGGTTTGATGCTCCAATAGCAATTCCATCTATTTTTACAAATATTCCAAGTATCATTTCTTGGCAATTCGTACCATCTTCAGTAATAATTGTGGATAATTTTTTCCGATACAATGTGAGTCCTGCTTCACCTGTTCCTGATGGAAGATTGAAATTGAATAATGAATACCAGTTCTCAATTATATCACTAGGAGTATCTGTTACATGACCTTGAGCATCTCGATACATCTGATAGATAGAGGGCGGCTCTGGAATCAAATCGAAAATACTGAGAAGAGAGGAAGTTCTCTGATAACTTGCGAGGAAACCGATTGCTGTATTCAAATCCCAATCACCTAAATTAAGGTCATTACCATCTCCTCCAATCATGCCTAAGGCATCAAGAATAGGAACGATTGGTTCAGCGATATCTTCAGCGAAATCAGATACTTTGACTGATACTGTCACGAATTCTCACCTCCAACTTTAGACTTCGTATGCATTGGAGATTTAGAATTAGCAAACCAAATTGCCCCAGATCCTGCACCGATACCTGTCAAATCAGATTCGTCTCTCTTGGCAATGATTTCACCCTGTTCAATCATTGTAGACCAAACTACATCTTGGAATGGTCTACCCCATCGTCCAACCAATACCTTAGGGCCAGAAGGAGCTTGTTCTCTCACCCCATACAGGTTCGATAAATCATCAGATTTTCCAATAAAGAATGTCACAGTGATTGCAGACCTAGGACATTGATCACAAGACATCTCGACAGAAACCTGAAGACTTCCATCACCAATACTAGCATCCAATGAAGAGGAATGGACCACAACTTCAGACCCATCTTCAGACCAAACAATGTCTTCTGAACCATCAGGAGATATTACTGATCTTAATGAATCAAGCAAGCCATCGACTTGTACTTTTGTTATCCCTTGTTTTACAGGCTCTTCTGCACTAACTCTTGGAATAGTTTCAACATCAGAAATTGACGCACGTGGGGAAGAAGGCGGCATCATCGGAGGACGTTCAGGAGGAATCTCCAATTCTTCACTTTCGTCATTTAATTCATCTAAGATATCTTGTTGTCTATCTGATATCACTTTAAAATCAGGTTTAGGAGGAGGTGTTCCCTGAACCCCAATTTTGATTCCACGAATATCTTCTGGACTGACATAACCAAGAAATCGAGCCGCTTCTCCAAGGATGATTACCGCATGAGGGTCATGTTGTTCGATAATTCGCATTGCTTCAGCCACTGGAGTATCTTCACGAATCCTAACAATTTTATCAGAAGAATGATCTCTAGCTAAGGCTTTATCAGAATCTGCACCATTAGCGCAGGCATCAACAAATTCAATCTCACGAACTACGCCCTCAATTCCTTTTTTCTTCCCTTGAATGAGAACGGCCTTAATCGTCTTAGAATGTAATTTAGCAGCAGCAGCAGCTAGTGTAGCACGATAAGGAACCAAGCTAAATGAATCACGAATGTTTACTACATCTACCAATAAATCAGAAGGTTGAATTTGTTTAACTGGTAATGATAGGTCAACACCCAAATTACGAAGATCGTTAGGTGAAAAGAAACCATGTAATCTACCATTAACATCTTGAGTAAGTACGGCATCTACTTCTTTTCCTCGAATTTTTTCTCCAATTTCAATAGGGCTTGAATCTCTGTTAGTAACAATATAGGAACTCGTCATTATGTCTCTACACATTGTGGTCGAAGCAATTCCTTCGGAGATAACTTCAAGATAACGATCAATGGTAATAATCCCAGAAATCTTCTCTTTTTTATCTTGGATAACTATCAATGAAATATCGCCTTTACCAAATGACTCAGCCGCATTTGCTAATGTTGATTTTTCACTCAACGTAGAGAATTCGTCAGTAATAGAGATTCGATTTGACCCTCTAGTCACGACTACACCCACTAGGGTACCATCGTGGCGGGATGATAATCATTCGCCCGTTCAGAAAAATATAGTTCGTTTTGAATCAGCCCCATCTCTTATACTCCTCCAACATTCTCCAACGCCAAGTGAGAGCATGGGCAAGGTCGATCTGTTGTTGAAGGAAGTTGGTCATCATGACCATTATACTGTTGTAGATCCTGACATGTTGGTACATGAAGCCGCAAAGAAATTGAGAGAAGACCCGTCTGACGTTTTATTGGTGTATGATCGAGAAACAGATACCTTCCTTGGGTCATTTTATCTTAGTGATCTGCACAGAATTTATGCGAACCCCCCTAAAGGTGTTCGAAAGGTACACAAGGCAATGATTTCCAAAGTGATGAATACAAATATTGCAGTCATTGACTGGGATGCAAATATTTCTCAAGCATGGGCTTTGGTTTCAACTAAACGACCAAGTGCGATACTATTGGTAGATGAATCCAAACGATTTGCAGGATATCTCGCATCCGAAGATTTGTGGGCTGCTATGGAGCATATGGAGCGAACGGATGCTGAAGCGAAAACAGCTAGAGAGTCTGGAAAATTAACAGCGAGAAACAAGTAATTGGTGATCAATATGTCGGAATTCATCATCACTGACGCAGTGGAGGAATTCTTTGATGACGATGCCATTCAACGTGATTTAGATGAGCATCCATTAACTTGGGGATTAGCACTCCTCTTGGTTGCGCCAGCGATTGTACTTTCTCTTATTGAACCTGGTTCAGAACTAACTGGCATTCAAGAATTAGATATGTTGCTACTCTTAATTCATGGAACAATATTCCTAACAGCTCCGATTGCCTCGTTTATTTTAGCTCATGGAAATCACCTTGCTCCTAGCCTTATTATCGCGATGGGAGCGTCTGCCACTGTAATGTCTTCACCAGTCTTCACAGATTTATTTCCAAGTGAAAGTGGATTGATTCCTCCAATAATTTCCATCCTTATTCTTGTTCCATTTGTTCTTGTACTTAGGAATAAAAAATGGCAATTGAATCCAGGAAGTAGTCGAAATATGTGGGCAGGTTTGATGGCAACATCAATCCTAATGTTTTCAGGAGGAACTCTGATTCCTGCACTAAATGGTTTTGCAACTACCAATGAATGCACAGATCTTGCTAACGCAGAAATTTGTGCCTCTAATTACCTAGGTTGGGGAGCGTTAGCAGTTGTTGCCATGGCCATAGGCTGGGCATGGCCCAAAGGAAGACATATTGTTGAAGAATTGGCAGATGATATGCTTAGAGCAGCCAGAAGGATCTGAACATCGTCGGATTGATGACTGACCGCCCCTGCCTATAGGCATGGATCAGCGTCATCTCCATTTGGAACATGATGGGAAATTGCTACTTGTTGATGCTGATGGAAATGGTCCAAAAATTCCTATTCCTGGACGAATCGATACAGGAGAATCAGGATGGATAATCCGTTTACCTACGGAAGATGAAGTAGATAAAATGGGAATCAAATGGAATAAAAAAAGAATCAACACAATGGATGATGGGACTCATGTCCATACCGTAATTTATGCCACACCAGATATTGATTGGCCCGCAAATTGGGCTTGGAAAGATCATGTTATTTCCGATTCAGGAGTCCACCCACTCGCAAGGGAATCAGTATATCGAACAATGCATAGATTGGTATCAAAAGTTATCATCAGAGACAATCTTGGACACATATTACTCGGAAAAGTTCTTCGAGGACATTTCAAAGGATTTTGGACTTTACCTGGAGGATATCTCGATTATTCGGAGCACCCTAGAATTGGTGCAATACGTGAAGCATATGAAGAGATGGGGATTGACATTGTAATTGCCGATCCTAAGGGAGAATCAGGAGAGGCTCACCCTGGTGATGACTTTTGCCATATTCAAGAAAGAATTTTCAGCGGAGAAGGAATTCAATACGTTTCGTTCACATATCTAGTTGATTTGAATGAGAGACCTGAGATTAAGCCTAAACCTGATGAAATAGAAGAAGGAGAATGGTTTTCACTCCCTGATGCCATTTTGAGAGCGGCATCAATCTTTGATAGAGAAGCTCTTGAAGCATTACAAAGATTAGAAGACGAATCATGATTAGTTTCAACAATGCCGGAAATGTTCGCTCAATACATTTGGGGTATGATTTTTCACCTACTCCATAGAGGGATAAACATGAAGCATCTCAACTCAGTGTTGGTTTCGATGCTTCTCATTTCTTTTTGTTTGGCTGGTTGCATTGAAAATGAAGATTCAATAAATGAGGTACAGCAAGACCAAATTTTATCGGATTTTGTAGTCCCAGACCCCGATGTATACCAGTGTTTTGAGTTTGAAGGATGGGATAGATGTTGGCTCACATATTTTCCTGAAAATGTAAATTTATCATCGAAATCACCTGTTATTTTCGAACTACATGGATGGGCAGCCTCATCTTTTGAAATGAGAAATTACACGAGCATTACCTCGTTAGCTGATGAGGTTGGTGCAATAGTAATTCATCCTGAAGGACTAGCAATTCCAAATAGTGGAGCATTTGGAGAAAATCAAGAATCATGGAATTCAGGAGTTTGTTGTGGAGATGCAAAGGCACAGGATATCAATGATTCAGGATTCCTAATCAAATTGATCAACAATATTACCGAAGAATATCCAGTGGATGAAAATCGAATATACTTCACAGGTTGGTCAAATGGGTGCCAAATGTCTCAAAGAATGGCCTTGGAGGCTAGTCATTTGATTGCCGCAGTTGCATGCACTTCCGGCTATCTTGGATTCACTGATGATTCCCAATATTCTCCGATTCCCATTATGGAAATGCACGGTGTACTAGATGAAATTGCCCAATATACGAATTCTGGACGCCTTACATTTTTTGAAGAAGATGCTAGAACCATAGAGGCAATACAAAATGGAGCGGTAGAGAATCTATACGATTGGGCTGCATTCAACAACTGCGATGGACCAATTGCTGATTCTAATGATCCGAATGCAGTATACAGTATTCAGCGTTTTACTTCTTGTGAAAATAATACCGAGGTGGCATTATTCACTTCATATTCAGGAGGACATAATCTGTATGTAAACGACATCTGTGACGACATATCATACGATTTTGTATGGAGTTGTCTAGGAAATCAAGGCCTCTACGATACACATGGAATAATGTGGGATTTCATGAGTCGATATTCCAAAGAATCAGGAGATGAGACTGAATGAAAATCCAATTCATTATCAGTTTCCTTCTTTTCTCTACGTGCTTAGCAGGATGCATCGAGGAAGACTTTGAAGAAATCATAGTAGAGATAGAACCAATAATTGAAATTGAAAATTTTACTGAAGCGTGTATTGAATATGATGAACTTGAACGATGTTGGTTGACATTACTTCCTTCTGACTATACAGACAATGAATCATATCCATTGGTTGTAGATATGCATGGATATACAGGAACAAATTACAATATGTACAATTATTCTGACTGGGATCGAATTTCAGAAGAACATGGAGTAATAATCGCATATCCTCAAGGACACGAAAACTCCTGGAACGCTGGATGGTGCTGTGGAGTGGCCCATGATATAGGAATTGATGACGTAGGATTTATTCTACAAATGATTGAACAGATTTCTGCAAATTATTCTATCAATGATTCGAAGATTTATGCATCAGGACACTCAAATGGATGTGCAATGACTCAAAAATTAGCGAATGAAGCAAGCCATGTTTTTGCTGCAGGTGGTTGTATGGCACTGTATTTATTGGAAGATGCTGATCCATCATTTAGTCCCACACCAATCATTGAAGTTCATGGAATTCTCGATGTTGTTATTCCTTATTCTAATTCACATAGTTCGTCTATTATCTTTGATAATTCATTAGTTGGAGACGAGGGGGCAATGAAAAATATTGCAACTTGGGCAGAAATGAATGGATGTTCAGGTATACTTCCTGAAATGATTGAAGAATATCCAGATTATTCCATTCAAGGATACACTGATTGTGATGAGGACGTCGAAGTACAGCTTGTTACCCTACACTTAGCAGATCATAACCCGTATCCTTCAGCCAATCCAACAGGGATTCAGACAACTCAAATGGTTTGGGATTTTATGGATAGATTTACTCTCGAACCAGAAGAAAATGAACCCGATTCAAGCCCCGAGTAATTGTCTAGCCGCATCTAAAGATGCATCAAGACCATCAGCATTGGACCCACCTGCTTGAGCGTAAGTTGGTCTCCCTCCACCTCCACCTGAGATATGAGGAGCGATTTCTCGAATTAATGCAGAAGCATCTACTCGTTCAGCAGCAACAGTGTTTTCAGTAACAGCAACAAGTAACTTTCCGCCACCATCACGGCTACCAAGTACTGCGATAGTAGGAACAGAGGAATCTAGTGTTAGTTCCTTAACCATAGCCTGCATTTGCTTCATCCCTCCATCAACTTCCATTACAACAATCCTGACACCTTCGACATTAGAGGTATCTCCTCCACTTCCAGATGTTCTTAATCGAACTATTTCAGCTTCTAATGCTTCAATTCTCTTCTTCTGGTCTTTCCATTCTGAGAAGAAACGAGTTACAGCAGAGGGTAAATCTTCAGGTTGAACTCCAAGAACATCGGCTGCACCTGTGAGAAGATCTTCCTGACTCTTTGCGTGCTCTCGTGCTGCAGAACCTGCTAGGATATGCAGTCTTTCAACACCATCTTGAACTAGTGTAGAACGTATTACACGAATGTAATCGACCATGCCTGCATCGTCATGGTGTGTTCCTCCACATGCCTGAACATCAAATTCTCCAATCTTTATGACTCGAATTTCAGAATGTTTTGGAGGACCCCCTTGATACAATTCAAAACCGAAACGAGCGTCGGCTTCAGCTCTCGGTAAAACCATCTTCTCTACCATTGGACTGGATGCAACAACGCTGTTTGCTAAATCTTCAATTGCATCTAGATCATTACGATCTAATCTACTATGGTGTGTAACATCTAATCGTGCGTAACGAGCTCCTTTGTTAGATCCTGCTTGCCATATATGTCCTCCCAATACCTCTCTTGCTGCACCTCCAACAATGTGAACAGCAGTATGATGATCCATCAGTTGTTTTCTTCGTTTCCAGTCTAATTCGCCTTGAACAGAACCTTCTGATAAGGGTCCGTCAGTGAGATGAATTACCACTTCATTAGACAATTGAGTATCAACGACTCTAACCGATTTCCCATTGGAAGAAATTAATCCTTGATCTGCTAATTGCCCTCCACCTTCAGGATAGAAAAGAGTACGGTCCAGAATAATCGCATGAGTTGCAACTCCTATGGCTTCAGAACCTATGTTAATTGATTCAGGGACAGGTAGACATCCTAGAAGGTTGGCATCAAATTGTACTTGAGATGTATCTTCGTAATATATCCTCTCAGTCGGAGGAAATGTGTTAAAAATTGACAAAGAATTCTCCGATTTTGATTTGGCTAAAACACGAGCTTGCTCAGCATGTCTAGCAGCCATTTCAGCAGCAAATCCAACAGGGACTGAAACGTTAGGCCATCCCGATTCATGAGCGATACTCACAACCATTTCAGGTTGTAGTCCTCTCTCTTCTGCAAGTTTAAACAAAATTTGAGATGGGATTTTTTCAGCATTACTTGAAATATCTTTGAATGCAGTTCTTACAGCGGCTTCTCCAGCTCTCAACATCTCTCTGTAACGTGCTTCCTCAAGCTGTAAGATTGTGAGAATATTCTCACGTTGCATCTCAGAGACCCTATTTGTCAGATTTACATCGAGATGATGAGCACCGATTTCTTCTAACCCGATTGTGAGTCCAAGATCGTCTTTCATCCTGCAAGTTCTTCTAGCAATCATTCTAGCCAGATATCCTGCTTTGGAATTCGAGGGAACCAATCCATCTGCCAACATATTGCAGAGAGCATGCATATGGTCAGGAATTGCATAAATAGATGACAATGGCTCTGTAATAGATTTCAATTGATCTACTGTTAGAGACACCTGTCTCTCGGATAATCGTTCAATTAATCGATTGTATAGACTATCAACATCTGTTCCGACATCAATATTTAGAATGCCTGCCAAACGACTTAGTTCAGAAAGAAGGAGATTGACATCTACTCCTCCCAGAGAATTAAGTCTAGAATCAAATGATGAAAGTTCACGAAGCCATGCTACACTTTCTGGGTAAATTGCTTCATAGATTGTAGGAGTTCCGGCAGCAGCCCAACAGAATCTCTCAAGTCCATAACCAGTGTCAATTATTTGTAAGGACATCTCACTATATTTGATTCCTTTAATCTCTACATCTCCATCTTCATCTTCTTGCAGATTCATGAAAACTAGAGTTGCTAACTCAAGTCCTCCAACGATAACCTCTACTGCAGGGCCAGCATTTCCTCCACCAGACCATGGATTCTCGACATACGAAATCTCCATAGGATCTATTCCCAAATCTTGAGTAAATAATTCATCACAAAAACGAATTGTTTCATCAATCCAGTAATGAACATCGCCATCATCTGGCCGATTAAAACAATGATGTGCCATCATTTCAAATGTAGTCAGATGACGACCAGATCTTCCAACTGCTGCAACGTCAGTCAAACGAATACAAGGTTGAGAAATCGTTAGAGGATTAGCAGGAGGAGGTACTTCTCCTGATGTAACGTGAGGTTGGAAATCAGCAATACTAGCAATAGTTAGATGGATGTCATCTCTCCATCTAGCAATTATTGGATAAGGATCGACTGCAGTATGTGCACGCTTTTCAAAAAATTGGATAAAGGTATCTCTCATCACATCTTTCAATGCTTTACCTCGTTGATCGAATCCTTTTACAATTGGTGCTCCGATAAACGTATATTCGTCTTCATCGGTATCTCCGCTAGTGGTTCTTTCATGATCTCTAGTCCAAAACCAAAGGTCTGAAACACGACATTTTTTCCTTACAAAACCATTCTCATGGAAATAAGGAGAATCGATGTCCCCGAACGTCATGTCAACACCCTGATACCCCACGGACTCACTCCCGGCACTTCAAGCCAACCTGCAAACAAGCCGAGATGTGCGATTCTGTCCGCAATTGACATGAAGGCAGTCATACGCGGGTAAGGTATGGACGAACCATCATGGAAGGCACATGCAATCCGTGAGGATGAATCCACTGTACGGATCAAAAAACATGGTTCCATGAAAGTTGATGCGATGATGGTCGCTGATCAAAACCTCTGGAACGATCTTGCTGACGATAGATCTCCCCAACAGGTTGTGAATACAGCATCTATGCCTGGAATTGTTGGAGAAGCATGGGCCATGGCTGATTGGCATTATGGGTATGGATTTCCAATTGGAGGTGTTGTAGCCACCGATATTGAAGCAGGGGAACAAGGAGGAGCGATTTCTCCAGGTGGAGTAGGATTCGACATTAATTGTGGAGTGCGCTTACTTTCAATCGATTTGGAAGTTCCAAAGGGAGAAGAGCGAAAAGAATGGGCACGTAGAATTTTCAATGCTATTCCCGCTGGAGCTTCGTCAAAAGGTGGAGTCAACATCAATGAAACTCAACTAAGTTCTATTCTCGCTGGAGGAGCCTCGGCCGCTGTAGATTTAGGATTAGCAGAGGATCGAGATTTACATTCTATCGAAAGTTATGGGCTATTGGAGACAGAAGAATATGCGGTCTCTGAACGTGCAATGCAAAGAGGATTACGCGCTCTTGGCACACTAGGAAGTGGAAATCATTTCTTAGAATTACAAATTGTTGACAAAGTTGTAGATGAAAAGGCTGCTTCTGCATTTGGACTTGTTGAAGGAGGATTAACTGCAATGATACATACTGGCTCAAGAGGATTGGGACATCAAGTGTGTAGTGAACACGTGGATAGAATAGAACAACAATATCGAAAAGATGGGAGAGAATGGGTAGCAGACCATTGGGGTTATTCATTACCAGATCGTCAACTAGCTGCTGCACCAATCCATAGCAAAGAAGGTGCAGCATATCTTGATGCAATGCATGCTGCTGGAAACTATGCATTTGCAAATCGATCAGCATTAACTCAAAGGCTTCGTAAAACATTACGTAAAATCACTGGAAGAGAAGCAGATGTAGAAGTTGTATACGATGTGAGCCATAATATTGCAAAAATTGAGGATCATGTTGTTCACGGCAAATCATGCAAATGTTGTGTGCATCGTAAAGGAGCCACCAGAGCCTTAGGCGGAGACCATTCTGAACTAATGTCAAAATTTGGATCCATAGGACAACCTGTATTGGTTCCTGGAGATATGGGTACATCTTCGTGGGTATTGGCTGGACCTCAAAGCGGTTCAAACCGAGCATTTGCATCATCATGTCATGGAGCAGGAAGACGAATGTCTAGAAAAGCCGCACGTGAAAGTATAGATTCAGCAGATCTTATTTCCTCACTTTCAGCGAAAGGAATTGAGGTAAGAGCAAGGACTCCATCGATAATTGCTGAAGAAGCACCTGCAGCATACAAAAATGTGGATGATGTAATCATGCTAACAAACAATGCTAATCTTGCACGACCGGTCGCGAAACTATCGCCATTGGCTGTGATTAAAGGATAGTCACTTCTGCCTATATTCTAAACGAATAATATCAGATTGACCATCCAATTGTTCGTTCCAAAAATCTTCGATTACTTCCCCATTTCTTGTGGCAACAATCTCATGAGTATCGTCAACTTGATCCCAATCTCCATAAGATTGTGGGAACTCTTCATCCCAAATCTCGAACCAATGTTTCATTGAAATATTGATTTGGAAAGGGGTCTCCACATGAAGATAAGCAGTGACTTCCTGTGCAGATGCACCTTCACCATAAGGCCTAGCATCGTGAGTATGGACGAATTTCATACATCCATCTGTTGTGCCAGCTCCTTGATTCTCTAATGGTGCAATTTGTTGGAGATCTCCATTTTCATCTGCTATCCAAATATCAAGATAAACGTGATCGTGAGTTACCGCCGCACCATGCCCATTTAGACATCCATCTCGTATTCTTTCGTCATCCGTCGTAACTCCAAAATCTTCGAAAACTACTGACACTGCTACGAATCCAACAAATACCAAGACCGCCGCAATTAGTATACTCTTCTCTGAGACCATGCACTGCGGACATAGGCGAGTGTTTTCAAAGGAACGGCGAAATTAGTGATTATGAATGCGCCTTCAACCTCACCTATATGGTGGGAAGATGCGAAAATACATCTTAGAAACGTAGACTCAATTTTAGCGGAAATTATTGATTCTGTTGAAGAACCACCTCTTCAAGGTCTAGGAGACGTAGTAATCACAATGTGTAATGCGGTAGTAGGTCAACAAATTTCTGCCAAGGCAGCAGACGCAATTTGGTCTAGGTTAATTCATTTTCTGGGAGGCAAATTTGATTCGTCTAAAGTGATAGATTCTGATGAAGAATCATTGAGAGGTGTTGGATTATCTAGGATGAAAATTCGAACACTAAAGGGAATTTGCGAATCAGCTGAATTACTAAGAAAAATTGACTGGGATTCAAAAAGCGAGCATGAAATTCAATCTGTTATGACAGAAATTTGGGGAGTTGGACCATGGACAGCTGAAATGGCAATGATTTTTTCTCTACATTTACCTGATATCCTTCCCCTAGGAGACATAGGAGTAGTTCGGTCAATTGAAGCATTAGAAGGTAAAGGGGAAATGAATGATTCAGAAATATTGGAAAGAGCAGAAATATGGAGGCCATACAGAACATGCGCAGTATGGTACCTTTGGAGACAACACGATGATGAGCCAGTATTGTATTGACTACATACTGAATCGTCGCTTAGGATGATTTGGAATCATGGGTGCGGCGCCGGTTTGAATCCCATCCGCTTCTTGCATTATTATCGTGAGAAGTGTATGCACTAATTCGCGTAATTCTTCAACTTCTGATCGTAATTCATCCATAGATTCACCTTTAGACGAATTCTTATGCTTCCCTGTAATTGTCATTTTATCCCATCCGAGGGAGTTATCCCTCAAGGCTAACGCCCGTTGTTTAGAGTCTATAAACTTGCAAGAATGTTCATTCTCGATATGCGGTTTATAACAAAATATGAAAATTGCCAAGAGAGCCACTGGCGAGAATTGAACTCGCGACCTACGCCTTACCAAGGCGTCGCTATACCCCTAAGCCACAGTGGCGTCAACATCACGAATCGGGTCTTCGGTTTAATCGCTACGGATAAAATATCAACGATTTCATTTGAGATTGCATCATAGGGAATTTACAGTACTTCATATACGAATGCATCATCATACAAGCATGGTTGGAACAAATGTACTGATTTACAGTCTAGCAGGGGTTGTGGTATTGTTGTCAGTGATATTATTCGTCCGAGTAATTCGTTCACGACCGACTGTCTCTCCTGATCCTTGGCAAACACCGTTACCAATGAACAGTGCTAGGCAAAGAAGGAGAACTCCTCAACCAATGGTTGCCCCTCCTCCTCCTCAAATGTTCCAACAAAGATAATCCTGAAAAGAAATTTCTAGATTTTTCCAGTTTTCTTCAAGCGGTAGCGTGAAAACCAAAAGGGTTCTCGCATCGATTGCTGCCGAGATCGCATAGCCTGGTATTGCGCATGACTGGAAATCATGTGGGATTTTCCCTCCGGAGTTCAAA
>PADI01000024.1 GCA_002702985.1 Methanobacteriota archaeon
GAGAGATGATTTCTTTGAAACAATGGTTGCTCGAACATATGTTGGATATGGTTCTACTTCACTAGGTCTTTCTGGAAGTCCTTCACAGCCTGGTCAACAATTTGGTGGCTCTAAGCAATATGGTACTCCAGACTCCGTATTGCAGTTTGCACGTCCACTTCCAGGTGCAATGATGAATCACTTTGTGATTGCAAATTGGTATGATGATGGAACTGGAGAACCAGATACAAACAACAACAGTGTCCCTGATATTCATGAAAATGTTGGATATGCAAACACTGGAACTAAGATTCTGAAATACTATTCTGGAGCTACACTTACTGGAACAGTTGAACTTGGAGATTTTGGGGTTGTACCTAATGCTAGATTACTTATTGAAAGAGATGCTTTCTCTGGAGAAGAAGAAGTTCAGAACAATGGTGAGGTAATCGATAGCGACCCTCGTGATTGGTGGGTTCCTATTGGGTCAGTAGATGCTGATGAGAATGGAGAATTTTCTTTCATTGTTCCTGCTGGGCGAATTAGAGTAACCGCTATGACTGGAATAGTTGATCTCCAATCAGATAGGGATGCAATAACATCTGCTAAGGGTAATCAAAATGCTTGGAACACTTGGGACGGAGACCTTCTATCTCCAACTGCTAATGGAGTAAGAATGGTAAATCCAATTACAGGAATCCTTGCAAATGTTTCAGGACAACAGTGGTTAGGTGAGACATTTGTTAATGTTTCAGGTGCTGCAGGACATAGTAACGGCGAAGAAGTCGTAGATGTCTCAATTGTTGTCGAAGCATCTGGAGTAACTGGACAGATTGTATTTGCAGGTCATAATGACTTTGAAGGAGATCCTGTTGCAGAATTAGACATTGAGATTACTAATATCTGGGACGAAGTTGATTCAGATGGATATTCTTTGAGAACAAGTAACGGTACAATAACAGGAGAAGATCTTAGGTTCACTGGAGAAGGAGAAGCAATGTTTACTGGACCAGGTCAGGTTGTAGCAAGTGGAACAATTTCGGTATCTGAATTTACTGGAAATTACACTAGAGCAATCCTTGATGGTCATTCATTTACCGGAAATGGTGTCTTCGAAGGTATCGGCGAATTAATTGGAACAGTGTTCTATGAAAATGGAACAGAAGTTTCCAATCCAGTTGCTTGTAACAACGCAACCATCCCGAATGGAGAATTTGTTTGTTTAATGAATGGAACGGCTGATGAATATCAAATCGTTGGGAAGGTTAACGCGGATGGTAGATTTACATCTAATGGAACTGCATTATTTACTACATTCATGGATAGGCGTTCGTTTACTGGAACAGGATCATTCATGATTGATGATAGTGACTCTACATTGGATCATTATGGTATATTCAATGGTTCTGGAACATTTGTCGGTACTGGAACATTTAGTGGTGATATGGTCAAACCGGGAAGCTTCCATCTAATTGATGCAATACCTGGAGAGTATATCGTTGAAGTTACTTATCCGAATGGAGAGACTAGCGTAATTCCTCAACCATTGGTAGTCCAGAATGAACCAACTGAAGGTGTAGTCCTTCCAGTTCCAGCAGGGCATGTATCGGGAATTATTGAAAATGAAAATGGTACTGCATTACCTGGTCGAGTTCATCTAGTTGGACCTAATGACAGTGCATCTGATACTTCCGTTCCGTGTGAAGAAGCAGGCTATGCTCCATGTTGGATTGATACCGATGAAAATGGTTCGTTTGCATTCGGACCTGTTACTAAAGGTAACTATTCATTATTGGTAGATAGTGACATGGATGGTTTCAGTGAGACATTTAGGATGTTTATGGTCAACGATGATGATGCCCAAAATATCACATTGGATGACCCAATATCTACATTCCATGACATACACTTCCATTTGTTTGATGATGGAGTACCTGTAGAATTAGAAGAAGGAGACTCAATCAATTTCACTAATGCTTATCTTGACAATATGGATCCTGTTGTCGCTTTGTATGATGAAAATACTCAGATGTATAACGTGGAAATGCCACCGGGAGTCTGGTCAGTAACACACGCTTTGAACGGAACTAAACAGTTCTTCTCAGAATTTGATTTCACAGATGTAAACTCAGGTCCTCAAGACATTACAACACAGTTCAACTATGTAGAAAGTACTACTGTTACAGGATATTTGACATACGTACAAGATGCTAATAAGCCAGAAGCAGATTTGATCCCACTATCTAACGGAATCGAAGTTACTGCTCATTGGGGCTCAATCGATGTCTCGGCACTGACTGACTCCAATGGTATGTTCAGTATGCTTCTTCCAGTTGGGGTTGAAGCTAACTTCACATTCCTAACGGTTTCCAGTCAAATGACTGTGTCTGAGAAGCATATTGTGGTTCAAGATATGGTGCTTAACTTGACAGCAGAGCCGAGTTATGTTATTGGAGGCTCAGTTGATATGAATCGTATCGGAAATCAATATGATATCGGAATAATTGACTTTAGACCAATACAGGTCGTTGCTACAAGTCCAGAACACTCTGGTTCATTTGTCTTCGACGTAACTCCTGATGGACGATTTAACGGACGAATTTTACCAGGAACTTGGACTCTTGATGTTCCTGATGAAAGGATGAATGTGACATCTTTGATAGTTAATCATACTGATACAAATGAATCATATGACATTATGGCATATCCTGAAAATATCACAGTCGATGTTCATATTTTCACTGATCATTCTTTGGATCGGAACGAAACTAATGGAACAATGCGAACTGTGGGATTCCAATTGGTACCAATCGAAGGTTCAACTCATGGAGTTGTTGTCGAAGTTCTTGAAAATGGGACGGAATGGATTTCAGATGGAGTAGCACGAATTTCAGTTGAAGCGGGGGCTTATCGTGTAGTTATCGGCCAACAAGATCCGTTAGATCCAAATTCTACTGTTTGGAATACTGGATTTGTCGGAGATATCCCAGAGGGAGTTTATGGATTAAGTAACGGAACTGAACAATTAGTTGTCCCACTATCCCCTGAATGGTTGACTCATGTCAATTTAACAAATCAGTCTGGAGGGCAAGTTGCTCAGCGAATTGTTACATTCACATCTGTTGATGATTCATCGACATCATTCACTAAATATGTCAATGAAAGTGGTGTAATTAGTGATTATCTTCCAGAAGGTGATTGGATTGTTTCTGTAGATCCATATATCTCTGGTTCTGATCAAATGGCAGTTTACAGAGGATTAGTATCTATCGAAGAATCTAATGCCCCTGTAGATCTATCTATTCAGACAGTTACTTCTGCACATTATCAAATTAATTTGACAGATGCATCGAATGATCAAGCACTCCAGAGTTATGTTTTAACAGCAAACAGCGACGATGGATTAGGTGAAATTACATTGTCTTCAACAGGTGATGATGGTATTGTTGATGTTCATCTTATGCCCGGAAATTGGTCGGTTTCATTGAATCGAACAGATGGACAAACAAGATGGATTATTGACGACATTAGTATTGGTGATTTGTCAAGCAGTAACGGCTCAGAAGAAATTTCTGTCGAAGCAGAACGTTGGGTAAACCTTGGAGGAAATCTCTTCTGGGATCTCGATAGTGACGATATGTATGATTCAAATGAAGGCGTAGGTGGAACAAATGTTACCATTACAGATAATTCTACAGGTGAGTCAGTTGTAGTTGTTAGTAACGAACAAGGAACCTGGTCTGAGTTTGTGCAAGTGCAACGAAATTTCACAATTTCAGCGGCTAAAGAAGGATTCAGTTCGAATCAAGAATTTGTAGAAATAGATATTGATACAGTAAGTATTGATTTAGAAATGACAGCTGCTCTAGTATCTGTTTCAGGACTAGTAGATATTCTTCCAGCAGAACGTTGGGATGAGATTTCATCATCAACATCAATTGTTCTATATCCTGGTATTGGATTTGAGAGGCAATCAGTTTCTCCTGATTTGGTTATAGAAGATGGAAATTGGACTGGCGAATGGTCGGCTACTATTGAACCTGGAGATTGGGTCGTTTATGTGGTGTATGATTCTGCAGACCTCTCTGAATCGCAGGTAGGAATTGCAGCATTAGATGCCAGTATCAGTAACGGTGGAGAAGTAAATATCACTTTAGAAAATGCAGGAAAAATCAGAATAGGTACTCAATGGACTGACTTCGATGGTTCTCAATATTCATTGGCGAATACATCAGTTTCTGGAGCAGAGATGATTTCGTCGCCATTTGTAAGCTTAAATCTAATTTCAAAGGGAGCAGGATGGAATATGACCGTCGATTCTTCAGGAGGCATAGAGATGTTAATGCCTTCAGGAACTGTGAGTATGGAAAGTGAATTCCATACAACTGAAAGAGATACTGTAATGGAATATTCTGCTGGTCAATCGGTTACTGTTGGTGAATCGCAAGAATCTCCATTGTCAATCCTAGAATTCAATCGTCGCGATGATAATTCTCTAAATATTACCGTAGTGAATGTTGTTGGTGAAGGAACTGAATTAGATGGTGCAGAAGATGTAGTTCTTTTACCGTCAGGAATTTCATATGACCCAGTCACCTTTACTTTCAATGTTGATTTTGAAGGAACCTCTGCAGTCGAAACTTACACCGTTTCTGCTGACATAGTGGGCAGTGATTCCACCTTCTGGACGTTAGAAATTAGAAATGAATCAATCTCTGATGAATCCGCAGAAGGTGCTTGGAATTCTACATGGGATATCGAAATGGGTCTTGAGGATGGAATGGATCAAAGTCGTGAGATTACTCTTAGAGTCACTGGCCCTAATCAGTCGGCTTCTAGACATGCTGACCTCGGTCATGCTTTGAATATTCGATTGACTGCTAGCGACACTTCAGTATACAACGAAAGAGTAACCGTTAGAGTCCCTCAAACTCATGATATTGGATTTGACGAATCATCATTACAACCAGTGTATGGTGTCAAGCCGGGAGACACGACAAGAATTGAAATGACAATTGAAAATAATGGAAATGGTGACGACACTGTTGCTGTAAATCTAACTTCTCTTGCTCCTTCAGATTGGAACGTTCTTGGTGCATCTGCGATAACTATGTCTGCTGATTCTTTGCAAACATATACCTTCGATGTGATAGTTCCATCTAACGCATCTGCGGGCAAATATGATCTTACTCTTCGTCTGACTTCTGAAGATGGGATTACAACATCCAATCGTACTATTGAAGTTCAAGTTGCTCGTCCAATCATTAGTATCGTTGATGATTCATGGACTACTGAATCAAGTACTCCTCCTCTTGCGGGACAGGTAACTGAAGTATTCGTATCAGTGCAAAATTCTGGAATTGTTGATGCTACAGGTGTTGTACTAGAAGCTGTGTTGAAAGAAGGTCCGGATTCTGCACCTATTGAATCTTCAAGGCTTTCTGATTCGATGGATATTCCTGCTGGAGAGATAGTGAATTATTCGTTTATGGTGGATTATTCTGATTGGAATTCTGGAGAGTCACCGTGGTTGGAATTTACAGTAAATAGTTCAGGACAGATTTTTGACGATCCTCAACCGGTCCCTGAATATTTCACTGAATCACTTGCAGCTCCGGGTGCGGAATCAACATCTACTTGGTTGCCTTTATTGGTAATTGTAATTGTAGGATTGATTCTTTACGGAGCAACAAAGATTCGTGGCGGAAGAAGACCATTCTGATTGTATTAGTTAGGAGTCTGATGCTTTGCCATTAGACAATAGCAATGTGCAACTTCTTCCTGAACCATCAGAACCAGGTATGATGACAGTAATTGATAGAGATGCACCCGGTTATGATGAGATTCCATCACGTCTAATGCGCTCTCCTCCAAATGAGAGATCATGGAGAGGGTTTGCTCTTGTAGTATTCTTGGCAATAATTGTACTAGCATATCCAATGATTGAATCTATATTATTCGGGCCATTAATTCCAACTTCTGAATGGGCATTCGAAGAATCAGAAATTCGAAGCCTTCAATCTCAAGGAATCGATGGAAGTGGAGTTCATATCTGTATGGTCGATACAGGAATTGATATTTCTCATCCAGCATTATCGAATGTTGATTTAGCTGGATTCCTTGATTTAGTTGGAGATAATACTGATGCTAATCCCATAGAATACGGGGTCGATCATCATGGTACAATGATGGCTGGAATTTTATTTTCTGATGGGGCCTTCACTGGCGTTTCCTCTGGGGCGACATTATCTGTTGCTGCTGCACTAGGCCCAACTGGATATTCTGTCAAGGATGGAGCAGTAGGTGAAGCTGTAGAATGGTGTTGGAGGACTCAAGGTGCAGATATCATCAGCCTTTCATTAGGTGGAGAAGCAGATCCTTCAATGGCAATAGGCGGTCCAACAGTTACTTCTGTCCAAGATGCCTTAGAAGCAGGTGTTTTCGTGGTAGCGGCTGCAGGAAATCAAGGTGAGAATTCATCTGATGTTTCAACTCCTGCATCAATAAGACAAGTAATTGCTGTAGGTGCTATAGATAGAGGAGGGATCGTATGGGAAGATACATCTAAAGGAGCGATTTCAATGGATGGAGAAATAAGAGAAGACCCTCACAAGAAACCTGAAATTTCAGCACCGGGAGTTAATGTCATTTCTACAAACGATCCGGAATTTAGTATACCTTATGCATCTAGTAGTGGCACATCTGTGTCTACAGTGTTTGTTGTAGGTTCATTAGCATTGATTTTACAAAAACATGGAGTACAATTGGACCAATATGAAGAAGCGAATGGAAGTGCTTCAAAGATCGAATTGGTAAAGGAATCATTACGTCAATCTATGATTGGAGACACTCATAATCCTCGGACAGGATACGGAAATTTGAATGCTCTATCATGGGAACAGAATATCGAAAATTCGCTATCCTGAGCCCCGTTTAGTAATTTAATTATAGATATTATAAAAATTTAATGATACTAAAGTTGATATTAATTTATATATTTGATATTTTAATGACAAATATTGTGCCTTAATCGTCATGCTAATCGCCATCAGTGTTATACGCAAGCAGATTTTGTCAGTGCTATGGATGCCCAACGTTCGATCAGTCTAAGTTTGATTTTGTTGATGTTGTTTAGTACACTAACCCTTCTGGTAGGTCCAGTAGAGGAAGTCAGTGCCGCAACTGCCCAAGGGACTATCACTAGTGATGAAGTATGGTCTGGAACACATACTGTGACAGGAGATATATTGATTACAGCAGGAGCTAAAGTCATTATTCAGCCTGGAACTCAAGTTTCATTGAATAATGGAACAATGATTACTGTTAGAGGGAATCTATGTGCTGGTGACATTTCTTGTGGCTCTAGTGGGATGGCAAATAATGGGTCCAGAATTCAATTTACTTGGGCAGATCCCGGAGATTCATCTCAGTTTGGGGATTGTTATGATGGCGCACTAGTCTCTGGATATTCCAATATCGATCCATCTTGTGGAGAAGGTATTCTACTAAAGGATAGCATCGATGTAGGGCAAACCAAGCTAAATCATGTTTCCATTGTAAATGCATATGGTCTTCCGGCTCAAGTTAGTCAAGTGAATAATGAATTTAGAATTGCTTCGCTGGTTTTAGACGGAGCAAGTCCAACACTTGAAGCATTAAAATTCCAAGGAATCAATACCACCTCGGTTCTTGCATTGAATCTAGCGACTCCTACATTCATTGGTGGTGAATTCGTCAACGGTGATGACGAAACAGAGGTTGCAGGACAAGGTGTTCAGATTTATGGAGCAGGGACCTCTTTCACTCCTGTTGTAATGAATAGTCCTGTATTCACTGGTAGTTCTAAAGGATGTGGGCAACAAGACGGTGGTAGGCACGTACTTTGGGCTGAAGATTCATACGTTTTGATAGATCATCCAGGTGTAGCATCAGGTGATTATGGATTAAGGATCGATGATTCTGCAGGTATTGTTCGCAGTGCTACTATCTCCGTAAGTTGTTCTGCTATTGATATAAATGGGCCAAAGAGAGTTTCTGGTGTTAAAATTCCATTGGAAATAACTACTTCTTCTCTTACTACTGCTGACAAAGCGGGATTGACAATCTACGATGATGCCTATGTTGTATTTTCACATTCTACAATTGAGGGCTCTTCCGAAGGTTCAGGATTAATTGTGAAGAGTTCTGAAGCACATATTCACGATAACGTGATTGGACCTATAGGGGGCTATAATGGAATTTGGCAGTTTGGAAGTTTCGATACAATTATTGAAAACAATACTATTCAAAATACGGCTCGAGAACCGATAATTGTTGGTGATTATCACACAGGTGAGTCAGGTTGGGGTGGATTAGTATCCTACCCTTCAAGATCACATATCTCAAACAATACAATTAATCACGTTCCGACTCAGCAGTGCTTGAGTGACAGAGTTTGGGATGACTTATTGACTAGGGCATTCTTTTGCCCAGCAATTCATGTTTATCGTTCAGCTATGACACTGAAAGACAATACAATTACAGTAAATGGAACTGACGAAATAGATGCAATGAGAATCATTGGTTCTCTAGCGAATGTTCAACGTAATACAATCGATGCTCCTGGAACTGGTGCAAGAATTGTTCATTGGAATGATGGTTCTTCAAATGCTATTGAAAGAGGAAGTATTGTTTTCTTCTCCGAAAATCAGTGGAGTAGTGTAATGCAAACATACAACATTACGAAGAGTTCAGTTACAGTACAATCAGAAAACCTTCCACCCGTTCAAGCGGGAACAAATGCAACAACTCCAGTTGGATTATTCTGGCCAGAAGGAGAGCAGGGTAAGGGGTTGGTATATCCTCCTTTGATGATTACTTCCGACAAAAAGAACATGACTCCTCCTGATTTTCCTTTGGCAAATCAAATGTTGAACAATTCAACAGTTTTTACGTATGCAGATGTGAATTTTGATGTCGAAGATGTATATATCGGCTCAAAACCAACAAAATGGGCTGCACAAGTTCGTGAAGCAGAATTAGTCCGATATTATGCTTCAGTCAACAATATCCGTGTTGCTGATGCGTCTATTGTAGTAAAAGATGCAGTTGGAAATGATTTGTATGATTTGCTAACAGGTGATGATGGTTGGACTGAATGGATATCACTTCCCAAAGATTTCCATCTTGATTTCCGAGGTTTAGGTCCAAATGATGATGACCCAGACAATTTTGCAACCGCTTCTGCTGAGAATTCATGTAACGATGGAATTGACAATGATGGCGATAATAAACCAGATGCCGAAGATCCTGATTGTGCTTCTGGAAGTGGAACTCGTGAACTTTCGTTATACCGGTATACTGCCTATAAATTTGGAAAGGGCTATCAGACCGGTTCTTTCACCATTCCTGATTCTTCTTCTACCATTCAAGAAGCAGTCTCTTTAGTTAATATTGAACCTTCAATCAACGTAACTCAGAATGACTTTCACTCATTCAAGAGAATAGTCAATTTCACTGGTTCTGCTCATGATGGAAATTTCATTGGGATATATGGGGATAGCCAAATGAGTGTTGATCAACGAAATGCTTTGGCTCAATGGGATCAAAAAGGAGAGGTAACTCGGATTCAAGTCAAAGATCCATTTACCAATGATTGGGCTGATGCTTCTTATGCTGTTGATACAAGCGGAGTAGATGAAGTAACGTATGACGATCATCCATTCAGCTCTTGGTATTTTAGCTACGACATGTCTACACAAGCTGAAGGTGACTACACATTCTCATTCCGTGCTTTTGATGGTGTAGATTATGGAAATATTGTCACTCGAACAATTAAATTGAATACTCAACCACCGTCTCTAATTTTAACTACTCCTGGAGATAATACTGAGCATAGTGGCAGAGAAGGTGTAATGTTTAGTGGTTCGGCAAATGACCCATATAGCGGAATAGCAGGAAATGATATTGAAAAGATTCACATCGAGATTGATAGATTACCTGGTGAAATAAGTAGTCAACGTGAGGCTATTAGAAGTGTTGCAGCAGATGGCGGAACTTCGTGGAATTGGTTCTGGAACACTTCTGGTTTACCTAAGACACGAGAATCTTACGAAGTTCGTGTCTGGGCTGCCGATTCTGATTTCTGTGTTAACGAAGTTGGAGAATGTACGGCTAGTACTCGTACCATTACAGTTGATAATAGGAACCGAATCCCTACGAATTTTATCTTCTCACCTGCTTCTAATCAACAAATTTCAGTTAGCGAAACTACATTGATTTCAGGACAGGCTACTGATGCTGATGGAGAGATTACTAGAATTGAGATTCAAGTTCTTGATCCTCAGGCTAATTTTGGAGTTTTAGATCTGATAATTGTGACTAAAGATAACATTCAACCGAATGGAGCATGGCAAGCAGAATGGGATACTACCCAACTTGTCCATTTACAGCAATACTACGTCCAAGCCCGAGCTTATGATGGATACAATTATTCAAACTGGTTTGAGGTACAAATTACTGCCGATAATCCGCCTGATGCTAACAATCAGGCACCTACATTTTCATCTGTTGATTGGCCTACAGAAATCAGATTATTTTGTGATGATTCATCTCAAAATCAAGCACTAGATCGTTGTACTATAGGCGAAATAGATCTCAACCAATACTTCTCCGATCCTGATGGTCAATCACTACAATTCGAGGCTTATGATAATCAGAATATTCAAGATGATGATCTATATGATCTAGTAATCAGAACACCAAGCGGCGTAGCAACATACGATCCAATTTCCATGTATTATTACCAGCCCACTGATTTGGAGAAATGGACTCTCTCAAATGTGATATTTGTAGCTAGAGATCCTTCTGGTTCAATAGCAACCTCTAATCCTGTTAGTTTCGTAGTGTTATCTGCTACCTTTACTGCAGATTCTGATTTCAGCACACCTTTGGAAGAAGATGATTCTGTAATCTTTACTGGTGCTGGCCGCCCTGGAGTTGCAGTATACGTCAATCTAGGTACTCTTCGTGTCGGACAGACTCTAGTTGATGAAAACGGGACCTGGGCATTCACTTTACCAGCCAGTCAGATGGATCCGGGTGCTAATCAAGTGGTATTCACATATGGTAGTTCTAGTGATGTATCTGTTACCCTAACTGTAGAGAAAGTTGGTGGAGAACAAGAAGGGATGAGTACTGCAGGAAAGGTTCTAATCGGGGTTGGTGTACTTGTTATTCTTGCTATGTTAGGCGCAGTCTTTGTGTTTTTCTTTGTGGAATTTGAGGATGAAGATGATTTCGAATCAACTCCTGAAAATCAACCTGTTCAAGAAGAAGATCCTTATGCTTGGGCTAAACAAAGAACTGCGGTTCAAGAACAGAATGCTGCAGTCCAACAAAGTGATACGAACCAGCCAGTAGTTCAAGCTGACGCTCATCCGGGTTGGCGCTGGGATGAAACAATTCAGCAGTGGGTTCCTGACCCTTCAACAATGCCTAAACAATGATTAGAGGAGGGATTTCCTTGACAATGCCGCGTCCTGGTGTACAAGAGAGAATACTTCTTCATCTCAGAGACTTCTATGAATTCTCTGAATCGATAGAAGTTCCATTCTCTATATCTCAGATGGGGATTGCAAATGCTGTTTCGATTGCTAGAAGCAATGTTCCTCGCGCTATTGGTGGCTTGAAAGATGAAGGATTACTTATCGAAAGGCAGGCTCATATCGCAGGAGTGTCGCGAAAACGAAAAGCATACTTTCTTACAGATGCAGGAATGGAATCTGCCGATCGAGTTTTCGAGGAGTATTCTGAATTTGAGTTCACGATGATGGGTTCTAAAGGCCCAGTAAAAATGACAATTGGTGCTGCCCCTGATCATCTCTCCTTTCCTATGAGAATTGTAGATATTATTCGTTACTTAGATGAATCTGGCGTATTAGATATGCGTGTACTAAGTCCTGAAATTATTGAAAGAGATCTATCGAAACATATTGAGAAACAGTTGGTTAATTCTTTAGCAGATTTACCTCGAACTCGTCTTTTCTACGGTCGTGAAACTGAACTTGAGAATATGGTGGCCTTGCTTGATGCTAAGTCCACTTCGATTCTAGTTCCCGGAATTGCAGGTATTGGAAAAACATCAATGGCTGGAAGATTGATAGAAGAATTCACTCATCAGCGAAATTTGCTATATCACCGATGTCAAGATTGGGATGGTTCTCGTGCTTTTCTAGATGTAGTTGGAGAATGGCTATTACAAATTGGGTCATCTGATTTGGCAGATTATTTGCATGGGACATCCGTGCCTCAAATTGATGTCAGCCTCGAGATAATTTTGAGCAGTCTTGAATCAGTCCCAGCGTTGATTGTAATTGATGACTTGCATAAAGTAAATGATGAGATATTAATAGGAATTATTCGAGGATTAACCACGAGATTAGATTCATGTGAAAAAGTTGGTTTAGTGTTATTTTCCAGGTCTTATAGAATGGTAGTTCCTCAAAAGGATTCTGAAGGTAGAATTACCACTTTAGTAATGCCATTGGATGGATTAGATCAAGAAGCATGTAGACACTTACTTACTCAAGTTCCTGACTTAGATCCAACCACATTTCTTCATCTGTATAATTTATCACGTGGTCATCCATTGGTTCTTCAATTGATTAATCGAGGTGGAGTAGGTGATACATTCCATGACACTCTTGAAAAATTCATAGAAGAAGAAATATTCAGTCGTTTATCTGGTGGGGAGAAAAGACTTCTAGGGGCGTTAGCAGTATTTCGAGATGCTGTTCCAATGGAAGCTATATCTAAAGCAAATGTAGATATTGATTTAGTTGATGGACTTGTAGAAAAAGGGCTTGCTCGCCAGATTTCTAAGGAGTCTTTCGATGTGCATGATTTGATTCGTGAATTTCTAACTTCTTCTATGGATGACGTGATGAGAAAAGAGCTTCATGATAATGCGGCCTCTCATTATAGATTACATCGCAGTTCTAGAATGGACGATCTAGAGTTTCTTCACCATCTTGCTGAGGCAGGGGATACAGATGAATTTGCACAAATTTTGGGTGAAGTGGGGCAAGATCTTGTTTCGGCAGGTCATACCAATCTTCTTACCGTCTTGGATTCACTTGATTATTCTCAGATGAGCGAGATTTCTCGTATTTCATTTTTGGAAATAAAGGGAGATTTATTGATTCTGCAGAATAGATGGTTAGAAGCTGAGACTTGTCATAATGAAGCCTTACCTTTGGCCAAAAAGCATGGATTAGCAGAGCAGGGTGCTCGTTTACTATCTTCTCTTGCAGATATTGAAGTTCATAGAGATAATTTGGTTCCCGCACTTAAATTATTAGACCAAAGTTTAGCTGTATTTATTGAAACTGGAGATGCAGTTAGTGCTGCTAGAACTTATCTAAATGTAGGAAGTATTCATCGTAGATTAAGAAAACCAAAAAAGGCTCTTGAAGCATATGATGAGGTTGAGAAGATTCTTCAAGGCGATAAGGATAATCAATTGATAATCTCACGAATTCGTCTTGCATCTGTATTGTTAGATATGAATAAAATTGATTCTGCTAGAAATCATGCTATGATTGCTCATGATTTGACATTAGATGTCGATCTTCACCTACATGCTAGGGCTAGAACAGTATTAGGTAGACTATATTCGAAAACTGGAGATTTGGAACTCGCCGCTCATCATTACAGTGAAGCATTAACTGCTATGTCGCAAGAACCAGATCATCGTGCATCTGTTGAAATTAAGATGTTATTGGGTGAAGTAATGATGGATACTGGGCGTGCTGAAGAGGCAATGGAATACTACTTGGATGCTTTAGCATTGGCTGAAGCTAATGATCATCGAATGCTCTTAGGCGAAATTCTCGCTCGACTTGGTAGTTCAGACCCTAATCAATCAAGTCGCATGTCACATCTACAACGTGCTCTAACTGTTTTCCGTGAAATCGGTGCCAATGATCGAATGATGGAAGTTCAAGCATCGGTATATAGGGCATTATTAGGCTAGAATCCTGGTTGTTGCGTTGATATCGATATACTTCCATTCTGTAGCGATACCCATAAGATTTCTACCCCTGCTAAGTCTACCTCAGAATAGTGTGTAGCACTTGAAGCAGCAGAAATTTGTTGACTAAATGTTCGAGATTCAGAAAAATCTGTCATTGTTAATTTTTCATCATCTAATAGTAGAATCAAACCTAAACCCGTATCTGCTGAGAGACGTAGTTCAACAGGTTCTGCATATGAGGCATTAGCATCTAGTCTCATTGCAGCATCTGATCTTTCGACAGCTTCTGCGATTTCACGTAAGTTTTCTTGAATTGCTTCATTCGTCCATCTTTCTTCGGTAGCCTGCTGTATGTCGAATGTCCATATTGAGAAGGTAGTAAGAAACATCAATCCAAGAAAAAATGTCAATACATAACCAATTTCAGTTGACGCTGCCTCGTTATCTCGTTGATTGGGTTTCATTATGTCACCTCAGTTTGATAATCAATAATTGCAATTTGAAGATTAAATGAAATATTATCTCCACCAGCATGATAGATACTTTCAGCAGACGTTGGAGTGGGTTGAACCCATCCTACATAATCATTCAATAAGTCTAATCTCCCTGGATATATTAGCCAATCAACAGATTGATCGAGATCTATAGCGTCTTGAGATGCAACCACTTCTCCATACGGTCCATCCCAACCACGTCTTACCTCATGTGCAGAAATTGATGCTAATTGGAATCTTGAATCCAATGTAATCGTTACATCGTGGTCAGAATTTCCGGTTACGATATCTAAGTCTGGATAAACTACTGGTACCGTTACAGCAACTCTTGGCCCAGGTCCTTCTCTGCTAGGTGGAGTAAGAATTGCTTCTGGTGAATATTCTGGATGATTTGTACCGACAAATCCTCCTCTCCATCCTAATTCTAAACCGGATACACTAGATGAGAAACTATAATCCATTCTTGGCAAAGGAATTGACCAACCTAATGCGATTGCAGAGTTAGTACCTTTGTCAGTTGGTCCCCGAAATTCTATTCTGATTCCTGCAGGATGTTCTCCATTTTTCCATGAATCTTCGATTCCAGCATCTGCCATAAAAGATACATCTCTCCAAGGTAAGACATTTTGAACCCAACCAGTAATCCTATCCGAGAATCCAATACAACGTTCATTTCCTTTTTCCTGGATTTCAGTAATTCCTGAATCTCCGTATGAAATAAAGGTTCGAATAGGTGTTTCTCCTTGACCTACTTGTCGCTCTGAATCTATAACTAATCGCCCACCTTCATTCGAATTCCATTCGACTGTTGTGAAGTGAGTCGATTCATTCAAACTCAATGAAAGAGAGTTTGTATTTTCGATATTATCTACGTATGATACGGCTGCATCAATCCCTAATCTTTGGAATACTACACTAGTTTTCATAGTCGATCCTGTGATGATATTTTCCCAACTACTACCACTAGATCTACCGGTAGAGGTCGGATGCAGTGTATCAATTCCATTTACAATTGAGTCCTCAATTCCGCCTCTTACAAGATGAATTTCAACTTCTTGATTAGAAGAAATCCATCCTCCAATACTATCTATCGACAGTCGTAAACTCTCTCTTGCTCCAACACTATGGTAAAAACCGTTCAGAAGTACTGCTGAAGTTTCTAATCCTGGATTATGTATGATGATATCTTCAGATATAGAAGGTAACAAAAACTCAGTACCTATTGTGCTACCAGTCCAATCTAACAGCGCAGAAGTTCCTTGTTCAGAATTTCCACCTCTAAGTATAATCAGCCTAGCATCCGCAGTAGATGTGATTATAGCCACTCCTTCCGAATCAATATCATAAGAAAATGTAGCAGTTGAAATTCTACCTGAACTACCTGTAGGTCCTTGAGAAGGTAATGTGGTAGAGGTATAAGACGAAATGACATCATTAATTTTCATGGTAGATACAAATGATTCTTCACTGTACAAGACGAATTCTACTTCTCCTGCTGGAAGAGGAATTGTCCATGCCCTGCCTTTAGCATGAGGAGAAGGTGAATCAGGGGAATAAGTAGTAATTCCTGATTCTCCTTGAACATAAAGTGCTCTCATTGTGTTAGATGATTTAGTAATTGCTGGTTCAAGATTTGATGATTGGGCGGAAAATATCTCTCCAGTATTAAGGCGATATTTATCTCCTTCATAATCCACTATTGTAGCTTCAAGAGGTTGTTGTAAATTAGACATTGGAGTTAACAGCAACGTTCCATTTAATGCTGGTGATTCATGGATATTTAGAGCTTGAGAGTATGCTCTGAGATCAGTTAAACAAACTGAAGATACCTCTCCGCTAGGATACCTATGTTGGAAAGATGAGTCAAGATCATTCAGTCCTTTGAGCCTTAATGATTGGTTCTCATATAGGCTTGCAGTATACCATGTTCCTTCTTTACGAATATCCCACCCTATATCTCCTGTATGTGGCTTAATTGTCATTTCAGCAATATCTCCCGGCAATCCAGTCTCAGAAAGTCGCACTGTTTCTTGTGCTAAGTCTGTAAATTGACCTTCCATGGATTCTCTATCAACCGCACCTTGTAGTTCAGCCATAGTTGGAACAATCATGGCCATCATTCCAGAAATGATACTCAATACAATAGCGAAAAGAAGTACAGTGGCAACTGCCGCTGATACCGCTTCTTCATTATTGCGAAGTTGTCTTCTCAAGGAACCACCTCCACACGTTGAAGAAGAACTTCCAGTTGGAAGTGCTCAGGATTAGAATGGAAAGTTAACCCCTCTGATCCACTCAATGGACCTCTCGGACCAAATCCTGTGTATCCTTCTAGATCTCCTGTCGCAATTAGAACTTCATGTTCTGAAGTCCAATGATCGATATATCTGGGTTCTACTGTTGATTCTCCTCCAATATCCATCCCTAAGACCAAATTTCTAGCATTTTCAACATCAAATAGCATTTCTGAACCACGGCTAGTTAAGTCGAGATCTTTGTTTAACTCTGTAGCGGCACTATCAACATCAATATCCAATAGAACAAATCGAACAACATGTCCTCCATTTATTGTTTCTCTATGGCTAAGCCTAGGAAACGATTCTATTGCTAAATTTTTATTTGGTAATTTTTCTATTATCGCTCCATTAGATAAATCAACAACAAATGTCCCATCTGCCAATGGCGAACTTAATCGTAATCCGTCGATATTTACTTCCATCCATCTATGGATTGTAGTTCCGTTTCTATCCAGTACGTCTACTCGTAGTGTGGATAAATACGAAAGCGGGTCATCAATTAGAATCTGCCATTCCGTCATAGACCATTCTGTAGTCCAGATTCCGTCATCCCAATATCCGGCTTGGTCACCATCAGTCCAAATTTCAATTGTTTCTGCAGTACGATTATCACTGCTAACAACTATTCCTGAACCGTTTCGAAAAACTTCAACTCTATCAACACCATAAATATCTGCTCCAATTGTCCACGATTCAATATTGAATAATACGTCTATACTCCCACCTGGTATTCCAGTTTGATGCACTAATCCTGTCCCATTCGGCATTCCTGCAACCACCAGAATTCGTTCATTCATTTGTTCAGCAGTAACACCGCCAGCAGCCCATGCCCTATTGTCGTTTAGATCTATTACAAATGGCTGCAGGAAAACTACTACTGCACTCATAATCGCTACCACCATCGCCAAAAGCATAGTGACCCCGAGGATTTCGCTGACCCCGGAATCATGCCCTAACTGCCGGTCGCGTCGCATGTCCACGACCCGAGAGACATTTCACCATACATAGCAATTCGCAGTAAGCGGGAACTCTGGAGGGTAGTTAGGACCAACGTAGAGGTTCTGCGGCACGTTCACCTAACCATTGCGCAAATTCTGGACCTTCTTGGCGAGAAATATGTATGACTCCTTCGAATTTTTCTCCTATCTCGCATAGAACTTCACTCTCTGCAAGGTGAGGTGCATTATTGTCTGATGAAAGATGGCATAAAACAATAGAATCTAGTCTGTCATGTACCAATCGATTCAGCATTGAAGCTGTTTGTTTATTGGATAAATGCCCTCCTCTGCCATGTATTCGATCTTTTAGAGGCTGAGGATATCGAGGATTTCCGAACAATCGTTTTGTATCGTAATTTGCTTCCACTGATAGATGACTACATCCTGTCAAATGCTTAACCAATTCTTCTGTAGGTTCCCCCAAGTCGGTCACAAATCCTGCTCGACCCTCGGGTGAAGATAGTACATATGCTACGTTATCTGCATCATCATGAGGGACTGGAATGGGAAGAAATGAAAGATCAGGGCCTAAGTCCCTTCTTTCTAAGTTTTCAAAAATTTTACACTCATTTACTGGATCTAGAGATAAACGCTCACAAGTTTCCATATTTGCATGAATTTCAACTCCCCAACGCTTTGCAGCGGCTTTAGCACTGCGTCCATGATCTCCATGATGATGAGTGACCAGTATAGCATCCAGTTTTTCTGGAGTCATATTCACTAGACTCATCCTTCTCTCTAATTGGCGCATTGAAAACCCACAATCAATTAGTATCGAAGTCTCTTCCGTCCGAATTAAAGTTGAGTTGCCGCCGCTGCCGGAACCCAAGTGGACAATTTCCATACTACTCAACTCTACTACGGGCGAATAGAAGGGACTTGAACGACTCGGTCTGAATGAGATTTTTTGTTACATTTTTCTTTGAAATGAATTTTTCCAATTCATCATCTGTCCGAACATCGCTCCATCACCATGATAAGGCACTGAATGGGGTAAGGTGGGTGTCAAGTCACCGGAGGTCATGAAATGCGTCGCAGGCAAACAGCTCTTCTCCTCGTATTCTTGCTAGTCAGCGGCCTCTCTTTTGCATCTCAGACTCGTCCATCTGCAGAGGTTGGAAGCGTCAACCCAGATGATACAACTGGTATCGGTCCTCCAATTACCGATCAAGACAAGGACGGTATTCCTGATTTGCATGAAGAATTATTTTCACCTATTCGTAATATTTCGTACATGGGTGGTATACGTCAAATTCAAGGTTTAGATCCAAATAATGGCTCAGACAATATATCTGATTTTGATAGAGACGGATTAGATGCATTAATGGAATATTGTTGGCCTTATTCTATGGATACATGTTTTGATGAAAGAAGGTCATTAACTGGAAAACCTCCTGATTTAACAGAATCTGGGCTTAGAGAGTTCCTTGATCCGAGAGTATCAGATACTGATGGAGATGGTCTTCCTGATGGATATGAAGTTTTTATGTGCATGAATGAAGGCGTAGGTTTTGTCAATGAATCATATGCTTGGACATGTTCTGCCTTTGACCCACTAGATCCTTCTGATGGTTTCTTAGATTCTGATCGATGTGCAGATTATTCCTTGGGCTGTGGTGATGGTTTTGATGTAAACAGTGATGGCATTATTGAACCTCAGGAAGCATACACTAATGCAGAAGAATATTCCTATGGTTCACCAACTGGTTGGGTTACAGAAATTGATGGATTACGATGTTTCGGAACCATGGGGAATCTTGTAGATTCAGCTTGTTCGGATGAAGATCGTGGAATTAAGAATCTGAATAGTGGTTGGCTTGGAACAGATCCTCTTCGAAATGATTCAGATGATCATTATTTTTCCGGAGGTCAATTACTTACTCAAAATAGAAGAGGAGATGGAATCGAAGATGGTTGGGAGGTTTACTTTAATCTTCAACCTCTTAATAGCAGTGACGGGATTGTTGATACCGATCTCGACGGATGGGACGCAAATCGTGACGGGCAAACTACTCCCGACACCTCAGTTGGAACAGTAGAAATCGGTGAAGCATTCAGTAATTTACAGGAATATCAAGTTCACAATGATGGAGGATATGGCGTTCGTTCTGGATTAAAATCGGTAGAGCATGGCGTTTTAGATCAATCAGTTAGAATTTTCGATCAAGGTTCATCTCCTTCTTTATTGCACCATGATGTGGTCAAGATAGTTCCGATTCAAGAGCGTGAACAACTCATTCTAGGTTCTAGATATGGTGTTTCCATTATGTCTCCATCTGGACAAACTGTAGAACATTTTGAACTTCCAGCAGGCGCTCAGATGAAAGATTTGATTCATTGGGATCATCCAGAGGATGAACATCTCATTATTTCGACAAATTTGGGAATTCATACATTAAGATTAGATGCAGCTGGATTAGTAGATCAAGATTCATTGGTTTCATCATTAGTCGGCCCGATCCATTCTATACATCGTCTAAATTTGGGAGGTTCTCTAATGTCAGTTCTTGCCGGTGGAGGTGTTGGCCAAGCTTGGATAATTCCTATCGATGTTCAGGGAGGAATTGGTTCTGTAGAGCCGGTAGAAGAATTAGAATCGTTATTGGCATCAATAAATGGTAGCAGCATTTTGTCTGCTGCTCATGCATCTGTAACTGGTTCTTCTCAAGTCCTATATGTTGGTACTACTCATGGAATGATTGCCTGGAATACTAGTGATTTACAGGGTGGAGTCCCCCCATACTGGATTTTTGATAATGTTACTGCGGAACAATTTGTACGTCCAGCAAATCCTTTCAATTCTTCACGTTCTGCAATTGTTAATGTTCTAGAAATTGATGGTCCTCGTGGTCCTGATGGTTTGATTACCAGTGAACAGACATTATGGATAGGTACCGAAGGAGGATTACATCATTTCGATCTAATTGAGGGTTCTACGTCCCCTCAAACTTCATTTTCACGAGATAGGATGGAGAATGCCGATCTTGATCAAGATGGTGGTAATGATATTCGTTCAATATGGATTAGCCAAGATGAGGTTATTGTTGGTTCAGCAGGTGGTTCTTGGGTATTAGAAGGAGACTATTCCAAAGCATTTGGAGTTGATTCTACACATACACGAATACCTGGTGCAATTCAATCAGTTGGATTGTTAGAATTAGAAAACATCTCTCATCTATTTGCTAGCATTGAACCAGGTCGATTTTCAAACATTGTTCCAATTGACCCACTGTCTTCTGATTCGGATGAAGACGGGATGCCAGATGGATGGGAATATGCGTATGATCTAGATCCTACCGATCCATATGATAGAGATTTAGATCGAGATAACGACGGAGTTAGATTTGATCCCTCTAGTGGTTACGTCGATAAGGCATGGACAAATTTGGATGAATATCGATATATTGCTACTACTAGTGAAGGATTCAATGGTACTGATCCATTAAAGATGGATACTGATGGAGATGGGTTAGCAGATGGCTCAGAATATTGGGGTTGGTATTTTGTTGAAACAAACTTTACTTGCCATTATCTGAATTCAGATTACATCTGCGATGAATCGGTTGGTGCAGCAGCCGAAAGTGTGTACCTATCTGGATGGCTAGGAGGCGGAAGCGGAGGAGGCTCTGATGTTCCATCTGACCCTAGTAATGTAGATTCAGATGGAGATGGTATGCCAGATGGATGGGAAATTGAAAATCGTCGTTGGATTGGTACAGAATTCACAGGAGGAAATGATTGGACGCTAGACCCTCTTAATCCTAATGATGCAGACGAAGATGCAGATGGAGATGGGCTTTCAAACCTTTGCGAATATAATTGGCAACAGACGCTAGATTTTGCTAGAGAATCCGGTTTCCCGTTGCATGGAGAATCTACTGATGCAGCACAAAATTGGACTGCAGTTGATCCTAATAATGTGGATTCTGATGGAGATACATTACCTGATGGTTGGGAAGCTCGCTATTCCTGTGTGTGGGTAGCTACTAATGCAGGAATCAATCCCATGAATGGTTCAGACGCATTTAGTAATCCAGATGGAGATGGATATGATGTAAACAGGGATGGAGAAATTGGGCCAGATGAACAATTCAATAACTGGATGGAATATCACATTGTAGATCGTATTTTACTTTCAAATCGTAGTTTAGATGGTACCCTTCACTATTCTAACTGGGTTACTGCTCTCTATGATGATTCATGGACTCAAGGCCCTACTGTTTCTTTTGGTGAAAGAGCCTCATCAGTTGTAGAAGATCTGTCATTGGTTGATGCTGACAAGGGTTCTTCGGATCCATTATCATCAGATACAGATGGAGATGGAATGCCAGATGGTTGGGAAATCTGGTATTCTCGTTGGGATTCATTCGAAGAGGAATGGACATTGAATCCTGTAGATGGTTCTGATTCTTCAGGAGATCCTGATGGAGATGGAATGACGAATTGGGAAGAATATGGGTCTATCAGGAATCAAGATAATGAAATTAGTTCCATCGTTTCTGTTCCTCAATTCTACCTTTTCGTTGTTGGAGATATAGGTACCCCTCAGCCTTGGAGTAGTGCAGGAGGAAACGTATCCTTCGGTTCATTTATGAGTTCTGAACAATACAATCTTACCGGTCCAACTACCGATCCAAATAATCCTGATACAGATAATGATGGAATGTTGGATGGAATCGAACTGTTGTTTACTTCATGGAATGAAACCAATCAAGAGTGGACCCTTAACCCTCTTGTCTCAGGTGATGGAAGTTATGATGGAGACCAAGATGCTGTAACCGATAGAGAGGAACTAAACTTAACCACCTCCAATCCAATTAACGGAGGTTTAGCTCCACCCGATGCTCCAAAGATGTGGGAAGAAGCTGAATCTCTCGATCCCAATGAAGCTACTAGTAGGATTTATCGGATTTTATTTGGAAAAGAAGGTCGGGCCTCGATTGCGATTGCTCAATATGATCAATGGATAGATACAGGTTATGCTCCTCCTCTTTTGTCCACATTGCTGGGCATCACTGATCCAAATGATGAAGATACTGATAGGGATGGGATGTTAGACGGTTACGAATATTGGTTTACAGAGTGGGATCTTGATGAAAATAGATGGACAATGAATCCACTTACAGATACAGATATTAATGCAGATTCTGATGGAGATTCATTTGATTGTGATGGCAATGGAGTTATTGATTCTGAAGAATTGTTTACAAATCTAAGAGAATACGAATCTCGTAGTTATGGTAAATATTCCCAAATAAACAATATCGATTCAGGCGTAACACTTCGTACCTTTGCTCAAGACTCTATTGATGCTCTGATGCAAGAACAAGGGATGTCAAATATAGAAGCTAGAGATAAGTTATACGAAGATTTCCGTTCCAAGGATGTCAAATCTAGTGAACGTGTAATTAGAATTAATTCTGCTTATTCGGATAATTTTAATTTGAGTCTCCTTGGTATATCAGATCCGACTCACCCTGATTCTGATGGTGATGGTCTTTCTGATGGTTGGGAATATTGCTATGCAATTTATCGTAATACTCAACCCGTAAATGCATACAGGTGGACGACTAATCCGGTTAATTCTTTAGATGTTAATTATGATGCAGATGAAGATGGATGGTTCGATCGTTCTAGTACTAAGCCAGTGGCAACTCAAGGTACATGGGATCAGCGTATATTTACCTCAGGGCCAATTACTCATCAAATATCTCCTGGTAATTCCTATCTTTGGTTTACTAATTGGATGGAATATGACAATGGTACTAACCCAATTCTTGCTGATTCCGATGGAGACTCTCGTGTGATGGTTTTCAAGACCGTTGATGATGTTACTACCTATGAGTCTGATCGAAATTTAACTGATGGTAGAGAGGTATTCAAGTATGGTACAAATCCAAAAGATAACGATACTGATGGTGATATGTTACCTGATTGGTATGAATACTCCAAAGGTTGGAATGAATCAAATAATAATTGGTCCTCATATCGACAAATCAGTGTAATTTGGCAAGAAATTGGTCAAGATAATTGGAAACCATTGACAGTACTTTCAGATGGAAATGGTGGACTTACAATACAGCGAGCAAGCTTAGATTGGACTTGGGTGACCATGGACCCAACTGATCCAAGCGATTCTACAGATGACCCTGATAATGACGGCGGCTGGGATTGTGGAGGGGCGACATGTGTCTATATTCGGTACAACAATTTCCAAGAATTCTTTGGAATTACAAATGCAAGTTTGTCTAATGCAGCTCTTGTAAGACAAACTCCATTGTTAGATTGTAATGGTTCTCCAATTGAAGAGTGGTGGCAATTCCGTCAATATCTTCTTGGTTTATGTCTTCAAAATCCAACTGATTTGAATTACATGAGGATGAACAAGGTCAACAATACTGACCTACTATATGCTCACGTAGTTGATGATAAGGATGTAGATTATCTTCAACAGAGTCCTGAAGATAATGTTGACATTGTCTGGGGTCAATGGACTGATCCATGGAACAGGACATTTGGTGACGAAAATCATTTGCCAAACATTGGTAATGGAGAGTTCGTATGGGGCTGGTATAATTTGGACATTGATGGCGATCAAATTGCTGATGGAACAGACCCATTCAATTACGACACTGATGGAGATTGGTTGAATGATTATTTCGAGATTGAAGATGACTTACTCGATGGAATTAGAGGAAATGGCGGTTCTCCGATAAGATATGACGATCGTTCAACAACATAATGTGACCATCCGAGGTCATATTCAAAGGCGCTTGCTTCACTACAGGCATCATGAGCGGCAGCGATTCGCCACCTTACGTTGGCCGATCGAGTCCATTCTTGTTGGTTTTCCTGCTACTAATTTCTTCTCTAGTACCTCTATTTTCGACAGTCCAAGAGGTCGAAGCAAATTCTAATGGGAGACATATTTACACTTTTTCAGATGGTACTTCCAGTGCGATTGCCCTTGCATCTCCGGGTTCGCCCGCTCGTAATATTATGGTAAGTCTACCAAAAGGTGCTGAAGTTTTAGATGCAGAATTAACATTGTCTGGGGCCTCTTCTACAGGATGGAATCAGGTCACAACAACTAACAGGGCAGATTGGATGTCTGGCGAGTCAAATTCTGTAGAGCCTCGTTCCGATGATTTGTCTCTAGGTTTTAACAATCCAGAGACTTCGTTTGTCCCGTATAGTATAGATTCTACTCCAACTTCAGGAGATGCATGGTATGACGATGCTTCTTTCTCAATACGTCAACCGCATTCAACCAATGCTTCTGAGTCACGTTTTTCTCAACAAAGATCTATGTCTACATCTTCAGTTGGGACCTATTCAGGTGCTGTTTTCAAACATCGTGATTGGCTTGTAGCATCAGATCTTCGATCGACTACATTTGGTGGCATGCTACGTCTTCTACATGCAAATAATGGGACTCAAGTTCAAGGAGCTGCATTGAATAACGGAATGATTTCTATCGATACAGATGGTTGTTCTATCCCCTCCCTTCCGTTTACATGGTCAGGGTATGGAATACGTGATTGGGCAATTACTGATGATGAGAGGGCGTTTGGACTTTTGACAACGTATTACTCTTCAACTTCATCACAATATCATAGAATTATTGAATTTGATATTCGGTACATCAATGAATGGAAATGCTTAGCTGTCCACGATCCATCGACAAATAATCATGGAGATTATTCTGGTATATCTTATGATAGGAGTAGAGATTTAGTTTGGGTGAATCATAATTTGTTAAATCGTGTAGTTGCTTATCATGCTGATGATGGAGGATTTACACGTAACTCAACTCTATTCTACAGTTATTTCATGAATAGTGGAACTCCTAGAGGTATGGTAGTCAATGGTTCGTATGTTTATTTCAGAACATACTCTACATGGCAACAAGATAGATTGGATGCCTATGCAATCACGGGCAATATTGGCTCAACATTGACTCAACAACAAGGAGCAAGAAGTATTCCAGCTAATGGTTATGGATTGGTTTATGATGGTCAAAGATTAGTCACTCAAGATTATTATTCATGGTCAACAGCATATTACCGAGAATACGGTTCCGGATGGGCATACGAAATTTCTCCTATTCCTGGTACTTCCACTTGGGTTAGCGAATCACTTGAAACCGATGACGAAATTTTAGCTGCAAATATGGAAGTTGATTGGAGTGCAAGTGCAGCAGGAGATCGTGTTGATTACTGGATATCTGCAGATAATGGAACCCATTGGGAGCCAGTAACAAATAATGAAACAATTAGATTCACCCACACAGGGAGTCAACTTAGGTGGAAATTAGAATTAATAGGCTCCACCGCAGTATCATGGTGGTCATCCATAGAATATTCTACTGGATACGAATCCATTGGTGATTGGACAAGTGAACTTGTTCAAACAGGAACTGAGATTGGACGAGTAAGGGCTACATGGATTGCAGACGTCCCTTCTGATTCTTCTATTGAAGTACACGTTTCAGCAGATAATGGTACAAATTGGCTAACTATCCAGAATAATGTAGAAGTTCAATTTGATAACACCTCATTTTCTGGAGCTGGAAATCGATTGAAGTATCGATTATTAATGGAGACAAATGATTCATCTGTTACTCCTGTAATTGAAAATCTTGTAATTAATTATGAAGAGGGTTGGCCAGCTAGTGTCCGTTTAGATATTGGAAACGATGGGACAATGGAATTTACTCATACAGGTGTTTTAACAGATCCTCAGGTGGCAGATAATCAAGAAATGATTGATGCGTTTAACGCTCATACTGTCCAAAATGGAGAGGGTGAAACTGATATTATTCTGGCAATCCATGCTGGCTCAGCAGGAAGAGTATTATTGAGTAATTTAGATATCACATATCGATATGAATCTCGGATTATTGAAGCTACAATGGAAGGAGGTACCATTGTTCCAGACGGTGAACATCGAAATTTAATTGTTAGAGCAGCAGTAGGTGACATTGCAACATCCTTGCTTCGACTAGATGTAGATATCATGTCTGGCCAAGGTTCAACCCCACGATTAACTTGGATTAGTGGAAATACATGTTCAATTTCTAATGATCCGTTGGGTTTAGTTTCATTTGATTATTCTAATTGTAGTTCTCAAGAAATTGGAGGTGTCACTTCAATTCGTATGCCTATCATGCCTAATTGGGAATGGGATGATGAAAATGATGTTGAGGTAAGAGTAGATTTAGAGGATGACTTAGGTCTTGCCGTAAATGATTATGAAACGGAAAACCTAGATCTTAGAGTAGAAAATGACATCGTATTAGGGGCACTTGAGGTAACAGATGAAGCAGGACGCGTTCTACTCCCATCAGATTGGATGAGAGGTGGATTAAATGCTACATTTACGGGCACTATTTCTTTCGAAGATACATCTCGATATCCTCGACCTGGAAATTTTGGATTGCAAGTAATGGGTAGAAATTTAACTTTAGACGGGCTTCCTATGGAAGAACCTACAATATTTATCAATCAATCAAATCCATCATATGGATTGTATTCAATGACATTTCAGACTCCTTTCCAGTCATCTCCTGGAGGGATGTTATTCGAAGTTAGTCTCTTCAATATGAAAAATGGTTCTAATTTTGTCAATCCCGGACAGAACACAATCAAGTTAGTTCTTGACGGCGTGAGTCCTCTGATTATCGCTTCAACTCCTAGTGATGGAGATGAGACACATGCTGGAAACCAACCTATCTCCATTACTATCCAAGATTCTGTTGATCCTCCTGAAGAGATTACTGTACATTATTGGATTGAAAACCAATCAGATTTGAATTATAATAAGGTCCCTGATAGATCTGAATATTCTTCGATGTTATTCCGCTCTCCCGAAATAAAATCAGGAGGAATTAATGTATTTAATGGCATATTAGATGATTCTTGGAATGTTCACAAAGAGAGGGTTTCAATATATGTTACAGGGGAAGACACTAGCGGAAACACAATTGCGTTGGGAGGAGATCCAGTATGCCCAGAACCACCTTCACCTTGCAACAAAGATATTCGAGGGATATCAGATTGGACTGAAGATTTAGTTACGTATATCACTAGAGAAGAATTTGAGCCTA
>PADI01000025.1 GCA_002702985.1 Methanobacteriota archaeon
GAAAAATATCTTTTAATCGCTGTTGCAATTTTTTCAGTAATTTTTTGGTTAGTAACTGCTGGTGTTTCTACTGTAATGGTAGAAGAAATTTCTAACTTTATTGATCCAATTTATATCGGATTTATCGCAGTGTTATTTGCGTTTATCTTAGGGTTTTTTGCAGTTTCAAAAGGTGGTGAAGCCCCATCTGGTTCTAATTCTGTTAGTCTTTATTCAATCATGATGAGAGGTTTAGCTGCTGGTGGCGCGATTGGCTTGTCTGTATGGATTGCAGCATTAGGCCTTCCATTCATTAGTGGAGTAGTTTCCGTTTTCCCTGCTATTTTTCTTACAACTATGGTTTCTCTATGGTTAGCTCAAGGCAGAGCAGTACCAGTAGGTGCTACTGGCCCAATGATGCTTGGCTCTTCTTCAGTTTCGATTTATGCCTTGATCTGTATCCTTCTTTTTCCCCTCTATGGAGTATGGGTTGGAAGTATTGTATGTTGGTTATTGTCAGTAATTTTCTATAGTGTCCCTGTTGGAGTATGGACATGGCGAACGATTGATGTCTGACATATGGATGGATAGTCATGAGCGGAGGGTCAGATGAGGTAGAGGCACGGGCCGCAGAGGTACGTGTTATCAGAGATCCATTATACGGAGACATTCGAATATCTGACGATATCAAATCATTAATCGATACTTCTACCTTCCAGCGTCTTCATCGAATAAAGCAATTATCTACCTGTGATTTAGTATTCCCTGGAGCAACACATTCGCGTTTTTCTCATTCACTAGGCGCATTTCATTTGGCTTCCTTAATTGTAGAACGACTAGAAAAATTACATCCTGGTTGGATTTCTGAACTAGATTCTAAACTGGTTCGTTATGCTGCATTATTGCATGATATAGGTCATCCTCCTTATTCTCATATGTTGGAGGATCGAACAATTTTCATGACATTCCATGGACATGAATCATGGGGTTGGAAAATCATTGATGATCCAAATAATGATCTACGCAAAGCCCTCATTCAGAATATTGGAGAATCTGGCATCTCTCGATTAAAAGATATCTATGCAGGTAGAGTTCATCCTATTGCATTACATGAAATAGTTAGCAGTCAATTAGATGTAGATCGATTAGATTATCTGTTAAGAGATCAATATCATTCAGGTGCAGATGTGGGTACTTATGATGTACAGAGAATTTTCAGATCGTTAAGATTAGATGAAAATGGGTCATTACGATTACATCCTAATGGAGTGCCTGCAGTTGAATCATATCTGCTTACAAGATTACACATGTACAAATTGGTGTATTTTCATAAATTAAACATACTTACTTCAGAATATCATCGTAAAGCATTGCGTCGAGCAAGAGAGCTTGCATCATCAGATAGATTAGAAATTAGCGATGCAATAAGGGGAATGCTACTTTCTTCAGATTTAGATGCCTCCGGATATCTTTCGATTGACGATTCTGTTGTATCTTCTGCAATTTCTTCATGGAGAGATTCAGAAGATCAAGAATTAAGATTCTGGGTTGATAGGATATTATCAAGAGATTCATTTCATAAGAGAATTCGGATACCTGGCCTTACTTCTGAGCATGTTGAAAAATGTATGATTGCAATTTCAGCAGAAATATCGTCTGCTGGGTATGACCCTGTAAGAGATCTCATTTTAGCCAGAGTAGATAATGTTGGATATAGGCCATACCAAGGTGGAATTCGTCTAGTAGATGGGAGAGACATAGCAGATATTTCATCTGTTGCAGCTGCTATTACTGAAACGGTTCATGACACTATGGTGTTCGTTCCTTCCAGTGTCCGTAACGCATGTGAAGAGGTAGTGAAAACTACTCTTAACTTTTGATGAACAGATTCATGTCTTAATTGGTTCACGGACAATCAGGACCCGTAGCTCAGTTGGTTAGAGCGCCGCGCTCATAACGCGGTGGTCATCGGTTCAAATCCGGTCGGGTCCACCATAATGGGGGAAAGGGATTCAATAGATGACGGGGTGCGAGTGAATATGAGTCGTCTATGGGTACTAGTAGGTTGTCTGCTTTTGGCTCCCTGCGTTTCTTCTCAAGCTAGTCCTCTTCCAACAGTTTCTCTGGAATGTGAATCAGGTCCTCATGAGATGGAAGTTTACCCTGGATCTGATCGGGTGGTGCAAGTGAATTGTATAGTAACAAATGATTCCATACATACTGAGCAAATTTCAATTTCGGTATCCTCAAGTGGTCTCGTGGTTGCTGCCCCTTCCTCTCTGACCTTAGCTCCTGGTGATGAAACAGAATTCCAAGTATCCAGCCGAGGAGATGAAAAGATGGCTCCTCAAACATTCAATGTTTCAGTGAGTGCGACTGTAGATACTTTTAGCGGCGCTCCTTGTGTGACTTGTGAGCCCGAAACAGTCGATTTCCTAGTAGAAACTGTGCAGTATGCTGACTTTTCAGTTTCTGCTAGGACTGGGACATTACAAATGGATATTGATACCTCGTCAGATGTATCATTTGATATTCATAACGAAGGTAATGCTGAGGATTCATTCTCAGTGATTATTGAAAATAAAAGTGGGTTAGAAGCTCTTGGCTTTTCTTTTTCTGTGAATGAGACTGGTCAACTTTCTTCCGGGGAACGTCTTCCTTATTCTTTGACGGTGTCTGCGTCCTCAGATGTTTCAGAAACAGATGTACAGGTTTCGGTAAAATTTGTATCTAATTTCGATAATTCAATTTTCGAAACATCGGAATTTATTCTTCGTTCGGACGGTGCACCCGATCCTATTATTTCGCTAGGCAGTGATGATACGGCTTTGATATATGGAGGTATTTCAGTCGCTGGTCTTCTGATTACAATTCTTATCATTTTTATTGCTATGAGGTCGATGCGTCGACGTAAAATAGTTTCATTTAGTGATGAATTTGAAGATTTTTCAGATTTGGACGACTTCTGATTAATGGTATCTTGGGCCCCACATCTAGGGGCCAACTTCTTAATACGGAGTGGTTACCACGGAGTGTTGGTGATAGCGTGAAGTCCGTCCGTACTGTTTTGGTGTTTATGTTAATCTACGGTTTCAGTATGTGGGCAGGAGCAGCAGGAAATGTAACTGCGCAAGCCTCTCCGAACCCGGATATTGGTATTGTTTGTTCTCCTGCAAACTTCCCTATTGAGGTATTTCCTGGTGCTGCAAGAACTGGTACTACGTACTGTACATTAAACAACCCAACTGCTTATTCTGAAAATGTGGCGATTACAGTTACTGCTGGAGGTCTCGCCTATGCTGCTCCAGGTACAGTTACAGTTGGCGCGGGTCAAGAAGTAACGTTCGAAGTATCGGTAAGAGGCGATCAAAGAATGGCGGAAGGTCAACGAACGGTTTCAATTACAGCCCGTGTAGATACAGCAACTGGAGTTCCTTGTGGAACTTGTACTCCTAAGACCACCTCCGTACTTGTTGTTATCAAGCAGTTTAGTCGTCTTAGAGTAGAGGCAGATGAGCCTTTCAAGCAACTTAGGCCTAAGGTTGACTACACATTCAACTTCAAGGTGTACAACGATGGTAACGCATACGATCGTTTCAATATCGATGTAGCTAACCGTGAAGATTTGGAAGATGCTGGTTTCCAGATATCCCTTCCACAGGTGTCCACTGAAATCGAAGCTCAGGCTCCTCCAGATAACGTACGTGTAATTATGCGTACTCCAAAGGTTCAGGGTTGGTCAGATATTTATTATCAGTTACAATTCCAAGCAACAAGTGATTATTCTGTGAGAACTGAAGGGATTCCTAATTATCAAGTTCAGATGGTAACCATTTACATCAGAGGAATTTATCTTCCTGGATTTGAAATGATTGGTTCTGTTATGATGATTGGACTTGCAGCAGCAGCAATAGCTCGGCGTACCAATATCACTGATGATGAAGATGTAGAAGATGATGGTTTACCCGTCTTACTTCTTTGACTTCGGCATTCACCAGAAGTCTGAATAAACATGTTCTAGGTACTTCTTGTAGCCAACGGTTTCTTAACCTCCGAGCGGCGACAATATATCGATGTCAGGCGGATTATTAGATCGCGTTGAAGAAGATGAGCAAGCAGAAGAAGTGATTGAAGAGGTAATTACCGCATCTGCGGATCCAGGATTACTATCACGAGAGGAGTCAGATTCAGAAGATTCGAGTAAGGAAATAACGATGGCTGATTCTCTCAAAATGATTGGATTAGTGATGATAATACCATATTTCTTGATTATGTGGTTTGATGTATATCTCCCGGGCGAATTGTCTTCATATCTTTGGTTGATAATCATAGCAACTGCAGGAATTGTCTGGTGGCAATTAGATATTAAGAATCCATTAGAATCTGGTGGAGTCAAAATGACTTCAAGTGTTTTAGTGGTGGCTGTAACATTCTTACTTATTCTACCTCCTCTGTTGTTAGGTAATGTACTTGTAGGAACTATGTCATTTGGAGGCTTAGATTACGAAGAAGATGGTTCAGCATTTGAGGTTACAATCCGTCAGAATGGGGGATCAGGATCCCATGATGCGATTGTTTCCATTACCTACGGTTCCGCTTCTGTTTATTCTGCAACTCACTCATTCACTATCGATCAGACTGATGGTTATGGTAAGCATGGATCGTTTAGTGTAGATATATCCGCATTTTATTCAGGGAATGCACTTGGAGATTCGGGTCAAGATTACTCAATGACTGTCACAGTAGGGGATTTGGAATGGGAACGTACTCTTGATGCGAATTTCCTCACTCGAACAATTACAGGCGCAGAAACCGGAGTTAGCAACGTAATGTCATCTAATTGTGACGATCCAAATATTGAGAGATGTCTGGTAGGAGTAGGATTGAGCGTATCCTCAGGCTTGGCTTCTGCAGCATCTCCTGTAGCAATGCCTTTGGCCAATTACAATCTCACTGCCACAATGTCTGGGCCTAGTGGGGCAGCCATCTCTTATCCAGTCGTAGAAGTAACACGTACTTCAGCAACATGGGATTCAGATGGAGGTGCCTATGGGAATGGTGCCGCTATTGTTGGTGATTGGGGTTCACAGTTACAACTTCAAGGAAGCGTAGAACAAGAAGGTATTTCCTTAATTCTCAAAGATGACTGGGATAGTAGCGATTATGGCTGTTATACTCTTACAGTTAGCATTACACAAGACTCATTTTGGGGGACTGAAACAGTTACAGCATCCAGCGAATATACTTACAGTTTAGACGAGACTGAAGACGATAATGAAGAAATGAAGGATCGAGAGAATTGGATTCCTGGATGCTAATCATTCACTAATCTCTTCATCTTCATCTAACCTGCGAAGTTTCTGTTCCTGTTCTTCTTTTTCAGAAGAAATCGATACTTGTAGTATCCAAATTCCTGCACCTACAAGAAGGATGAAAACTACTACTATGATTGGTAGAACTCCTAAACCACTTTCTTGTTGTATAGCTGCTGTCCACATCACAACCTCTGAATCTACAGGCTCTCCCCCATATGATCCAGCAATCACTAATTGTGAGGGCTGAATCACCCCACAACTAATGGTAGTATTCCCTGGCTCAAACATATTCCAATTAAATTCTACAGAACGAGTTTCTCCTCCTGGTATCTCCAAAATTGGATAACCTCCGACGTCTGCTACAGATCCATTTCCTAGGAAGCATTCGAGAGCAATTCTAGCATCTCCTCCACCAGAATTAGTGACAGTAGCATTCATTTTAATTCGACTATCCACAGAGTTAGTTTCCTGTTCGGGTATAATACTGTCAATAGAAAGAATTGGTAGGTTTGAGGAGGTGTAATTTGTCAATGATTCAATTGGTAGAGGTTCATTGCTCCCGTAAGGACTTAGTTGTGCATTCCACGCAGTTTTGTATGAATTAATCACAATAGTAGCTTGTTCGTTCCAAATGGTTCCATCTGAAAATCCAATTTCTACTGTTCTTTTTGGAAGAGTCATTAGTCCGGTTTCATCAACTGGAATTGGATTCGTAGTTTCAGGGGGGTAACCAAAATCCGTGATAGATGCCATAACTTCGTTAGCACGAAACTGAATTTGCTGATTCAATTGGCGTTCCCAGAAATCAACCAATGTACCTCTAACTTTCGTCTGGTCTGTACCATTTCCATTAATGTCAAGATTAGTGTAGATTCCAGCAGTAACATGATGGTCATCTCTAGAGTCGTAGAGATTAGTATGTCCAAATTTCACACTAGCAGAGTTTTCTGCGATTATGGGGGTAGATTGGATTAATTCACATTTATCCATATCTATGCTCCCAGAAACCATAATTTCAGCACCAGTAATTTTGCAACCATAATTTTCCCATTCATCTGCAGTAAGAGTGCCTTGAACATCAATTTCAAATTCTGGTTCAGCATTTACCATCCAATTTTCGTGCATAATGTCCATTATTTGGATGGTGTCTGATGGACTTCCATCATCATAAATCATTTCAAAAGAAGATGCTAATACTAAATTTAGAGATTGAATCCCAGTGAATTCAATCCACTGTTCTACACTCCCTTCTTCAAAAGTGATATTATGTTGCGTTCCACTCATTGCTGTAGACGTTTCAGTACCATTCTCACCAATTGATATTGCATTGAATCCATCTAGAAAGGTTCCATCTTTAGCACTTATCTTGATTGTAAAACCTGGAATAGAAACACTGGGATCTCCATTACCTGCCTCGACTAGTATTCTTGATCTGAATCCTTCATCGTTGTTTCTCATCCACTGGTATCCAGTTTCAGTATTTTCTGCAATTAATGAACCTCCATCTAAATCCAGAGTTCCTCCTTCTTCCACAAGAATTTGACTTCCAGTAGAGACGGTGAGTTCGGTTTGCTGGATTGTTAATGTCGCACCAGAAGAAACAATTACATTTCCATTCAAAGTATCATCTTGATTCCAAACATGCTCTCCAGTGATAGTTATACTCGCTCCTCCGTCGGGAGGCTCACTTGCAGAAACAGATGAAACAATAGGACTTATCGCCATTAGAATAAGCATCAAAAAAATTAGTGATGATCTCATTATTGTCTTCTTCATACCTTCCCTAATACTTCGAGGTGTTTCAATATCTCCCCGAACAGTTCAAATTTCTGATGTCCAAGAGTATCATTGAAATGCTTGACTACAGAGTTGTAGTTATGGTGCCAGAGGATTTGTTTGGTGTCTTTGATCCAATGAGCGTTCTTGCATTGTTACTACTCTATGGTCCAGCATACCTTTCCAACACAGGTGCGATGATATTTGGTAAAGCGATTCCTAAAATCACTGGAATGAAAGTATGGGTAATTGATGGTGGAATGGATTGGAAAGATGGAAACAGACTACTTGGAGATGGTAAATCATGGAATGGTCTACTAGGGGGGCCGCTATTGAGTGGATTCCTTACTATGCTTGCAACTCACTTATGGAATGGTAATGGTCTAGAATCAAAACCATTCTATGATCCTTTGATGGCTATGCAACATGTGGATCCATGGTTTACTGTTTTTGGGTTATATGGTTCAGCTTTTTTCATTGGATATGTGCTTGGTTTTGGTAGTTTAGTTGGAGATTCATTGGGTTCATTCGTCAAGCGTCGTCGTGGATTGAAACGAGAAGGAGAGATTTCTTCTAAGGCCCCGCTATTAGATACTCTTCCTTTCGCTGTTGTATGCTTTATCTTTGGTTTGGTTCTATTTCCAAATCAGTTGTATGGTTCTCATCAACTTATTCCGTCGATGATTTGGTTGCTTATTTTAACTCCAATAATACATCGTTCAGTCAATGTTTTTGGATACAAAATTGGGCTAAAGTCAGTACCATACTAATTGTGCAATCATTATGAAGCATCCTCAGTCTATCTGTACCATGGGGCGAACAGTTCTCGTAGTTGGCGGAGGAGGAAGAGAGCATGCACTTGCTATTGGTCTTGTAGAAAGTCCATCAGTAGATTCAGTCCATGTTGCTCCTGGAAATGCAGGTACTTCTGAGATTGCTATGAATCATAATGTATCTGTATCAGATATCGATTCTATCGTAAAATTAGCTCAATCTTTAGATGTAGATTTAGTGATAGTCGGCCCTGAAGCACCATTGGTAGCTGGACTATCTGATGAATTAAGAAGAATCGGAATTCCAAGTTTTGGCCCTCATGCTGATGGAGCTATGCTCGAAGGAAGCAAAGACTTTGCGAAACAAGTTATGCTGGATTTAGGGATTCCAACAGCAAGCGTTCAACATCTTACAGCTGATTCTGACTTAGTTGAAGCTGTAGATCGATGGGGTTCTCCATGGGTAGTGAAGAGAGATGTACTCGCAGGTGGAAAAGGTGTAGTAGTTACCGAAGACCGAGATGAAGCGATTGATTTCATTCAAACCTCCATTGAATCTGATGGCATGGTTCTACTCGAAGAGTTTCTTGAGGGAGAAGAAGCAAGTATGTTAGTAATGATGGATGAGTCGGCTTATGTTGTATTACCATGCAGTCAAGATCACAAGCGTGTTGGAGAAGGTGATGTTGGGCTTAATACAGGGGGAATGGGTGCTTATGCTCCTGCACCGATTGTCACTGAAGAAGTATATCGTAGAGCAATTTCAGAGATTGTTGAACCTATGCACTCGTTCCTTTCAACCCAAGAAATTCCCTATCGTGGTTGTCTATATGTTGGTTTGATGGTTGCGCCTGATGGCTCTCCGTCAGTTGTTGAATACAACGTTCGTTTTGGAGATCCTGAAACACAAGTTACAGTTCCATTGATTTCTAGTGATTTATGTGACTTACTTCTGGCTGTAGCTGAAGGGAATTTATCTAAATCAATGCCCTCTTTCTCAAATGCTCATGCATTAACAGTTGTTCTTGCAGCAGAAGGTTACCCTGGCCCACCTGAGAAAGGCCGAATAATCTCAGGTAATTTGTCTTCAAATTGGTCTAATTTTTCTGATGGTAAATCTACTATACATCACGCAGGTACAGGTTTTTCGAATGATTCCATTGTATCTACAGGTGGTAGAGTTTTGGCTGCAACTGGTATTTCTAATCAATCCTTAGAACATGCCAGAGAAATCGCATACTCGCGACTCGCAGATGTTCAACTTGAAGGGTCATTTTTCCGCAGAGATATTGGGCACAAAGTATTGAAAAAGTAGACTTTTTTTGTAGTTATTTTCCGTTAGCGTACCCGTGACCGTTATTAAGAGAAGTCAGGTGGGCGCGATGCTACAGCCTACAGGCTGAAACACCGAGAGGAAAAAACATGGAAACAGAAGCGAACGAAACGACGGCTGATCGCCCCGAAGTCTACGGATTTTTGGGCCCAGTCCTGATGATTGCGATGCTCGTCATCGCGTTTGTCGGAGCATCCGTCGGATGGATTGATTTGGCAGACTCTGCCATACAGACCGAACTTGGCTTGACAACCATAATTCTGCTAATAGCAGGAGTATTTGGATTGGCAGCCCGACCCACCATTTCTTCCTCTCTTGGTGGTGTTGGGACAACGGCAGTAGTAGTGCTCGTCGGTGCCGTAATGGTTTTCGTAGGGCAAAGTATAGATCAAACTATTCTTTGTTTGATAGGTGCTATCACGTTAATTGTGGTACATTTACTTGAAAGAAGTGGAAGAACCGAAGAAGCGAATCTTGCAGTAGGTGCAATTACTGGATTCATGCTTGCACTAGCATTAGGTGCTAGTGCATCTATTGCCGAAGGAGGCAATGGTAACGTTACATATTCCTTAGACGACGCTCATAGAGCTTACAGCATGACAGTATTCATGTCATTCTGGTTACTTTCATTGGTACTAAGCGTAGTTCTAGTTACTATTCTTCGTGGTCGGACTCAATTCATTTCTCCGGGCACAGGACGTTGGTTCCAAGGTTTGCCTGAAGTAATTTCTAAGGATGTACCTATTGCATTCGGAGCATGGGCTCTTTTGCATGTCATTAGCTTGTTCACAATTAAGCAACTTCCTGACACTGATTTGTACAATATTGGGGTATATCTTGGAAATTGGTGGGCTGTTGGAATAGGAGTTTTCATTCTTTTAGTTGCATACTTGAGAACGGAAGGATGGGCTGTAGTTTCTGGATTAGTTGCTGTTAACTTAGTGATGTATACTCTAGGATTTATGCAAGAAAATACAATGATTAACGAATTCATCAAATCCAATGAATCGTTAACTGACACATTCAATCTTTGGTTTACAGATACTAGAGGAGTAATGATGTGGTTCTCATTATGGTTCTTCCTAAATTTTGCAGTAGTTGCTGCTGGAAGAAGAGGGAGGTTTGGACCAGTTGCTTATCGTAGAGAACCTGGATTAGCAAGTAAGTGGGTCGGAAGAAATGGGTATCCGTTAGTTGTTGGTGCTGCTCTAGTATTCGGTTTAATGATACGTGTAGTTTGGAATATTCTCCCCGCTATGAATGGTTCAGGTACAGGACTTTGGGATATGACTGGAGGTTCTGACCCCTGGTACATGAAGAGAGCAGTGGATTATGTTGTAATGCATCAAAGTCATTTCATCATGGATGCTGATCGTTACTATCCACTAGGAGGAGTTAATCCTCGTCCGCCACTATTCACTTGGAGTCTTGCTCTAGGTGGTTTGGCTATCAACGCTATAACTGGAATTGAATTAGAGACGGCTGTTTGGTATAGCGTAGTAGCAATGCCTGCAGTCTTTGGAGCCTTGATTGTATTACCCGTAGCAGCATCTGCACGTACTTTGCATTCCAAGACGGCTGGAGGAATAGCTGCTTGGTTGATTGCTTTGATGCCTAGCCATGTTGGACATTCTACTCTTGGATTGGCTGACCACGATGCATTCGTGATTCTATTTATTTCAACAGCATTCTATTTTTGGATTAGAACAGTACAGACGATTGATGATAGTAAGTTGTTGAAACAATCAGGAATCAATCCTAAATTTTTATTCAAGGGGATCCAAGAATCATGGAAGGTTAGTCCTCAGACAATGGTACTTTCGACACTAGCCGGAATGTCATTTGCAACAACTGGACTTGGATGGAAAGGATTCGTTTATGGTCCCGGTATTGTTTTCTTGATATTCGCAATTCAGATTCTTCTGAATATGTTCCGAAGAAGAGATAGCATGATGCTAACAGCAGCATCGATCAATATGATGTTGATCACTCTTCTGATGGTTGTTCCAGTTTATGGACACAATCAGTTGAATCTTCTATTCGATCCGTCTGGACTTCAGCCTATGTTCTACATTGCAGGATTGACTATTGGTTTGGGATGGGTAGCAACTTCGTTTAGAGATAAACCATGGTTACTTGTTCTTGGAGCTACTGTAGTTCTAGCATCTACTTTTGTAGGAATTCTTGCTCTTTTACAATTTGTATTAAAGGTCTACAATGGTTGGGATATTCTATTCACCGGAGGATACTATTTCTCTGCTAACAAGATATTCGGAACCATTGCTGAAGCCCAAGCCCCTAATCGTGCAACGCTCTTTGCTTCATATGGCCCTATAGTTACCATCATGGCAGTTTCCTATGCTGTAAGAGGAATTTGGGTTGGTCTTCGAAGAAATGATCAAAGTGAGATGTTCTTGGGTGGATGGGTAGTTATTGCTGCATACATGGCTTGGAGTGCTGGCCGTTTTATTTTCAACGCAACTCCTGCAATGGCTATTGCAGGCGGGATATCCATAGTAATGCTCTGGAAAGCCGTTGGTTCTGCTGAATTTGTCAGAGCATGGAGAAGAAAGGGAACTAGTACACCTGGTGCCAGAATCAAGTCAGTTGGTAGTGCTGCTAGGGCAAGTCCAATGGTTCCGGCTGTATTCTTAGTATTCTTGCTTGTCGCATCTCAGCATATGACTTATGGTTTAGATTCAGCCATTCCTAGAGGTAGTGAAGAGAAGGCAGATGTTGATTTTGCATTCCATAATCTTCCACCAGAAATTTTCCGAACTCCTATACCATTTACTTCATTGAGCTTACTCAGTAGCAGTTATCCTGAAACTGGAACTACTGCCTACGATGCATATTGTCAAGGTTGTAGGTACATGGGTACATTTGGTCCCGGATTTAATGGTCAAGATTGGAACAGAGCGTATGAATGGTTGGCAAATCAAGATTCTGATGTTTCATTCAGCGAAAGACCAGCATTTGTTTCATGGTGGGATTATGGTTTCCAAGCATTAGCTCAAGGACAACATCCTTCTGTTTCAGACAACTTCCAGTCGGGTATTCCTGCAACGGGTAATATGTTACTTGCAGATAGTCAAGAAGATTTGTTGATGTTATTTATCATCAATCTAGCTATGGGTGATTTGGTATACAACGGAGGTTCTTTCTCCAATGATTTCATTTCAAGCCTTACTCCACACTTATCCAATAATCAAATTGACGAATTGTATGATGTAATTTCTGTTGGCGATGATTCTGAATTCTTTTTAGCACGTTCAATGAGCGTAATTGAAAGCAGCGATGATACATATCTGCTTAATGGCCATCATCTTGATGCGAATGGATTCAACGACTTAACTGAGGTATGGGAAGTTCATCATAATGGAGAAGTAATCTCTGAACCAGACAGTTCTGAGTCAGCAGCATGGAGTAGTTTCAACATAACCGTAGGAACTAGTGCTGAAAGAAGCAACGAAACTTCACACTATGTCATTGGAGGATATTGGTACACTTCAGATATTCTTGAAGGATTATCTGATCCGTCAACTGCTCTTCATCGTCAAAATGCTAGGTTCGCCTTAGCTCGTCAAATGCTTCAATCTTCTTTGGACTTAGAATCATTAGTTGATGTCTATCATCGAATCACAAACAATGTTGAATATACCGTGCCTTCATATGAAGGAGGTCCAGGAGAGACACTAAATCGAAATCACGATATTAGATACTTTGCAGTAGATAATCGATTATATCCTGTTGGTGGATTATATAATGCCATGGCAGGATATCATAGTTATAATCCAACAGGGATTTTCTATGCTCCAACTACTCTTTCTGGCCTTGATCCTAACATGTATATCAAGTCAGTATATCAGACTCAGAGAGGAGATGGTCCTGTAATCCCACGTACTCAAGCAGAGTATGAAGACGAATACTTGCTTGATATGACAAAACAGGCTAGTGGAGCGACAGTAGATCCGATTGAGTTAGTTGACATTGATTATCAGCAGAGAGATGATTTCTTTGAAACAATGGTTGC
>PADI01000026.1 GCA_002702985.1 Methanobacteriota archaeon
CCTGGCGGGGCTGCTTGTTGTGGTACACCGTGCTGGTGTCCTTCCCGTTCTCCATTAGTACGAAGTATTTCTTCTCACTCATTTGAGTTTCACCTCAAACTTACCTGCTCCCTTCCTAGGTTATGAATATTTTCCCGAAAATCGTGATACGTCTCCAAAATAGTGGATTATTGGTGATTTCCGAGGTGTGGATACGTGCGTCGAAATCGACTAAACTTCTGCGCCAGCAAGAGTTTTTGTATTCTGAACTCCTTCTATTTGGCGGATATTTTCCACTACAAATTGAGCTATCAACGCCATATCTTCAGCAATTACCTTTGCAATCAAATCATAATCTCCAAACAATAAAGTCGAATCTGCAACTTGATCAAACTTCCCTATCGATTCGTATACTGAAAACTCGTATCCTGGTTCAACATTAATCAGAACATACCCGGTAGCCATACTATCCGTAGGATGACAACAGAATTGAACCCTTCGTTAATTAAAATTATTCATTTCGCAATAAATCAACTACATCTTGAGGATCTAATTCTTCATGTTCATTCGGTTCGACTTGAGTTGCATCAAGTACTCCACCGATTTCCCAAGGAGATAATTCAATTTCATTATCTCTTCTAGAAATCCAAACAAATAATGATGAAATAATCAATAATATTGATCCTAAGCCAATAACTATTACAAAAATTCCTCCCTTCGATGATTTTTCTATATCCTCATCTTCAATTATTTCTACTGGTTCATCTGTAATAGTTCCTGTAATATTCATTGGAGTTTCAGAATTCCATGAATCAAATCTCTTCATGCCATCTTCACAAATTATAGAAATATTTACTTCAACCATTGGACGACTAGGAGTCCATTTCACCAATATTTCGCCTTCTAAACTAGGATTTTGCTCCAAGTATAGTATAGTAGAATTTTTATTTAGAACATCAATGTAACACACAACATTATTCAGATCATCTGCATCTCTAACTTTGAATTCAATCTGAATTTCTTCACCAACCTTACCGTTACTTGGTGTACTGACATTCAGAATCGAAGGGGGTGGAAAAACAATTCTAACGTCTTCCGTCCAACCAGTAGCTAAACCATCAATATCCGATAGTATAATCACAATACTTGCATTTCCTTCAATTAAATCTGTAGGAAGATCAATCGAATACATGTATTCTGAAAAAGGGCATCCTTCTGGAATCGATGACGATTGTAATAGAGATTCGCTCCAACCAGATTGACGTAAAGAGGGGCGTACCTGTAATATCGGCCTATGTTCATCTATAGGTACAACTAGAAACATGGATTCACCTCTAATAAGTTCAGTACCATTTTCTATCGTGACAGTTTCTCCGTTCAAACACAATACTGCCTCATTAACTGATGGGGGTCGAGTTTCAATTGGTACTTGGAAGGTAATCTCGGAAAGGCCTGAATCTGAATCAATTGCAGTAACTCGAATCTCGAGATTCCCAGCAGATAAACCTGAACTAGGTAGAAGTAGGGGTATCCGTTCTGTTGTTCCATTTCCTAACGTCGAGAAAGGAGCAGTAATAGGGGCCTGCTCAGGCCATGTATATTCTATCTGGCCAACAATTTGAGAAAGGGGAGAATCTGGATCATTTACAGATACTAATATCGATTCGTTACCAACTCCGAAACCAATCATCGATTCGATATTTTCTCGTTGAAATGATGCTTGTATTGAAGGAAGGAGATTTTCAACCAATACTGAACGAGTTGAAATAATATTCCCATCTGAATCAGATAAACGTGCTAAAAATGGAGACAAGGGCTCATCTAATCCAAGTTCCAAAATAGCTGAATAGCATTGGAAGCGGGAAGAATTATCCTTAGGAAGTACTTGTAATGAAGAAATTTCTCCTCTCTCGAATAAGAAAATAGGTTGTTCATTAATTGGATTATGATCTACGTCTTCTACACATGCTCTAACATATGTAGGCACACCCCTATACATTCCAAAGGGCGTCCCCGATGGAAGGATGCTGTCCCCTGCCCAAGATGGGTCATCAGCATTTTGAATATGTATACCATACCAAATTGATGGTGAATCAACTACTTCAAGAATCTCCGATTCATTAGCATAATCCATAAGTCCGTCAATATCTGTAATCAAAACAAACAGATCATGCATACCGAGAGATGCATATCCGGGAATGTCAAAGAAAATAGTCCAACGTATTCCATTACCAGAAGTTGCATTTCCTTCAAAAACCATGGATTCATTAGCCCCATTAATTCTGAAAAACGCAGATTCTACTCCAAATTCATCACTAACATCAACCCAGCAAGAAACTGTACTTCCTCTAGGAGCTATAGATGATGAACAATCAATAAGATTGATGCTCGGAGGAGCATTGACTTCTACAATAGTAGAGGCTATATTGTTACTAATTACTCGTTCACTTAGTAAATAGCCTTGGACAAAAGTACTGGAATTTTGTCTCTGTCCATTATTCGCAATATATCTTACTTGTAATTCAACAAATCCCGTAGATTCGGTAACCGTTGGAACATTTATTTCTCTTACTGAACCAGAGTGATCTCCGCTAGGTACTGAAATACTGATATTCGATAACACCCTATTTCCTACTCTTTCTCTTACCTCAATCCATCCATTAGCAGGAGATGGTCCAATATTTGCTAAATCAATTTGAACATCAAACGAAGTTCCAACAGATGGCCTAGATGATACCGATACATTACGAATCTCAATATCATGAAGACGATTAGAAAATGGGGACATCTTCGGGTCTCCAACTATCACTCCCATCCAAGATAGATATCCATTAGATGCAGTATATGATTCTCCTAAATTATACCCTGAAGCATAAAATGAAGTCAACATATCGGGAGATGAAACAGCAGTAAGATATGGTTCATACACGTATCCTTTGACTCCTGAAACTCCATCTTCCAGAAGATCTGCCACTAAACTCTGTCCATAATCTGTACCCCATGTGAATGATCTTCCTCCTGTTGATACTGCGGTTTCAGCTATTGAACCATCTACCCATTGCATGTGGGGGCGTAAAATCATAAGTTCGACATTATCAAGAAAAATGGATCCCTGCCTAGATATGTTTTGGATTTCTATTTCTAAAGATATATTCAATTTTGTAGCATTTTCATGAGGACGGAATCGAAATTGGCTATTACCCCATGATGTCGCGATTGTATTAGAATTTGAATAATTGGTAGAAAGAAGATTGTCGCTTGAATCAAGACCTTCGACCTTCATCGTCCATTCAGCATTAACTTCTCCAATCAATTGGGCAACAGAAGATAATGTCCAAGCATGCCCCATGTTCTCTACACCAATTTGATATTCTTGCCAAATTGTACTAGGTCCTTGCCCACTAGCAGAGAAATATGGACAATCTAAAGCAACTTCTCCATTTACTAAAGTGATTTCAGACGAATTAAGAGCTTGAGTCCAAACCTGTACCTCATCGATCAAACCTGACCAATGAGTATTTCCAGCTCGATTTACTCCGAATTTGTACAAATCAATTTCATCAATACTGCCGTTAGGAATTGTGATATTACCTACTAATATTCCATCCATATATTGCATCAACTTATCTCCATCTTTTGCAACTACAAAGTGAACCCATTCAGATGCACTAACCTGTCCAAAATCATAGGTTCGATTGTGATAAAGTTGCCAAACCCCTGGTGAAGATCCACTTGTCATAATTTGGAATGAATCAGAATCTCCACCTACATCATTTACAGCAATTACAGATGAATATCTACTCTGACCAGTATGATTTGCCTTTGCCCAAAGAGATATTGTAAAATCGCCAAGACGGTCATCAACATCTGCTTCCAAAATATCATCAATACCGTCTAAAGAAATACAATTTCCTAGTAAACATGTTTGCCAAGTGGGATTTCCTATCATTGTAAGATTATCTTCCCCTACTAAATCCTCAACTATTGTACCATTGCCTGCTTCAAAGTCCCAATGATGAACCAAGACATCACTCCTAACTGGAGAACTCAGCGCTCTAGTAAATGATGTGGACGGAATTACCTGTTTACTTTGATTAGGGCCCTCCCAAGAAACAATATGACCGGCTCCCCCACCATGTTCAAAAAATTCTGATCTGAAAATATGCTCTCCCTGTTCTAATTCGATAGAACCACTCACTTCTCTCATACCATGTATTCCGGAATTATTCACGATTAATTCGTCATTTATCCAAACCAATACTCCATCATCAGCATTGGAGTAAAAGGTCCAATTTCCTGCTTCTGGAATTGTCAAGACTCCAGAATGCCGAACTGAAAAATAATCTGAGAATCTAGAATCTAATCCTGGCCAAAAGGAATTTGATGATGCATAATTGATATTTAATTCAGAGCGAACATGATTTGGTACTCTTCCACTCAAATCAGGCATAAAGGAAGAGTTGTAACTTATTCCTTGATTGTCAAAGTATTCTGCAAGTAATCCATTTGTATTCTCTCCATTTGTAGCAGAACATTGTGCTGAATTTACACTCAATCTAGCCGCAGAATTGTCCGAATCATAATCCCACTCTAATGTCTCTCCAGCAGAGAAAGTGGAAGTAGATGATGACCATGAACGAATCCCAGATGATGATGATCCATCTGGTGTATCAAAGCCATTGTCAGGAAGTTGTTGGTTATTCCAAGTATCATCATTACTACCCCATGATGCATACATCATCACGTTACTTTCTCCAGTAACAAAAGTAGAATTCTGATTAAATAAAACTGGCATGCCTAAAGTCTCATTTAGATGACTATGCGCTGAGTATAGAGCATCATTCCAGAACTTATATCCTGAACCATTTCTATTTGTAGCTAAATCTAAGACCGTTTGTCCATAAGAACCAAAACTATTGTTCGCTTTATCTATCAGAGAAATTGCAGTATCAACATCATAACCCGTTAGACGTGTTACTATGTAGAACCCTTGTTCAGAACGACGAAATTCTGGTACAGGTTCAGAAGAAAATTTAGCATATTCATCTCCATTATCATTTGACCAAGGTCCATATTCATGTTCTCCCCAATAAGATCCATGAATTAACGCTCCAAATTGTCCCGAATCTATGAGAGCTAGTTCTGAATCAAACGATGCGCGAATGTTAGTACCTCCATTTATTCTTAGTGGTACTCCTTTAGTGGTGACCAAATAATTTAGATCACCGAAAAGTCCTCTTTGCTGAATCATTAATCGGATAGGATCAGCAAAATAAGTATCAAATTGATCAGAATTTATTGTTTCACTGGTAGGTGTACTTTCGTTAGTCAAAAGGAAAATCCGTTCAGGAGGAATCCCTCTAGCAGATGCAAATGCATTTCCTATTAATACACTATCAGTACTACGATTATTTATTATAATTGCTACATCGCTATAGTTGACTGAAGTAGAATGATGGAATCCCATCGGAACTGCGACTGTTTCATCATTAACAAAATCAGAATAATTGGGCGAATTTATAGAATGAAAAACTGAATCCTCAGAATAAATTGTTGACCATGGTGAAATCAGTAACATGAGAAGAAACAGGATTACACTGGCCCCTCTCATTGGCCACTGGGGGTCTCGCATTGGTGTTGAATGAATCGGGTCCAAAACCAAAAAATGTTATTTTCAATGAAACGACTATAACAAATCGCCCTGTCCCGTCAACAATATGGATACGCTCATAGTACGTGATTGCAAGCATGCGCAACTACGTATCTTAATCGGAGATGTGCTCAAAGCAGAATGTGACATCCTAGTGACAGGAGCGAACAATAGACTGTCCGGACGAGAAGGAATTGATGCAAAAATTCACAATGCTGCTGGTGATGAACTTAGAGAAGCGTGTTCTCAAATTGCTAGGGGTCAACGTGCTTTGAATTTGCAACCATGTTCGGTTGGATCGGCTGTATCTACCTCTCCATTTAATCTTCCAGTTCAACATTTAATTCATGTTGTGGGACCCGATTGTCGTCGTCCTAATCAAGATCTTAATCGTCGTGAACTATTAGAAAAATCATACAATTCAATGTTTGAACAAATTGCATTGAGTAAAATTCGAGGAGTTGTTGCTCTTGCACCTATCTCTATGGATGTATTTTCATATCCGCATAGGGAAGGAGCAAGGAAAACAATGGAAATTCTTCTTGGAATACTCGATGGTGAAGAAGACCCAGGGATTGAACGATTACTTTTAGTTACAGATAATTCGAATTTCATAAGTAATATGAAAACTGTTTATCGTGAGACTGAAGATCAGTTTCCTGGTTCAGATTTAACTAGAGCTTTTAGACGTGGGTTAATTCAGTAATTCCAAAAATCAATTTCTCATATATTCCCGATAGAATCGTTGAAATCACCAATATGGTGTCTAATTGCATCATCCAAGGTTAACCGACCCATAGCAACAGCTCTTGCTAGAGTAGAAGGAATAGTAGTTCGGCCTAGCGAATGTCTTCTACTTCTACGCTGAATATCACGAATTTCCCCATTTGTCGGTCGAACTTTTTGTTTTTCATTAATCGTATCTCCTGAAAGATGAGCAATTCTTAATGCAGCAGAGGAGTGAGCATGTCGAGGTACACCGATGGAGGTTCTCGCTTCATTTACCATCTGAACTGTTAAACCACGAACTACACAAGTATTGATGATCCTATTTGCTATTGTTTTTGAGCCATTCCCAACACGAATTATCAATAATTCATGTTCAATAGCTCTTGAAATTCTCATTATACTATCCACAGTATCATCTACTCCTTCAAGTTGGGCCTTTCCAAGAGTCATTCCATCCCCAACCCATGCGATTCCTGGTCTAGGGCCTGGATCAACTCCGAATGTTAAACTTCGAATTGGTCTTGAATATCTTAGTCGATGAATTGCTTGTTCTACTGAATGCCCAACTGCATCTAATGTTACTGCGATCCCAAGAGGATCACCGCTCATTAATACCTCAGATGGAGATCCCATCCATGCTGCTACATTCGAGGGAACAGGATCAGATGGCAGAATTTGGATACAACGTATTCTTCTATTTTTTAATTCCAATAACAATCTGTAAGCAAGACGGAAATCACTAGTGCGTACGGCAATGTAACCCACGTGATAACTAATGCACACCCGAAGGTTTTGAATGTCAGGGTTTGAAACGAAGGTTTGGCATGGTTTTGTGAATTAAAAAATCGCCTCGAACATTCCATATTCAACCAAAGAGATTAGGTTTGATAGGTTACGCGACAGATATGGTACAAGGGGCACAATATGAACGTGAACTCCGTCATGTACTAGCTGGGCTTCCAGAAGGTGTTCGTGCAGTTACACGTTCATGTTCTGAATCTGAAAGAGCTCAAGCAAGACTTGTGATTGAAAAACCCTTTTTGGTTGTTAGAGCAGCAGGAAGTGGAATAGAAGGAAGTGGGGATTTACTTGCACTAAGAGGAGACATATGTTTCCCAATAGAAGTTAAAACAAGTAAAGAAAAGAAATTATATCTAAATGGAAGATTGGCTGAACAATATTCTGCTTTGGAAGATATAGGAAAGAAATGTGGATTAATGCCATTGTACGCCTACCGTCTAAAAGGAGTTAGAGGAGATTCTTGGCGAATTTTCCGTATCGATACTGGTAAATTGGAGGGAAGGTTGTCAATACTTGCTAGAAGAATTCCAACCTGTCCTTTAACAAAAAATGGAAGGCCACATTTAATTTGGGATCAAGGATTACCTCTGAATAAATTTCTAGCACTAGTATGTAGAAAAACAGAACAAGAAAGTAAATCATTTGAAACCATTCAAGAAAGAATAGTTAGTGAATCAGAAAAATATGATATTAAAACACCTGATTGGATGAAAGGTTTCATTCGTTGATAGAAACAGAAGGAGAAAGCAACTGTTCTTCCATGAGATTTATTCGTTGGTTAATTTCAGTAATATCTAGCTGAACTTCTTCTAATGATGCTTGTTGAAGTAAACGAACAATTGAATCAAGATCTCGAACCATAGAATCGATTTTCCTTCGTACCGAAGGAGTGGGCGAGTTATCTCCATCCATGTTATTGCGAGTGACCATAACATGATGAAACCAGCGGTAACAAAACAATGGAGGATTCAAATGAGGTAAAAGATAGGGCACACTAAGAAATATGACATCGAGGCACTCACTTAGGGATCGGGTTTTCTCAGCCCTCACCATAATAATGGCACTAACACTGAGGGACTGGATTTTTTTTGTATTCTCAATCATAGCTATTTTTTCCGGAGGAATGTTATTCTATTTTGGTCTAATTTTTCTTAACATATTTGTGATAAGAATACTTGAAAAAGAAGGATTTCTAGAAAAATGGAATGCAACAAAGGTCCTCGGATTTATATTAATGATAAGAACGAATAAAGGACAAAAAATATTGGAAACAATTTCTCGACCACGTAAATTTTGGAGAATGTTTGGGGAATTTTCAATTTGGATCGGATTCATTGCCTTATTTTTCACCACTATGATGGTAATTTTGTCTTTTCTTTCCTTGTTTAATTCAAGTAGAGAAAGAATTTCAATTGAATCATCTGAAGTGTTACTTATTCCAGGAGTTACTACAGGAATCCCAATTTTCTGGCCAATAATGGCATTAATTGTAGCCTTGATTATCCATGAATATGGACATGGAATTTTAATGAGAGCGCATGGAATGAGAGTGAGAAGTTTTGGATTACTAATTTTTTCTTTGATTCCAATCGGAGCATTTGCTGAACCGGAATATACTGAGGTTTTGAAAGCACCAAAAAGAGAAAGGATGAGAATTTATGCGGCTGGACCTGCAGTTAATTTAGTATTCTCAATAATTCTTGTATCTATTTTAGCTGCAGCAATTAATGGAGTCAATCCTACTATGCAAGGAGCATATAGTCCAGCAATTGTAGCAGATGGACCTGCCAATGAATCAGGATTAGAGCCCTATGATATCATTATCCAAGTAAATAATGAATCTATTTCAAATGCCGATGACTTACGAAATATTCTGGAATCATCAAAGGCCGGAGATATTCTCCTACTTACAGTTCTAAAATACAATGGAACAAACATGAGTGAATGGGAAGAAGAAAATACAATCGAAGTAAAGTTAGGAGATCAATATGAATATTATCTTTCAAAAAATGCATCAGAAGAGGATTTAGAAAGACTAGGTATCTCTCCCAAAGACCCATTCTTAGGAGTTAGAACTGATTCTACAATCGGGCAGAGTATTCGAAGTACTGACCATGGGAAAAATAGATTGATGGGGCCATTTTATCCAAATGAAACAGCTGAAGAAAGAGTATTAGCTACTCTGTTATATCCGTTGAATCTACTTGCTACTCCTTTTGAGTTCAATGGAGAGATAATGCTAGAATCAGAGATAAAAATGCTTGATTTTGGAATTATTGAATTATTCCTTATTGAAGGTATTTTCTGGTTTTTGTGGATTAATTTTTTGTTAGGATTTGCTAACCTAATTCCTGTAATACCGTTTGATGGTGGCCACATAATGAGGGATACCATTAATTCCACTATCAATTGGATTGCTGACAAATCAGGAATTATTCATTCTCAGAAAGCAGAGATTCTTGCTACAAAAACATCGAACATTTCGTCACTCTTGTTCTTCTTCGCTTTCCTCATTCCGATAATTTATGGATTGATTAATTGAAGTATCAAATTCGGGAGAAGAAGCGATTATTTTTGTCATTGCTTTTTCTATAATCATGACACTGCTCAACAACACAACCACTGCAATGATTAAACTAGTCCATGCATCTGAAGTAACTTGACTTGAATTATTAGATGCTGCTAATTTAACGATCCCAAACCATGGAACTTCAGGTCCTGCAAGGCCACTAACCCATTGAGGCCTTACTGCAGTAACTGGATTCCCAAATTCATCTCTTAATCCAAAATAATGAGGTCCTGAACCGCTATACCCCGTTGCAGTCAATTGATCAATAGTACAACCATTAGTCCTTGGGTTATCACCAGAGGTGAGAAATCCTTCATGTTCTGGGATCCAATCTTGAATCATTAAATATCCATGAGGTTGACAAGAATATCCAGTTAGATTCATACTTATTGAAGTGACATTCAATATTGATGTCCCTTTGACATCCCATGTCAAAATACATGCTCCAATTGATCCATCAGAAGCAAGAAATAATTCATCTAATTCTCCTTCAATACAAGTTCCATCATTATCCACAGATGTAGTTTCATTTGCGGATGCAAATAGAATAGCGCGATGTATTACGGGAGTATCATTTCCTCCATTCTTCTTGTAAATTATAACATCTCCAGGCATTCCATGAGTAGAATATTCATGATATTGTCCTTCGGATTCAACTGCTTCAGCATAGGTGACTACTTCGCGTTTTTCAGGTTCTGTGACTAAGATAATATCTCCTGGATCAATAATTCCAACATGTGATTCTTCATCGATCATCATTGACTGAGATTCAACTACTACCATCGGAGGTGAAGAACCTGTCATTAGTACTAATGAACCATATAAGACAAAAATCATTCCAGCAGCAAGAAGGATTTCACGAATCCATCCATAACTACTGGACATTGATTTTCCTCACTCCTCTTCCGTTGATGATTTCAACGAAACCATAGGACTGGTGGACCAAAGTAATGTTCCAAATCCAATTAACAACAGTATTGACATTAAATCAAATGAAACTGGTTCTACTAACTTATTGACATCTGAACCTAACATACTTTGGAACCAAGCTAACACATCAATGGAGTATTCACGCGAACTTTCTGTTGTCATTCTAGCAATTCCGAAGAAAGAATTCCAAAGAAGAACAACAATTCCTGTTACTGAACTAACTATCAGTATCTTTTGGATAGAAGAAGAAGAAAGATTAGATATTCCAGTATTTTCAGATAAAATAGTGTTATCTGCATTCCACCAAGAAATTATCCATGATTCCTCTGTAGCAAAATTGGTAGCCGGTGATTGAAAAATTCGTCCTGCACGAATTCCATGATCTTTGTAATGAGCCAACAACTTTCCTTGATGGATACTTCCCAAAAGAGATGCGGCTTCTTCTGCTTCTTTTCTTCGTTTTAGTATCTCGGCCCTAGATTCTAATTCAAATACCTCTCGAAGTAAAGTCAATTGCTCGTTATATCGGAAAAATTCGGGTCCAACGACGCCAAGAAGTATTAATCCCCCTATAGCGAAAAACCAAGACATTCCAATAAGTTCTGGCATCTCACTTACTCCATCCATAAACATAAAGAAAACGAGAGACCAAAGGAATGCTGCAAGTCCTACCAACGATAGTATGAATAGAATACTAAGATGTTGGTCTCTACGTTCTTCCCACCATCTTACGAAGATGTTTTCACTCTGCTTCTTACCTCGACGAGCCATGATAATCAACCATTCCTGTAAGTTCAATTGTATTCTACTTTCGCATAATTAGACTCAAAATTTACTTCAATTTTCTATGACCGGACGACGCCATGTTGATATGTTCATTCATCTACATTGGGACATCACCGGAGGTTAGGCTATGAGGAGATCGGCAATATTTGTCTTGTTTCTGTTTATTTCGATGTCTATGTCTCCACTTGTATCAGCTGCAACCACTGAAACCCAATTTGCTGATGGAACAACAACCTTCAGCCATAGTTTCACAAGTGCTACTGGTGGTGATGCTCAAACACCAGGAATTACTCTCCCATATGGCGCTTCAGTAACTCAGGCAAGATTCTCAATAGAAGGGACTGCACAAAACACTCAATGGGAAAATCGTTCAACTAATAGCGAATTTGGAGGGGCTGGAACTTCTTCTACTTCATTTACAGGAACATACTTCTCAAGTTGGTATAGGAATAACTTGAAGGTAGAAAATGATGAAATCACATTAAACACGCAACAATCAACTAATACCAACAATCTTGCTGCTTCTAGAGATTGGGATAGTGCTTCTTCTTCATATCATAATACCACAGGTAGATTTGCTGCGAATGGCGATCAAGGATATATTAGTCCGACAATCAGTAGTAACTCCATGACTGTGCCAAATTCAATGAATTGGAACTATCCAGGCGCACTGGTTAAGATTGGAAATACGCTATTCACTAGCAATTATCAATCTAGCTCAGTGTATCAAACCCCTGCTATTAATTCATATAATTCATCATCTTCAAATGTAGTAAATTCTGTTACTAAGCAATATAATAGTTGTAATACTCAATCATTGTATACTCTGTATGACTTAGCAGCAGATGGAGAAGACACTGTTTGGGCAGTTTCATACAACTATAGAAGGATAACAAAATGGACAGTTTCTGATTCCACTTGGAGTTGTGTAGGTGACTGGACTATGTCTAGTTCTTCTTCGTACCCAGTAGGGATTGCGATAGATCCTGAAACAGATGATCTCAAGGTATTGGTTCGTTCAAGTTCCGGTTCAATTACCTACAATCTTTGGAATGTTTCTCGTTCGAATCCTACTACTGCAACTTCAATTACGTATCTAGGTACTAGTAGTACACTTTCTGGAACAATTTCTGGCTTAACCGTTAATTATCCTCGAATTATGGTTAATTCGTATAGAAGTTCTTCATCAACTCACTTCGTACTACATAATGCAGGAGCTTGGGTTGACTTTCAGGGTTCAATCACTCTAAATGGAAAAGGGCATTATGGTATTGCTGATAACGGAGAAGGAGAGGTACTCTATGCATGTTTTTACACAGCAATCACCAGTTACTGTCCATCAACAACATCTAGAACTGTACTTTCCTCAGGAATGGGGGCTACATATGAACAGCGTTCTTCTACACAATCTAATAGTATAGCAATTGGATCTACAACAAATCTAGGATCTTCAATCTCGACAGTTACACTTAGTGGGCTGATTACATACGAGCCTGTTGGGACGTCTGTTGAAATTGAAGTGAGTGTAGATGGAGGGAATTCATGGAAGTCGGCCTCTCTTAACACTCAAATATCATTCACAAATGGTGGAAATCAAGTAATATGGCGAGCATATCTTAACGGAACAAATAATTCTGTTTCTCCAGTGATTGATCGAGTACAACTAACATATGTGTCCAGTTACTCTTCTAGTGGATATATTCGAGGTTACAAATATCTAGGCACAACAGGTACTTCTCCTGTAGCTGCAAAGGTTTGGTGGAATTCCACGACTCCAGGTTCATCTTACTTCGATATGTATTTTCAGTTAGGTTCACAGTACACAGTTCAGAGTTCTGGACAGACTATTTCACTAACAGGGAGTAGTTCATACATATATTTCTACATATATTTCTACTCTGGTTCTGGAGGCACTAACACACCAACGTTAGAAGATTTCAATATCCAAATATTTAGTCAAGCACCACAAAATGTGAAAATGGATATCGGTGATGATGGAAGTAATGAATGGCAAGAACAAGGCACTCTACTTGGAATCAGGGATGTTAGTAATACCAATATTTTGAATTCTATAAATTCTCAAATTCCAGGTACTGGAGTTGGAACCGTTACTATTCCAATTACACTGTCTTCAACTGCACCTGGACTTGTGAAAATTAATTCGTTTGAACTAACGTACACCATGCAAACAGTAAATCTCGATATCATTTGGGAGGAAGGTATGGTTCTTCATGAACGGAGTGAGGCCTACGAAGTAGTAACTAGACATGTTATCGGAGAAGGTGCTACTGGAATTTCTGGAGCAACTCTAGATTTCGTTGCATCACCTAATTCTGATTCTCCATCTCTTACATGGTCAGAAACTGGTACGTTAATGGACGACGATCCTGCTGATTGGATTATTCCAATTCAACCTGGACAAGAAGGGGGGACATATACGACAAATAATAACGGAATTTTTGAAATCCATTGGAGATTTAGAGTAACTAGTGAATTCCCCGAACAGAATAATGTAGGGTTTAGAGTCACGTGTACAGATGACCAAGGATCAACACCTGCCATGTTATCTGAAACGGTAAATACAGGAATTATCGTGAATCAATCATATGGTCTTGGATGGTTGGGGGTCAGAGATGCCGAAGGACTAGTTACTAGTCAAAATCTAACAAATGGTGCTTGGATTTCTGCAGGAGAGACAATTTTCTTCCAAGGACAAATGTGGTTTTCGAATACTGAAGATACCCCATTAAATTCAGTATTTGATGTACAAATTGCTCAAAAAGGAGAACAGGGGGATTTCGTTCAATCTTCATGGAAAGACCAGAATAATCCAGATGGTTCATTTTTCATTAGTTTAACAGTTCCTGAAATTGACATACCAGAGGGAATAACATACGAAGTTCAAACATACAATGAAAGGGATTCAACATTAGTTATTCCACCAGGTCCAGATTCTCGTCGCACATTCTTCATTGATGGCACATCACCAGAAATTACTCACAATATGCCAAAACAAGATGATTATGTTGCTGCAAGATACGATCAATCAATTATTATCGATGTAGAAGATGCTGTTGGAGATCCTAAGGAGCTTACACTCCATTACTGGGTAGAGGCTGATCATGATATTAACCGAAATGGAATCGCAGATTCGGATGAATACGTAAATCGAAGTATGGTTAATACAACAACCGCAGAAAGTAAAAGATTCTTCACTACTATTGATGATAGTCGTAATCCAAACTTAGCATCTGTATCCTACTATGTAACTGGAAATGACCCCGCAGGTAATCTTTTGGAATCTGGAGAAGGACCTGGATTTTCTTCCGATCTTGCAACATACCGAACTAGAAAAGATATGGAATCAGTATTTACTGGACTGCATTGGTCTGGACACAATGATGGAGATGCTATTTTCGCAGGAACTGAACAAACAATTACCACAGGATTAGTGGATGCAAATGGTATTATTGATTTTGAGATAATTAGTTTGATTTTCGACTTTGAGGGACCAGATCCAGAAAGAGATAAGCAATCTATTTCTTTTTCAGGCAGAAACAATACATTTTGGAGCGATTCAGAATATATCGAGATTCTACAAGATAGCAAAGCTACCACAATAAGTAATGACACGGGTCTCCCATGGATTCTAATTGATTTTCACTTCAAGGTATCATGGGATTGGCCAGATGAAGAAATCAGTGATTTAGCATTTGAATACAAACAACTTGGAGCTAGTATAAGAAGAATTGAATTCGTCGATAGAACATTTCATGTGGAAAACGATCTGGTTCTTGATCCAACTAGTTACACGGTCACAGATGTGATGCACCCTCGAGTAGGCCCCATAGATAGTTCAACATCTATCAGATCTGATGATAGAATTCAGTGGACTGGTCGCGTAGTGTATGAAAATTCTCAAACTCCTCCTCCAAATAATTTAGGAATTGTTGTAGAGGTATTTGACGGAGTCCAAATGTGGTCAGACGGTAGCCTTACAGAAAATGGAGATTACATGGTAGAAGTCCCATTAAGCGCTGCCCCTACTCTTGCTTCAGCGGAAACTCGAACTTTCTTGACTGGAATTACTGGAATCCCAGGCAGGGGAGAAGATATGACAAGAGATTCAGTTTCAACCACTTTGCAACTTAGCGTTGATCATACTCCTCCTAGGGTAATCCATAGGATTCTTCCTGTAGACATAATTGATATTGGAATCCAAGAAGATCTTACTCAAGTAGACGTTGCTTTCTTAGGAACTGAAGAATGTGTAAATGATCCGTCTGATCAACGATGTTCTGACTTGGCACAAGCTCCTCAACAAGTTCACTGGGTAATGAGAGATGGAACGACAACTATCGCTGCAGGATACTCTGTTCTTTCAATGGAACTACAAGGTGACCTAATCCTTTGGACTGGAGCGGTTGATCTTACTAGTGGAGGATTGGTCATACCAAGAAGTGGATATATCGTTGGATTCTATATCACCGGTGAAGATGCGGCGGGAAATACATTCCCTCAAACTAGTAATAGTGAAAGTGATCCGGTAAGGGAGCCTACCAATCTGGATAATGATTTAGATCTTGCCTGGGTGACTTTGGGTGCAGATAAGAGTCCTGAGTTAAGAGCAATTAGAATTGATACAAATCAAGAACGTGTTAGCGTAGGCACTGATGTTGAATTACGAATGTATCTAACCAATTTAGGTGGTCCATTGAATGCTTCTTTCGATGTATCTTTCTTCGCTGGAGATGCAGCAGAACCATTCAATACCCAACGAATCGATAAAATCGAGGAAGGAGATACGATTTATATCGATGCGATATGGGATGCAGAAGAAGGAATTGAAAGAATAAGAGTAGTAGTAGATTCAAGTAATGAAATCGACGAAATTGATGAACAGGATAATGCCATTTCTGTTGGAATCGATGTCGCATATGGATGGGGACTTGGATGGATAGAACAAGCAAGACAAAATCCTCTCACTATTCTTCTTATCGTGATTGCTATGATTGTAGTCCCAACAGTAACTTACGTCAGTATTCGTCAAATGAATAAAGATGCAATGGATGATGATTTTGTGAACTTATTGTTTGAAGACGATCAGTATGAAGATGATGAGGATGATGATGAGTACGAAGATGAGGATGGGGGATGGGAATAACTCCTCAATAGGTTGAATAATTATTGATTCGATTTAGGACGAGTGAATATGTCTGAGTGGGATTTGCTACATCCAAATGTTAGTCAAATTGTAGAAAAAAAAGATTGGGTTCCGACTCCTATTCAAAAAAAATCAATGCCTGCAATACTTCAAGGAAATGACGTACTATTAATCGCTCCAACTGGGTCTGGAAAGACTGAATCTGCCGCATTACCCTTGTTATCAAGGGCAATTTCTGAGAAATGGAATGAAAGTTGTATTGTATATATCACTCCACTTCGTGCTCTAAATCGAGATATTGATAGAAGATTGCCTGAATTATTCAAACCATTAGATCTGAAGGTTGCCCTTCGGCATGGAGATACCCAGAATTCAGAAAGGCAACGACAATCGAGAAAACCTCCTCATCTTTGGATTACAACTCCTGAAACTCTACAAATTATGTTATTAGGTTCTAGACTACGTGAACATCTAAGCAAAATTAAAGCAATTATTGTTGATGAAGTTCACGATCTTGCTGCTTCAGAGAGAGGGTCTCAACTTCTTCTTGCAATAGAAAGAATTCAAGCTTTATGTCCAAAAAAAATTCAACGAATCGGATTATCTGCTACCGTTGGGAATCCTAATGAAGTAGCGAAATGGTTGTCAGAGGATGCTCAAATTGTACATGGAGATGCACCTAGAGAAACAAAAATCAGAGTTCATGCCCCCCAACCTTCACCTGACGATAAGGTATTGGCACTTGATTGGAGAACTAGTTCAGAATCGGTAGCATCTCTAAGACACATCACCAAATTAGTCGAAGAAGAAAGTCCTGCACTTATCTTCGTCAATAGTAGAAATTCTGCAGAAACAGTTGCATTGAGAATGAGAAATATAAATCCAGATTTAGAAATTGGAGTACATCATGGTAGTTTAGCTTCTGAAACAAGAATGGATATGGAGAATCAATTACAAAATGGTGAATTAAATGCAATGATATGCACCAGTAGTATGGAATTAGGAATTGATGTTGGGAGTATCAAAAGAGTTCACCAAATTGAGAGTCCTCGTGCAGTAGATAGAATGCTACAACGAGTAGGAAGAGCAGAACATGTTCTTGGTGGAGTAGGAAGAGGAGATCTAGTAGCTTGGAAAATAGATGATATTGCAGAAGGTGCAGCAATAGCAAGAATGGCTAAATCAAAACAAATTGAACCAATTACTTGGAGATATCATCCTAGAAGTGTTGCTACAAATCAATTAGTTCTATTGTCACTTCAAGAGGGATGGGTTCGATGTGATCAGGCTACATCATTGTTGAAAAAAAGCCATTTATTTGATGGATGGAAACATGATGATACAATGGATCTTTTGCGTCTATTAGATGATAGAAGACTAGTAAGATTAGTTGACAATTTTAAGGAAAGTAATCCTCTGAGATGGCCGCCAAAATTATGGAAAAAATTAGCAGAATCAAGTGATGATGTACCCACTAAACGACCATCAATTGAAGAATTTGAACTGATGTCTGATAATGAACAACGTATACTAGTTAACAAAATGAAAAATTTGGTTCCTAATGAATTGAAAGAAAATGGATGGTATGGACCGAGTGGAAAGGCAGCTGAAGTAAGAAACAGAGGTGTTTCAATGATTCCAGATTCTGAACGTTACCGAGTTAGAGATTCAGTAAGTAGACGGGTAATTGGGACTCTTGATGAAGCATTTGTAATGGGAATACAAGATGATGAGGCAGCAAATTTGTTTGTTATGGCAGGAAGAACTTGGATGATCGTTGATGCTGATCCGGAAGCAAGTGAACTGACTGTTATTCCAACTGCAATGAAAGCCGATGCACCCCTATGGTTTGGGGAACTACCACCGGTCCCTGAAGGAGTTGCAAGAGAAGTAGGAAGAATGAGAATACTCATTTCAAAAGAATTTGGAGGGATAGATCTCCCTCAAAAAAATGCAGCAGATCACTTAACGGGCGGACTGATTGATTCAACATTAGACGAATATGATATTTCTGAAGAAGCAATGGAAAGATTCTCCTCATCTGTAATGGAACATCTAGAATCAACGGGATATATTCCTCATGCTGGATTTTGGACTCTTGAATATCAAGCAGATGCTATTGTATTGAATACCTGTCAAGGTACAAAAATCAATCAAACATTATCTGATTTTCTTCAAGCTATGGCTTCAATGATTGATGGGAAGATGGGAAGAACAATTGTTGATCCATACAGAATTCATCTAATGGTTCCTGGATTAACAATCAAACATATTGAAAATTGGTTATTAGAAACCAGTCCTGATTCAATAGAAACAATACTGAGGATGACCACTCCAAATAGTCGAGCGCTTCGCTCACGTGTAGTTGAAACTGCTAAAATAATGGGGGTGATTTCAAGAGGAGTAGACCCTAGAAATGTGAATGTTAGAGGTATAATAAAAAGATACAAAAATACTCCTTTGATGATTGAAGCATTAGACAAATTATTCCATGAAAGATTAGATATTCCTGGAACTGAAGATGTCTTAAGAGCGTTACAACAGGACTATATCAAACTTGAAGCAACACCTAGTGGCCCATTAGGAATTTCAGATAGAGCACAAAAGGATTTACTATTGCCCAACTTTACAGATGAAGAGATTAGATCACAGGTAGAAGAACGACTATTGAATGAAAGAGTTGTTCAAATCTGTATGAATTGTGGAGATGTAAGTAGAAGAAGAGTTGCAAAACTACCTGAAAGAACTGTAAAATGTCATTGTGGGGGTAGGCTAAAAGCTACATCTGTAGAGGCAATGGAAGAAAGATTGAGAGAATGGGTAAAAAGTAACGACCCTAAAGTTAGAGACAGAATGATGAGAAATGCAGAACTTGTTGCTGATAGGGGGCTAGATGCTGTGTTATGTCTAGTAGCCAGGGGGGTAGGGGAAACAACTGCAATCAAAATCTTGTCAAGAATTGAACCAGGAAACAGATCACGATTACTTAGAGCAATACATGATGCAGAGATACAATATGCTAGAACTAGTAGATTTTGGAAATAACAACAATAATCACATATCTCCATTAGATAGTGTCATGCTTCTAGGAGTTACAGGCCGAAACGCTGCAGGAAAAACTACTATCGTTGAATGGTTTATCAATCAAGGATGGGAAGGTTGTTCTTGTTCAGATGCAATTAGGCATTGGTTACGTGAAAATGGTCAAGAAATTACACGAGAAAATCTTACTCAGGGTGGAAGAACTCTACGTTCTGAAGGAGGACCAGGTATATTAGCAGAAATGCTCCTAAATAGAATGAATCCAAAGCAAAATACAATTATCGATTCAATTCGTACTCCTGATGAAGTTCATGTACTAAGAAAAAGAGATGATTTTCTACTTCTGGAAGTTCATGTCCCTCTAGATATAAGATGGCAAAGAATGCAAGAAAGAGCAAGGGATGGTGACCCCATCAACTACGAAATTTTCCTTAGACAGGAAGATGCTGAGGCCGTAGCAGAAGATTCAGCAGGACAGGCGCTGATAGCAACCGCTGAACTTTCTGATATTATAATTAATAATCAAGGAACATTAATTCAACTCTATGAATCACTAGAGACTCTAATCTCAACTTTCAATCAGAAAATGTAGTAGAACGAGTGATTACTCCGGCTTCTTTCATCATTGAACTCGATCTCTCAAAATCTTCAATCCATCGATCAGGAATTTCAATATCGCCAGGATAAACTACTTCTATCACTCCTGCTTGAATCAATGAACGTGCACATCTTGTACAAGGTGGCCAAGTGACATATGCGGTACAATCTTTTAGAGAAATTCCAATTCTGGCAGCATGCATAATTGCATTTTCCTCTGCATGACAAATTAAGGGATATTTCAATTCACGATCTTCTAATCGTTCCATTGAATCTTCGATACCTCTAGGAAATCCATTGAAACCTGTGGAACGGATTTCACGATCTTCACCAACTACAACACATCCAACTTTAGTTGAAGGATCCTTGCTCCAACCACTAATATGCAATGCTAAATCGATAAAACGGCGGTCCCATTTCTCATTCATGCCTTCACCCGAGTCATTACAGGAAAAACTCCCTTATGGATTCATGGGAATATCTCTGTCTCCGATTATGTCATCATCTTTCCATCTCATGGTAGTCAAAGCATCATCCGAATCCTCTCCAAGAATAGTCAAAAGTCCTCCAATAAGATGAACACTACCAAAACACCAAACTGAACCTGTAACGCCATCAAAAATTGAGTGAGAAGAAGAATCTACAGCTTCTTCCACAGCGGTTGATAGAGCAACATGTAAATCAGGTCTTACTTGAATCCGAGCATCAGGAAATTGGAGGCGGATTTCATCTGCTAAATCATCGCATGAAACAGCAGGTAATCGTCCATCTGATGGTTCAGTAACTACAATCATTGGATTATTCATCTCTGTAATTAATTCCACGATAGGATGAACGAAAACTGACAAATCTTTCTGTTTAGTAGTACCAATTAAAATTGCAGAAGGGCAAAAGGATCGTCCTGCATCTTCTTCTCTCTGTTTTCGAAGAATTAATTCATTCACCATCTTTTCTATCCCACTTGGATTATGAGCACAATCTAGCAATAATTCAACATCTTTCGGTCCCGAGATTTGTTGCATCCGTCCAGGCCAAAATGTTCTCTCCATTACATCGTGTAAAGGAGGAGTACCTGGATCAATTGGAAGAATGAACCATGCTGCAGCATGGCCCAATATTGCATTATCCATTTGCATTGTCATAAATCCATCAAATACACCATGTGGGATAGTCTGACCATCCCCTAATCCTGTTCCAATTTTTCTAAATGGTTCATTTGCATTTTCAAATCCAAGGAGGGCCAAACGATCTCCTCTCCACCAATATCCACAACCTCTTGTTGTAGCTTCTTCAATAGCAATCATAACATCTGGGTTATATGGCCACTTTGCAAGCATTGTAGCTCCTGGTCTAGCGATTGCAGCCTTTTCCTTAGCAATTAATTCAATTTTTTCACCTAAAATTTCTGTATGTTCTAGCGAAATTTCAGTTAAAATTGTCAAATCAGCATAACAACATCTTGTTGCATCTAATCTACCACCTAAACCCGTTTCTATTACAGCACGTTGAACATTTGCTGCCTTGAAGCATACCATCGCTGCTAAAAATAAAGTTTCAAAGTAAGTAGGTTGTAAAACAGGAACTTCTTGAGACATTACCCTGATTGCGTGAATTGCTTTGTCTAACTGTTCTGAATCGATAGGACGACCATCAATTCTAATTCTTTCTTCGACACGACAAAGATGTGGAGACGTGAATAATCCAGTTTTTTTGCCAGATAAACTCAAAGTATTGGCGAGATATACACAAGTGGTTCCTTTACCATTTGTACCTGCCACATGAACACATGGAAAGGCCATTTGAGGCATCCCAAGACGAGTTAACATTGCATATGTAACTTCTAGTCCTTGACTCATTCCAATCTTTCTTCGATCTTCTAACCATTCGCGAGACGTAAGAATTTCTTCTTCTACCTGTGAGTCGGCTTCAATCCCCATTAAATGTACATATAATGAAATGTGATTTGAAGTTCCCTACTACATGGCGAAGGACAAGGCCCCCCTATTGGAGGTGCTCAAAGGACAATGGACCTCCATGTTTGGAATGGCAGGAATGTTCACGATTACTATTTTTCTTTCAACACTAATTCAGCCATTTTATGACCGTGATGAATTGCGTGCATTTGGAGCAGCGGGCTCTACAAAGTTATCGTATGTTATAATCGAGGGGGTTTTCATCCTAATTTTCACTGCAGGCATAATCTGGTTAGCCAAAAAGAATATGCAGAGATTAATTCAAGTCGGAATTCTTTTCGTTCTTTGGATTGCATTATCATATAGCCTCATCCCAATGGCCCATCTTGCTATTCCAACTGCTGAACTTACAGCTACCACGTCTGAGACACAATCAGGTGGACAGATAATTCAAGAGTTAGGAGATACTAATTCTGTGATTTTTTTTGATGGAGATAATCTCATTTCCGTAGATCGTGCAATTGGAACTGATGGGGAATTTGCAGGTGGTTCGATAAATTGGACGGCAAATATTTCAGAATCCAGAAATGAATCCGTTTCAGTTACTCTAAATGGAAAAATGAACTATCATATTATGTCATCAGCGAATGATTTCATAATTTGTGATATGACACAATGGATAAGGATTGATTCTTCAAATGGAGAAATTGTTAACAGATTTGACGACAATTGTCATCTAGGTTTCGTAGATAATGAAGAATCTGAATGGCAGATTTTTGGACCTATTCTAATGAAAGTAGACGAATTTAAGCCTGTAGAATCAATTGATAGTCCTAGAGATAGATCGTGGGAATGGCTCATGCCTGATGAATTTGATTCTATGAATATACTATCTGCAGAACATATTGGTGACAATCACATACTGATCATTTCTAATAGATGGGCGGGGGTAATAGAAATTCCAATTGAACCTCATTCTGATGGCTTCAATCCTCCATACATTGAGCCTATATGGAACTTAACTTTAGAAGATGGCAATGTGTTTACTGCCTCTACGTTTGGTAGTGATACATATGAATATAAGAATAATTCAGCAGAAGAATTTAGTCTATATTTAGGTACCAATAATGGAATCGTAGATTCATTTAGAATTAATTCTAATGGTACTGTTGTTGAAAATGAAGCTGTACAATTTGAAGGTGCATTCGAAGGACCAATTCGAGGTCTATTTTTGGAAGATTGTTGTAATGGTGGGAAAAACGATCTGTGGGTACTAGATAATGAAAAATTAAGAGTATTCATGGGTAATTCAAAAGTTGAAGTAACTCGAGATACAACAATTCCAGGAAATAATTTGGTATCTATGGCAATTCAGTACCCAATTCAAGAAAGATATGCTCAATATAAAGAAGGAGTAATTTTGTTAGATATCAATTCGAGCTCATTTGATGAACCATTAAAGATGGCAGAATGGAGTTTACAAGACCCTCCACCATTTGAATTTGGAGGATATGGAATTGCTTGGGCAGATATAATTGCTGTTTCTCTGAGTATTGTTCTAATGGCTGCAATAATTCTACGTCCAGAATGGTATGTAGTTAACACCACAGGTATACTCGTAGGAGCAGGAGTAAGTACTATGTTAGGAGTTTCATTTGTTCCTTGGCTAGTGATTATCTTCATGATAGCAATGGCTATTTACGACCATTGGGCAGTTAATGGAAGTAAACATATGCTAACATTAGCAGACACAATGATTGATCTAAAACTCCCGATATTACTTGTTGCTCCAAAAGACAAAGGATATTCATTCCTTGAGGAAGATGATGGGAAAATGGTTGAAAGAGATAGAATTCACACAACGAATGAACCTTCTAAACCTATACCGAAAGGAGAGAGAAAAACAGCAGATGCAATGTTCATGGGACTTGGTGATGTGATTTTCCCTGGTATATTAGTAATATCAGCAATGACATGGTTACCTGACGAAATTGGTTTTGCGGGTCTACATGGACCTACAGCAGTTGCATTTGGAACGTTGATAGGAGGACTAGTGGGATACATCATACTAATGACACAAGTGGCAAGAGGTAAGCCTCAAGCAGGCCTTCCATTACTCAACGGTGGTTCAATTCTAGGATATTTAATTACTACAATTATTGTTCTAGGATTTGATGCATTGGCGTTGAATATTACCCTATTCTGAGGCAAACGGTTGAAGCGAAGTGCCCCCTCGTAGGTCCGTTAATATGCTCGAGATGAGGATGTTTAGAGAGGCGGCCGATGTAATTCGTTCCGATCATGATCGTAGAGGAATATCTCATGATTTGATTGATGAAGTAATTGCGTTAGATAAACAATGGAAAGATCTTCGATACAAGGTAGATCAAATTCGTAGACAAAGAAATGATGCCGCAAGAGAAATTGCAGCCGCCAAAAAAGCTGGTGATACTCAAGAGGTAGAGAAAATACTCTCTCAAGTCGCAAATCTAGGTGCTCAAATAGAAGAATTAGGAACAACAGCAGATGAAACTGAAAAAAATAGAGACCGTATCAGAATGAAAATTCCTAATATTTTACACGAAAGTGTACCAATAGGAGATGATGAAAATGAAAATACATCGCATTCAATGCATGGGAAAATTCCTGAATTCAAATTCGAACCTAAGGTACATAATGATCTGATTGAAGAGAATAAGTGGGTTGATTTAGGGAGAGCTGCAAAAATAGCAGGTTCTAGATTTTACTATCTTAAAGGAGACCTTGCAAGACTAGAATTAGCACTACAACAGTTTTCTGTTGAATTCTTGGTCAATCGAGGATATACGTTAGTACAACCTCCTGTAATGATGAATAGAGATGCTTACGAAGGAGTTACTGATTTATCTGATTTTGAAACCGTAATGTATGATATTCAACCAGACGGATATTATGCAATAGCAACTAGTGAGCATCCTCTAACAGCTATGTTCATGGATGAAGTGATTGAACCATCATTACTTCCAATAAAAATGGTAGGAGTTAGTCCATGTTTCCGTCGAGAAGTTGGAGCACATGGACTATCCGATAAGGGAATTTGGAGAGTTCATCAGTTCACGAAAGTTGAACAAATAGTAATATGTAAACCTGAAGAATCCTGGAATCATCATGAAGATCTTCTGCAAAATTGTATTGATTTATGGGATGAACTTGAACTCTATTACCGAGTAGTAAATATCTGCACAGGAGATATGGGCACTGTTGCAGCTAAAAAATATGATTTAGAAGCATGGTTACCGGGTGTTCAGAATTTCAAAGAAGTTGTTTCTTGTTCAAATTGCACTGACTACCAAGCAAATAGACTCAGGATGAGGTATCGAACTTCTGATGGTAACTCTTCAGTTCATACACTGAATTCTACAGCAGTTGCTACATCAAGAGCATTAGTTGCAATAATGGAACAATACCAAGAAGAAGATGGAAGAGTAAGAATCCCGAAGAAACTGTTACGATGGTTCAATGAACAAACTCATTTAGAAAAAACCAATTGGTAATTTTATTTTTCAATTGGAAAATTTGAATTTATTTATTCAGTATTTCAATTGATTAATCTGTTTCTAAGTCAAGTAGAACTGAACCCGCATCCACTTGATCACCCTGCGAAAAATGGATAGCAGTCACTGTACCTTGTTTATCTGCCAAAATTCTATGCTCCATTTTCATTGCTTCTAATACCATCAATGGTTGACCTTCGGAGACCTTCGCACCCTCCGGGATTAATACTTCCAATACTTTACCCGGCATAGGAGCAGTAAAGGCACCTTCGTTGTTTCCAGAATCAGATATGCCGGGTTCGATAACCTCGATTATTGAAACATTTCCATCAAGATGAATCCACCATTTATCACCTACCTTGGCGCAAAAAGCAACTTTCTCAATATTACCTTTCTTTATGATGATTCTATTAGGGCGAGAATCAGAAAAAAAAGAAATATTGCCTGATTCAATTATCTCGCCGTCTAATTCAATAGAGATAGGTTTTAACGGATTTCCTCCGATTTGAACATTCCAGTTTCTTCCTTCTGAATCTCTAAGGTTAACCATTTAATCACCTCACGGAAATACCCTTGATAAATTCAAAAATGGATCGTTATTACTAGTTCTACCCTTATCTTCCGAAGTTGATGCTGATATATTTCGATCGAGACCCAATTGTTCAGCGCTTGCAGCCAATAGAACTTCATGTGGAATGGTTTCTTTTGACACCCAACCATCAGGATAATGATTATCTATGAAATTTGTAGTAGTGTCTCCAGAAATAAATGACTTATGTCGCATTATATCTATCAAGAAATCAATATTTGTCGTTGCACCAAGAATTACAAATGTACGTAATGCTCTTTCCATTCTACGTATTGCCTGATCCCTATCCGAACCATAGACTATCAGTTTAGCTAGCATTGGGTCGAAATCGATTCTAGCCTCATCTCCTTGACGAACTCCAGTATCTAATCTAACTCCTGGACCTTCTGGGGGAACAAAAACGACAAGAGGGCCTGTTGCTGGAAGAAAACCTCGAGATGGATCTTCTGCATATATCCTAACTTCAATTGCATGGCCTCTAATTGAAAGATCATCTTGAGAAAATGGTAGAGCCAATCCAGATGCTATTCTAATTTGTTGTTCTACTAAATCGACTCCAGAAATACATTCGGTTACTGGATGTTCAACTTGTAATCTCGTATTCATTTCTAAGAAATAAAATGAACCATCAGACGATAGTAGAAATTCTACTGTTCCTGCTCCAGAATAAGAGACTTCTTGGGCAGCTAAAACTGCAGCTTTACCCATTGCAGATCTAGTTTCTTCATTGAGAACTGGCGAAGGGGCTTCTTCTACCACCTTCTGATGACGACGTTGAATACTACACTCTCTTTCGAAAAGATGAACTGTATTTCCGTGATTATCAGATAAAACTTGAACCTCGATATGTCTTGAATTTTCTAATAGACGTTCTATGTAAACTGTTCCATCTCCAAATGAACTCTCGGCTTCCCTTTGGGCTGCTAAAAATTCTTGTTGGAGGCGTTTAGGCTCACGTACTATTCGCATTCCTTTTCCACCCCCTCCAGCGCTTGCTTTGAGCAAAAGAGGATAGCCTACGGATGTAGCAGCATCCACTAATGAGTCAATAGTTGAGGCTTCATTTGCCCCAATCAAAATTTCTCTTCCAGGAATTACTGGAACTGAGGCGTTTTCCATTCGACGTCTCGCTGTAACCTTGTCTCCCATTGAATCAATTGCTTCTGGAGAAGGTCCAATCCAAATTATACCAGAAGAAATAACCGATTTTGCAAAATCAGCCCTCTCTGAGAGAAAGCCATAACCAGGATGTATTGCATCGGCTCCAGACGATTTTGCAGCATCAATAATTGCATCGCCATTAAGATAAGTATCTGCTAAACTCTCACCAGATAAAGAAATTACTTTATCTGCCATTTCAGTATGCAACGCACCCTCATCGGAAGAGGATTGGATCGCAATAGCTTCTATTTCCATTTCTTGACATGCACGAATAATACGGCAAGCGATTTCACCTCTATTCGCAATTAAAACAGATGAAATCGGCTTAGGAGCTTCTTTCATCCATTCTGGTCTAATCATAAAATCACCTCTAATCTAATTTCCATTCCGCAGATCTTTTCTCAAGAAATGACGCTAGACCTTCTTGACCTTCTTTAGAACCGCGCATCTCACTTGTTTTATCCAATGTCCAAAGACGAAGTTCTTCGTCTGAATCTTTCCATCTATCAAAAATTAATGTTAGTTTTTTAGCTTCACCGACTGCCATAGGACCAGTGGTTAAGACTTCAGAAATTACTGCATCAATGGCCTCTACCGCTGCTTCTGGACTTTCTTCATACTGATCAACCATTCCTATTCTCAATGCCTCTTCTGAACCAATACGAGAAGCCAACATAGCTAATCGACGAAATTGTGCACTGCCTAATCTTCGATAGACATAGGGGCCAATTACTGCAGGTAAGATACCTAATTTACCTTCTGAAAGAGCGATTCTAGTTTTAGGCTCGACAATCACATGATCTAAGCATGCAATTAATCCTGCTCCACCACCTAATGCAACACCTTGAACTACTCCTATTGTAAAACAAGGGTGTGACCAAAGAGTATTGAATAGTCTATCTAATCTTTCTGAGTCAATACGATTCTCCTCTGGGCTTTTTGCACCTCCTTCTTTCATCATATTGATATCTGCACCTGCACAGAAATGTCTACCTTCTCCTTGTAGAACTAGGATTCTTAGATTCTCATTCCCTTCGGAATCTTTCAAATCACCTAATGTGAAAACTGACCTGTTAGTTGTCCAATGTAAAATTTCAATCAATTCAGAAATTAATTGGACATTCAGAGCATTGAAAACATCCGGTCTAGAAAGAGTGATTCTTGCTACAGGTCCTTCGATTTCTAAACGACACAATTCTGTTTCAGGATAATCATTTGTAGAACTACTCATTATATCACATTCTGAAAATTCCATAATTTGATTCAGGCATGGGTGCATTTAATGTTGAACTAATACAAAGTCCAAGAATATCTCTTGTATCTCGTGGATCAATTATTCCATCATCCCATAGTCTAGCAGTGGAATAATATGGACTTCCTTCTGTTTCATATTTTTCCAAAGTAGGTTCTTCGAATTGTTGTATTTCTTGTTCATTCATTGGTTCAAGACCTTCTCTTAATCTCTGATCTTGTTTAACTGTGGATAGAACTTGAGCTGCTTGAGGTCCACCCATTACTGAAATTCTAGCATTTGGCCACATGAACAAAAAGCGAGGATCATATGCTCTACCACACATCCCGTAATTTCCTGCGCCATGTGAACCTCCGATAATTATAGTAAATTTCGGAACAGGAACACACGAAACAGCAGTAACTAATTTTGCACCATCTTTTGCTATTCCCCCTGCTTCGTAGTCTTTACCAACCATGAATCCAGTAATATTCTGAAGAAAAACCAAAGGAATTCCTCGTTGCCCACATAACTCAACAAAGTGAGCTCCTTTCAAAGAGGATTCTGAAAATAAAATACCATTATTCGCAACAATTCCAACTGGATACCCGTGAATACGAGCAAATCCACATACTATAGTTGTACCATATCGTGGTTTGAATTCATGAAATCTGGAACCATCAACTACTCTAGATATTACTTCACGTACATCGAAGGAGGTACGATTATCTTCTGGAATTATTCCTAAGAGATCTTCTACTTCATGTCGTGGCGGTTCAGGAGTTGATACTTCTAAACGAGTTTTAGGTTTAGAATTCAAATTCTCTACGATATTTCTTACCATTCTCAATGCTTCAGGCTCGTCTTCAGCAAAATGATCTGCTACTCCTGACTGACGAGTGTGAACATCTGCACCTCCTAAATCTTCAGCACTGACTTCTTCACCAGTAGCCGCTTTGACAAGAGGAGGTCCAGCAAGAAATATGGTTCCATTTCCTTTTACAATAATTGATTCATCCGACATTGCAGGTACGTATGCCCCTCCAGCTGTACAAGACCCACATACTGCAGCAATCTGTGGAATACGTTTACCTGACATAATCGCTTGATTTCTAAAAATCCTTCCAAAATGTCCCTTATCAGGAAAGACTTCGTCCTGCATCGGTAAGAATGCACCTCCGCTATCAACGAGATAGATACAGGGAATATTGTTCTCTTCTGCAATTTCCTGAGCACGAATATGTTTCTTGACAGTCATTGGATAATATGATCCACCTTTCACAGTTGCATCATTTGCAACAAACATACATTCTCGACCATGTACAATTCCAATTCCAGTAACAATTCCTGCTGAGGATGCCTTGCCATCATACAGTCCATAAGCAGCTAAAGGGGACATTTCCAAGAAAGGTGTTCCAGGATCACAAATCGATTGAATTCGTTCCCTAGGTAATGCTTTACCTCGACTACGATGGCGCTCAACATATTTCACACCTCCACCCAATTTCACTTTTTCCAATTCATTCCTCAGGGTCTCGATTAAACCCTTATTATGCAATACGCGATCACTAAAAATTGGATCGGAACGATTGACCCTAGTTGGTAGGACATCCATGAGTCTCGGGCCTATCGAAGACGAGGTCGTCCTTGAATGAAGCGGGAGATTAGACTCCTAAGGCCATTCTCCATACATCTCTCAAACCGGGTGCTAAACCCACAGTCATCAATGCTAAGGCCATTAAAATTCGAAGATGTCGATACCTATATTCCCATCTCTGAAGTGCATAAAACCACCATACTACAATGCCAATAAAACACTTCAAAACCGTGAAACCATATGCTGTTCCAAAAAATTCAATCACAGCACTGGAAAAGACATGTTTCTCATGATATCCATACTCAACTAAACCAATACCTGTAGCAATCCCATCAACTGCTTGTCCATACATTGCAATAAGTACAATCGGTGATGCAAGTATTGCTTTCCAGGTTAATGACTCCATCTTATCATGAAATTGCGTTCGTTCATTCTCATAATCAGATAATGATAAACCTGGAGGTAGTAAACCTGGAATAGATATTTCACAATTTCTTAATTTCTGCAAATTAGGACGTCCAACAAATAAATACACAGGAATAAGGACTAATGCAGGAACAACTAAGGCCCAAAATAGTGCTTCAGGATGAAATATATCGACTACTCCATCCCTTGAAACTGATGAGCTATCTATCATATCAAGAGTTAGTTTTTGACCTGCTTCTGCTAACTTTAACATCATTCGAATGTATGAGTGAAGACATCCGTATAAGACAAAACAACCTCCAATCCCTACCTGGAAAATTCCTTGTTCTATTGATGTCCATTTTTCCATAAATATGTGCGACAATAGAACAAATATTATGCCAATTAATCCAAAGATTGCAACCGGCCACAAATTTAGCAGGTCTTCCATCGGAGTGCTAATACGTCCTTGTTGTAAAGACGTTAGAAACAATATTGTTTGGAATGATATTAATGCGATTGAAGATCCTGTAACCCAAATTCTATCATCAGGAGGATTACCTGATTTTGCTGCAAGAGATGCAATGAAACCAGAGAAAATAACCCAAAATGCTCCCTGAAAATGTATACCTGGTGAAACAAACCAAGATTCTAATGCAGGACCAAAAAGTGCTGCATCCTCTACAACTTCTCCCAATGATGCCCAAATTACCCAGGGAAGTAAGGCAAATATTGTATATTCAGTTGCAGGCATTCGTACCTTCCTCAAAATTGCAGCAATTGAGATAACTGCTAAAATGAGCGTAACATTGTAAGATAACGTATTGACTTGATTATATGAACCATCAGACATACTTTCATCCCTAATAGGATTCATAAAATACTCTTGAAAAATTGTGTTTAGGAAATTGTCAGGACTTATTGTTTCAGAAATTAGAGTAATTGAAACTATGAAGACTATGAGACTTAACGCGAAAATCGATAGTCTCTCCCACCATGAAAAATTCTCGTCACCCAAAACGGGACCTGTACGTGTTGGATTCACAGACTGTGGACACCCACTTGGGTGATGACTATTACGCTCAATAATCACTCTTCTTCATCGGATGATGATTCTGAGAGTCTAGCAATAAGATCTGCTTTCTTTCCTCCGACTGGGAGTCCTGCCGCTTTACATCTTTCTTTCAGGTCTGCAACAGATAAGGAAGTCAAATCTTCTTCGCTTTCAAGTTCATCAGCAACCATTGGAGCATGTACTTCTCTGAAAATAATGGTTTGAACACCAACATGATCTCTTAAAGTTCGGATTAAACCAAATTTAGTGTAAGCCCAATTTTGATCGTATGATACATACTCTGGCAAAGTAATTGTGAGATCATCACCATCAAACGAACATTCGAATCCATCTCTCCCAGTATTAGTTTCTAACAAAGTAGTGACTTTTTCTGAACGATCAGTTACCTCTTTGATAATCTTGTATTTGTAACGAAGAGTAACACCGGCTAAAGCGTGATTGAAATCGATACTAGCACGACCAGAGCGGAATGATTTGAGAATTCCATTTCTACCTCCAATCTCAACCATTCCTCCAATCTGTAGATTATCTGGATTTTGAACCGAGCGAGAAAGTTGCTGTAAACTCATTACTTCAACAGCACTTGCATCACGTTCGCCGTAAGCATCCTCGGGAGGTATGTCAAACTCATAATCGGTATCGACTTTAGCCTCATCAAGATGAGATTCAAAGCCCTTGATTAGACGACCATCTCCAATTACAGTAATCAATGGAGAATAGCTTCGATTTGCTTCGTGTCTATCATGTTCTTGGGCCACAGCCTCTCGAGTCGTTTCGATAAGATCTCCTGAATCAGCATTATACAAGTCATAATCGATGTGAACAATAGAGCCGCTCTTCATACACATTACCTCCTTAAGGACAAACGCGCGACCTACTTCCCCCTTATGAGAGTGGCCCTTAATTCATTCAGATAAATTACTCAGATTCATCAAAGCTATTTCGACGAATTTGTTTCAGAGTGAACACTGATCCAATCATTATCATAATCCATCCTATCCATACTAAATGACTTCCTGGCAAATCATAAACCGTTAGACGAACTCGATCAACATCATCTAATTCACCCATCATCGCATGAGTCATAATTTGATTCATCTGAGATAAATCAAGAATGAGAATTGTATCTCCTTTCCAATCAACTAATCTATCAACTTCAGATCTCGGTCGAATTGCTCCGTCTGCAGAATCAAACCTCAAAACACCAGGTTCTACAGAACTAATTAATTCCCCATTAGTATCGTAAACGTTTATCTGAATTCCAAAAAAACCATCAGCTACTCTAAATTTTTCATTAAATTCAGGATCTTCATCTCTGACTAAGGTGGTGATATCTGTCATTTCATAAAGAAAATCTCCATGACGTATTTGTTCATTCCTAATCAAAGTTATCTGATGGGAGGGATCTACACGATCGACTAAGGTGGTGGTTAGGACGTGCCCTACTAACAATATTAGGATGCCTGCATGTGCTAAATGTGAACCTAAAATCCTTAAATTTGGTTTCTTTCTCTTTCTGACAGTTGAGGTTTTTCTAATTGTTGAAGTTAAATCAACTATCGAAGGAGGTATTGCAATAATTAACCAAACTAACAAAAATCTACTGATATGTCCTCTATCTATTGATTGAGTAAGTAACTGATCTGCATTACCAGGAAGAGGGAAGTAATTAACTCCATACAATGTAGCCAATAAAGAAACAATGATACCCAAAATCAAAATGATTCTTCGTTGGTATTCTGAAGCTTTTCTGAGGGAATAAATTAGCAGACCAGCGGCTAACATAGCAATCAGAATAGATCCAAACGCTTCATGTGCTTGAGGTGAAGCCCCATCAATTTCTGCTAATAATAATAACCATGTAAGAACTAGGAAAGATCCACCACCGACTAACGGAATATGTAATGATACAGATGATAATGAGGGAGATTTCCCATTAGATTCTTCTTCTGATGCTAACAACCATGGTAAAAGTAACAAAAACATTCCAATTCCAGCCTGTGTTGAATCTAGATGCCATGACCATCTAGAGAAAAGAAGAATTACAACTCCTGCAGCAGGCCACAAAACTGCCTGATTTCTATCATGTATCATCAAGAAAATTACAGGAAGTAATAGAATTGCTACAGACAGCGATTGTGAAGTATATAAAATCGCTAATTCTATGATTAGAATACTGAAGGCCAAAATAGGTCGAGCTGTCAACAAGGTTTCTTGACCTGATACTAATACCCGTTCTGAGCGATATCGTCCCAACCAAAATGTTGCAAAACATATCAGAATAATCATTCCAATAAATTGAATCAACACTTCTATGCCTTCTACACCTGAATCCCACAGAGAAAGTACTCTCATGTAAGCATCATTATTCAGAGATTCACTTTCTTGAGATGCAACGAATGCATGAACTGAAGCCCATACACCATTTGCTCTGGTAACTAATGTAGAATGAAGAGCTAAAGCTCCTGTCAGTAATGCTAATACTGGGGACCAAACTAATGCTGAATGTCTATTCTTTACCTTCGGAGACATACGAAGATGAATCAACAATAACAGAGAAAGCCAAGGTAGTAATGATGCTGTTTCTACAGGATCCCATGCCCAATATCCTCCCCAATCCAAAACAGTATATGCCCATAATCCACCTAATCCTATCCCTAATGTCCCTGCAAAGAAGGCCGCACGAGCTAGGGGTAATACATCCTGATGAATCTCTAATGGATTTGTTTCATTCAATATTCCTTCCATTGCTAAGGAAGAAACAACAAGACAAAGGGCATAAAATGCAAACACTATAGGTGGATGGATAACCATCAAATCAGTCTGAAGAAATACATTTAGTTCTGTTCTTGGTGGTGAGTTATCAAGAGCAAATGGTTCAAGCAAAAAAGCTACAAAAAATAAACAAAATGTCAGAAAATGAAGGACTCCGCCTGTTCCAATTCTTTTCTTTTCTGTTTCTTTATCTGAAATATAACGCCACCATAATCTTGCAGCTGATAGCCAAGCTATCCACAGTAACAATGGGCCAGAACGACCGGCCCAAACTGCTGACACGCGATAATGAATAGGAAGATCGTAAGATCCATTAATTCGAACTGTACGCAATAAATCGAAATCAACAATAAATGCGATAATCAAGAAAAGAAAAGGTAAGGCTTGCAAGCCTAAAATAGAAAACTCGTGAGGATGGGGCTTTCTGAAAACAATAGTATGACGGAAAGCGATTAATGTAGCAAAAGAAGGAACTCCGAGAAGAAGAAGGTCAAGCCACATACCTATCCCGGTGGTTGACCGATGCTACCCTCTCAATAGGGCATCGGTCTTAGGTTACCATCCGTAGTGCTTAGCCCGACTATAACCGAACGCTAGCATGGCGGGAATTATTCGTCTGAAATACAAACTTGGTCTTCTAATTAACAGTCTAATGGCAACCATTGCCTTTCCAGAAATACCCATATCTGACATTTCATCAGGAAAACATCTACCCATCACAGACATGTCATTATCTGATAGAGAATACAAAGCACTTTTACCTCTCAAAATTTTATGATAAGGAGGAAACTCAGTCTTCCAACTTTCAGTATATTCTTTCAGTTTATTAGCAGTGTAATCTCCTTTTGAAATTGCATCTGCTGCTGTTATTGCCGCAAATTGAGCCGATTTAAGCGCAAGATGTGAGCCACCTTCAAAGAGAGGTGATGTAAACCCTGCAGCATCACCAATCAACAAAATTCCATCTGAATGTGTAGTTTCATGTGGCCCAGAAATAGGAATTGTTCCTCCAAATCCACGTACTTTTCTTCCATCATCTCTCCAAGGCGGATTAACTACCTCGAGATTTTTGAATTCATCGGTATCTGCAATAAAGCGATCTAATTCTTTTACAGCACCACTTTTATCTTCGGTAACAAGACCTACATTTGCACGACCTTCGCATTTAGGAATCATCCACAAATATCCTTTTTCGGCATATTCTGGCCAAATATAAAAATCGAGGTAATCATCAGTTGGAACTTCTAGCATTTCATATTGCATTCCAGCAATCACTTTTGGTCGTTCATTAAGTTCTAAGATTTTAGAACAAATACCTGCAACTCCAGATGCATCAATTACAATCTTCGCATTAATAGGAAATTGATCTCCTTTTCCATCACAAAGGTGTCCCATAAATTTTCCATTTTCTTCTACACGCTCCATCGATTGTAATTTATGTCCAAGAAACAGACTAGCACCTAATTCGACTGATTGATCTACTAACCATTGTTCAAAAAGGTGTTTTTCCAAAACATATCCATGTTCTGTAAGTCGTTTTTGAGTCCCATCAGGAAAAATAACTCTAATTCCGTGTACTCGCTTACTAATCACCTCGTCTGGTAATGTCAAATCGAGATTTGAAAGAGCGATGTCAGAAATACATTCACCACAGTGAACTGGAGTCCCAATTTCATTGTGATCTTCTATCACAACAACGTTCAGACCCAATCTAGCAGCATGTAAAGCGGCAGATCCTCCACCTGGTCCAGCCCCTACAACAAGTACATCGCATGTTGTAACCATACCCCGTCCAAACAAAACCAGTGCATCAATTAGTCGATTGAAGTAAACCAAATGTATTCATGTAGAGACATAAACGGAGCATCATGGCGTGGAGGACTCTGAGGCGCTATCTGCGTTCTTTGGACAAAGATGGTGATGTACTAAGGATTAAACGCCCAGTAAAGGTAGAATTAGAGGCAGGATGTATTGCAGATCTTTTGGTAAAAACTGGAGGACCCGCAGTAGTTTTTGAAAAACCAGAATTAAGTGATGGTTCAATTTCAGAAATTCCTCTCGTGATGAATCTCTTTGGAACTAAAGAAAGAACATTAACGGCTTTACAAGCAAATAGCGATACTGAAATTGGTGACCGTTTAGTTTCATTAATGAAACCAGATATTGGAACATTTGTATCAAAACCTTGGAAAGGAATTCCATTGGCAAGAGATGCATTAGCATTACCTCCAAGAAAAGTTCGTAGAGGTAAATGTCAAGAAATTGTTATGGAAGGAGTAGATCTAACACGATTACCGATTCCTAAAACATGGCCTATGGATGGAGGGCATTACGTTACTTTGCCATTAGTAGTTACAAAAAATCCAGAGACTGAAGAACATAATCTTGGAATGTATAGGGGGCAAGTACATGGCAAAAAAGAGTTAGGGCTGCATTGGCAGATTCACAAACATGGAGCAGATCATGCTTCATCTTACGAAGACGGAAAAATGCCTGTTGCAGTATGTATAGGTGGGCCACCGGAGCTAATTTTCTCTGCGATTTCACCTCTTCCGGACAATCTAGAGGAATATATGTTCGCGGGATTCTTAGGAAGAAAACGACTGAAAATTACAAAGGCACTAACTCAAGATATTTGGGTTCCAGCTGATGCTGATATCGTCATTGAAGGATATGTGATACCTGGGGAAACAAAAACGGAAGGCCCATTTGGAGATCACTTTGGTTTTTACTCATTAACCGGACAGTATCCTGTACTCAAAGTTACAGCAATTACCCATAGAAAAGATGCGATGCTACCTGCTACGATAGTTGGTCTTCCACCAATGGAAGATGGTTTTCTAGGTGAAGCAATTGGAAAACAATTCAGTCCTGTACTAAGGTTCCAACATAGAGATGTTGTAGGAGTACATTTGCCTATGGAAACCGGTTTTCACAATCTAGCCATAGTTTCATCTAAACAGAGATATCCAAGACAGGCAAGAAAGACAGCATTAGGATTGTTCGGAGCGGGACAAATGATGTTTCTAAAAACCATTGTTGCAGTAGATTCTGACCAAAATCCTGATGATTTAGAACTATTATTGGATTCTCTAAATGACAAGGTAGATCCTCGAGAAGATATCATCGTTATTGAAGGAATGGTTGGGGATTCGTTAGATCCAGCAACACCTTATGAAAATGTTCAATCTAAGATATTGATAGATGCCACAACAATTCCTGATGCCGATCCTCGTAGTGATTCAGAAGGACCAGAAGGATCCCCCAAACGAACTTCACCGGGGTGGAGAAAAGGAAAGGGGAAACCACCAGGTGTTCCTGATGGGTTTTTACAATCAGTTCTCGATTTAGAAAATGTATCTGATGCAAGGTTACTTCGCCCTAGTATCCTTGTAGTTACTACTAGAATTGAGGGGAGGCCAGATCCTAGAAAAGGAATGTTTGGATTAAATGAAGAATTAGCAAAAGAGAAAGATGATGCAATTTCTCAATTGACAAATTCAATTTGGCAATTGCAAAATTCAAAGACTTTGAGATGGCTTTTCATCACAGATGATGATCTTGATTTGCATGGTCCAAAGGCAAGGAGAAGGTTACTGTGGCAATTATTTGCTAGATTTGATGTTGACAGAGGGTTAAGATTTGATGTTGGAAAAAGTAGAGTTTCTTGGGATGCTACAGTGCCAATTCCCTCGATGAATGGCCCTCATCCAATAAGACGATGGCCGGCAGTAACTCTGCATGATCCGGAAATAATTGAACGAGTAAGAAAACATGCTGATGAAGATGGTCTGGGAAGTAGAAATTGGCCCCCACATCTTCTAAGTTAGAGTGATATTATGGGAATAAAAGAAATTCTTGAATTCGTCAAAATTGAACATACCCTATTCTCACTCCCATTTGTGTTAATCGGATATATTCTAGCCCACAATCAGTTCGTTCACGATATTTCATCATCAAAGTATGGCGTTGATATTCTCTGGATTCTTATTGCAGCAGTTGGAGCAAGAGGTTTGGCCATGGCATTGAATCGGATAATTGACAGAGATATAGATGCAGCAAATCCGCGAACTAAAAATCGTCATTTGGTCTCTGGATCTATGTCAATGAACACTGCTTGGACGTTGTCATTAGTTTTCCTAGGGATGCTTCTTTTCGGAGCTTGGCAACTCAATGAAGTTTCCTTTATGATGGCTTGGTTGCCAGTATTAGTTTTCGTAATCTACCCCTATACTAAACGATATACCTGGCTTTGTCACTTCTGGTTAGGACTTTGTTTAGGTCTTGCGCCCGCCGCTGCTTGGGTTGCCGTTTCTGCAGATGTGTATGGCTGGGCATCAATTACGGGTATGCATGAAGGATTTACCGAATTCTACTGGTATCCTGAAATCTTTTACATTTCTTTAGGAGTTGCAATATGGATTGCTTCCTTTGACATAAACTACGCCAGAATGGATGTAGAAAGTGATAGACAAAACGGTATTCATTCATTTCCTTCCAGATTTGGTGAAGACGTAACCACTAGTACATCTATACTACTCACGCTTCTCTGGTTTGCGTGCTTCGCTATTTCGAATCCGATGGACGAGGTTTGGTTTCTTTTTGCAGCAGGAATTATGTCTGCTTTGAATATTGGAGTCGTAATATTAAGAGAAAGATTAGTAGATTTTCAAACAGTATTGTTCCGGGTTTCCATGCTAACTGGATGGGTTCTGTTGGCAGCCATAATAATGATTGATCCATATACGACTGATGGGTTATTGGATTAGGTGAGAAAATGGGTCTAGCAGTAATTACCGGCGGAGGAAGAGGAATTGGTGCTGCAATCTCAAGAAGACTTGCGAAAGATGGGCATCAAATTCTATTGACATACAACACAGATTCTCAATCAGCCGAATCTGTGATTGCTGATCTTAGAAAGGATAATGTTGATTGTGTAGCTGCAAAAGTAGATTGTGGAAATACTGACGAAGTGTTCATACTAGCCGATCATCCATGGATGAAAAATGGAGTTGATATTTTAGTTCTAAATCATGGGATGTATCAACGAAGTTCTGCTAAAGAACTAACATTAGATGAATTAGAACTGACTATGGATGTAAATTTCAAAGGATCAGTTGCAGTCTATACTGCCCTCTGCCCACATCTAAATAATTCTGCTAAAATTATTGCTATAGGGAGCCAATTAGGAATTAAAGGAAGTCCACATGGAGCACACTACGCTGCATCAAAAGGGGCACTTCATGCATGGGCTAGAAGTCTCGCAAGTAATGTTGCAAAATCGGGACAGAGAGTGAATGTAATTGCTCCAGGAGCAATTGACACAGATATCCTTGGTGGCGATTCTAAAGAAAAAAGAAAACAAAGAGAAATTGAAATTCCAATGGGCAGGATAGGAAATCCTAGTGAAATTGCTTCTGTTGTTTCGTTCTTATCTAGTGATGATTCATCATACATTACGGGAGCGATAATACACGTAAATGGTGGTCTGTTTTTACCATGAGGATGAAGAAATGAATACCTCAAATGATCCTTACGATCTTTCAAATTCGATTGAAATTTTTCATAGCAAAGACATGATTCCATTCAAAATAGAAGCAGAATTTAGCCCTGCAGGAGATCAAGAAAATGCAATTGAAAAAATTGTTTCTCAATTGGAAAATTCACAAGAGCGATGTATACTTTTAGGAGTAACTGGATCGGGGAAAACATTCGCAATGGCACATATTATCGAACGCCTTCAAATTCCAACTCTAATACTAAGCCATAACAAAACTTTGGCTAGACAACTATGGCAAGAAATGTCATCACTTTTTCCAAACAATGCTGTTGAATACTTTGTTAGTCATTATGACTATTATCAACCAGAAGCTTATGTTCCCACTAGAGACTTATACATAGACAAAGAGTTGCAAATGAATGAACGTATTGAGCAAGAACGTTTTTCCACTGTTGCCTCTTTAGTCACAAGATCTGATGTTGTTGTTGTCGGGACTGTGTCTACTATCTATGGTCTCAACCCTCCTGAAACGTTCCTACAACATCATGTAAGAATATTTGTAGGTCAAGAAACAGAACCTATGGAAATCGTAAAAGAGCTTATTGATCTGCATTACGGAAGAGTTACAGGTTCTGATTTTCAGCGAGGAGACATACGACTTAGAGGAGAAATCCTAGATATTTGGATGCCAAGCAGAGATGATCCTCTTAGAGTAAAATTTGGATTTGAAGGTATAGAACAGATACAAATTTGTGAATCGGTAAGTTTTGAGCCACTAGATGAGATAGAAGAAGCTTGGATTCATCCCAAAGAATTCTACATCACTTCTGAGGATTCATTTGAACGTGCTTTAGAAGAAATTGAAAATGACAGGGATGAAAGAGAAAAATGGTTCAAGTCTGAAGGTAAAGATTTGGAAGCACACAGAATAGTGACAAGAACAGATTTTGATTTAGAACTATTAAGGGAACTTGGCACATGTAAAGGGATTGAAAATTATAGTAGACACTTTGATGGAAGAAAAATTGGTGAAAGACCTTATTGTTTATTTGATTTTATGGCCGCATGCGCTCAATCATTCCATGGTGACCCTGAAAAATACTTGGTGATTATGGATGAAAGTCATGTGACTTTACCTCAGTTAGGTGGCATGCATGGAGGTGATCGATCAAGAAAATCTAACCTAATCGAACACGGATTCCGACTACCATCTGCATATGATAATCGTCCATTAAGAGTCGATGAATTTCAATCATTAATTCCTAGAATGGTTTACGTTTCTGCCACACCAGGTGAAAGGGAATTAAGACATTTGGCAGAAGTGACAGAACAATCAATCCCTGAAGGTCTACAACATGTTGCTGGAGGTGGAGGAGCAATTGAATCTAATTTACCAAAAAAGAGATCGAGTATGCTAGAAACTATGGAAGGTATTGATGGAATTGTAAGAATGGAAATTCGACCTACGGGCCTATTAGATCCAGAGATTGAAGTTCGCTCCACAGAAGGACAGGTACAGGACTTGCTTGATGAAATTAATTTTTGTATC
>PADI01000027.1 GCA_002702985.1 Methanobacteriota archaeon
AGACCCAACGGCATATGAGAGAGCACTGTTTGTACTTTGGAGTTTCACTCTAGTAATTACTCCTGCTGCCATTGGATTTGAGGCCCTCATGTTTGTCCATGCAGCATTGAAAGATACTATTTTTGGAATTGATTCTAACTTACGAAAGACATTCACTAATACATTATTTACTGGGATAGGTGCAATTTCGTTTGTTATTGTGAGTGAAGCAATGGAAAATATCGTAGGTTATGGGATGCTTGGTGGTGTAGTAATTGGCGCTACAATTATTTTTGCTAGACATCCAATAATCGGTTTAATCGAAGGTGTTTCTAGTAGATTAATTCCAGAAGAATACTCTCCTAGAGAGCTGAAGTATCTGGAAGCATATGCTGATGCGATTCAAGATATGATACTGACGGATCGAGAGAAGAGTTTGTTAGCCAATCTTGCAATAGCCTACGAAATCAAAGAAGAACGTTTAGCAGTCATAGAGAAAAAATATAGAGAATCGCTGTCCAAGGATTCAGAAACCACTATTCATATCCAAGAATCAGAGTGATTTTACCTGTTAGTCTTTTACTGTCCATTGGGTATGATTATAGACCAATCTGACAATGTTTCCTTATGGAGGAAATGAAGGATCCCCTTGCTACCCATTATAAGTTACCTTGGTTTTTAATATTCTTTGTAAAAATATTGAATTTCGTTTCCAAGGGACTAACTACACGTTTTCTCTGGAAAATCTTCTGTAGTCCAATCAAATTCAAGGTTCCCTCAAGAGAGGGCGAGTTTTACAACAAAACCGAACAGGAAAAGGTACAGACAAAATCCGTGAGCAAGAAAATCATGGTTTACCGTATTCCAAACAATGGCCCCAAGATACTCTTTGTACATGGATGGAATGGAAGGTCAAGCCAATTCTACCGAATCATCGAATTGCTTTCTGACAACGGTTACGATATTACATCCATTGATCTGCCAGGTCACGGAAGATCAAGCAGATGCAACACAAACCTACCAGAAATTGTAGATTTGGTCTCCGAGATGATGAAATCCAGAGGGCCTTATCATGGGGTTGTCTGCCATTCGTTTGGGGGTGTCGCAGCACTCAACTCCATGAGGTACGGAGCTGGTTGTGACAAATTGGTTCTGATATCTCCGGGAATGTATGAAGTCAAACCGACGTTCAAAGGCTTTGTTGGCCTTTTCCGGTTGGATGCGGAATACTACGCAGACAAGTTGTTTGATCTCGCTGAGTCGATACACGGTGTCAACCCCGGAGACCTTGGACCAGATCGATTCTCTGCCCAAATCGACACAGAGACGTTGATTGTTCATTGCCAAGATGACAAGGATTCGGTGAAAGAAATTGCACTCGATCTGCACGGGGACATGAAACATTCCACACTGCATCTGACCGAAGGGCTTGGGCACAGGAGAATCCTGAGAGACGAAAAGGTTGCAAAGATGGTTCTGGATTTCTTGTAGGCCTTTTCAATGGATTTTGGATACCGCTTCGCATGCCTTCAAACGTTTAGTTGTTCAAATCTTGGCATTTTGGGCAAAAATCTAAACGTCTATTTGCTACCTTTATCCTCACTATTTTTCTATCACAATAGTGACACTGTAACTCATTACGACAAAATGCTGAATGACGGTAAGCACGTTTTGGTTCACCTCTTTGTTTTCCATCTAATGCTACCTTTTCACTTACAGTGAAACCCCCTGTAACGTAGGATAATTCACTAAGAGATTTTGTTACCTCGGCCCAAGATTGAATTTTACTATCTGAAAGTGATCTAGGTTTAGCATTGGGATGAACACCTGATTGGTGGAGAATTTCACTTCTTAGATAATTTCCAATTCCTGCTATGAATGATTGATCCAACATTAGAGATGAGGCTTTTCTGTTGCAGAATTTCTTACTCCTCAAACGATTAAAAATCAAGGATGGAGTACAAGAATCATCTAGAATATCAGGTCCAAGTTTAGCAATAAATGGATGATGCTCTTCCTTAGATGTTGGAATAATTTCTACATCAGTTGCAGACCAAAGTCTAACTGCAAATTTATTTGTAAGAAATTCGACTCTAAGAGTTCTGTTCCATTTCATCACCGTAGAGAGGCGATTTATCGTCCAGCGACCATATAATTGATTGTGAGAATACATGCTTAATCCACAGTCAAATCGAATTAACATAGCTTTTCCACGAGTAGCTATAGATTCAATTTGTGATTGCTGTAGAATGTCTTGGAATTCAGCTATTGGTGGATAAATTAAGTTTACAGAATGAACTTCTTTACCAACAATTTTCTTAGAGATCCGATCTGCCTCTCTTCGAATTTCTGGACCTTCAGGCATGGGTCGAAACGATTAATGATAGTACTAAACAACGTGTTCCTATTCAAAAACAAATTAACTATTGTATAGTAAAACTAGTTTATTTAAACAATCGAATTTGAGTGCAAAATATGGCCACTGAGTCTTTGACTTCTTTGAAGTGGCTTAGTCGATTTCTTGATGAAACTCCAGGCGATAAGGTAATTGGTGGAATACCTCGACAAGTTCCAGGAGTATGCTGGTCCAGAGTTAATCCAGCAGTTGTTCCCAAACCTACTCTCAGACTATGGTCAAATGAAATGGCTAAGGAATTAGGGATTAGAGCCGGAGAAGAAGAATTTCTCTCTGGAAATAAAATATCCAGTGGGATGGATCCATATGCTCAAAGATATGGAGGCCACCAATTTGGCAACTGGGCTGGACAATTAGGGGATGGTAGAGCCATTACATTGGGTGAAGTAGAGATAGGAGAGAACACATTTGAATTACAACTGAAAGGATCAGGTGTTACTCCATATTCGAGATTTGCAGATGGAAAGGCCGTTTTGCGTTCTTCTATTCGTGAATTCCTTTGTAGCGAAGCAATGTACCACTTAGGGATTCAGACAACTAGGGCACTATCTTTGGTCACAACTGGAGAAAATGTTGTTCGAGATATCATGTATAACGGTAATCCTGCTCCAGAACAAGGAGCAATAGTTTGCAGAATCGCACAGAGCTTTATTCGGTTTGGAACCTTTCAAATTCATACTATGACAGGTAATTATGATGCTCTTCGAAAATTAGTAGATTACACAGTGAAATATCATTTTCCCGAGCATTCTATTGAGAATGATAACAAAATAATTGATTGGTTAAAAGAAATTGCAGATGAAACTGCATTGATGATTGCCCACTGGATGCGTGTAGGATTTGTTCATGGCGTGATGAATACCGATAATATGTCGATTCATGGGCTTACCATCGATTATGGACCTTATGGGTGGATAGAAGACTTCGATCTTAATTGGACCCCAAATACAACTGACTCAGGAAGGAAGAGATACAAATTTGGTAATCAAGCACATATTGGTGCATGGAATTATGCTCGTTTATTAGAATCAATTAGTCCGCTAATGGATAGACCAGAAAAGCTACATCAGGCTCTGGAATACTATTACGAAGTTTATGAAAAACATAACAACTTAATGTGGGGAAGAAAATTAGGATTTGAACAATTTAATTCAGAAGATGATGAAATAATCACTGAACTAAGTAATTTATTACAAAATAGTGAGATTGACATGACAATATTTTTCAGATTATTGTCATCAATAAAAAAACCAGATGTTAATGATGTTAAATTTGCATTTTACAACGAAGAAAAAATTCTTGAAGATGAATGGAATAGTTGGTTGAATAGATGGTGGTCTAGAGTTAATGGAAATCCTGACCAAGAAAAAATGAGACAGTCGAATCCAAAGTATGTACTAAGAAATTGGATGGCTCAGTTAGCCATTGATGCTGCGGAAAAACAGGACTATTCAGTTGCGAATGAACTATATGAACTCCTTAAACTGCCCTATGAGGAACAGTTAGAATACGAAGAAAAATGGTTCCAGAAACGTCCAGAATGGGCAAAAAACCGAGTGGGTTGCTCAATGCTTTCGTGTTCAAGTTGATCGAAGTAGAAATTAAAATTATTATCCTGACTTAGTCTCTATAATAGATGCGATATTAGACATCATCCAACAAGATGCCGCACCTAACTGCAACCAATCACCGGTCCCACTGATTCCATAGACGAAAACGCTGATTATCCAGCAAAGACTTGCGAGAGTTTGTCCAAGCCAAGAAATACTCATCATCTTCTGTATGGGTGTCTCACCGGGTTTCATATTTTATACGCTCAAACTTCACTTGATAACAATTTCCTGTCAACAAGTTAAGCACTCTTGCCCACAGCAGGAAAGATCATCTAAGTACATTCCCCAACTTCTGTAAGCATCTATGAACTCATCTGTAGGGATACCAATTGAGGATGCAATTGCTTCTGCTACGATTCCAAAGCGTTGACGATACTTGAAAATAAAACAAAAAATGAGACTACCGTGGCGAACAGAAGGACCAGCTAGAAACATTCCAGGGACAATGGTAGACTCATCGCGATCTGAAAGAAGTGGGAATCCATCATCTCTCTGTTCAAAGAAATCTGAAACAAACCTGTGGCTACCGTCAAATCCACTAGCAAGTAGTGGTTGCTGCTTGGACTGGAAAGTTTGGAAATCTGCAGTTGTAACTTCATATATCCCATCATTCAATGTGACTGACCTAATAGGGGTTTGAGCAAATAGTTTGACATTCTCTTCAAATGTTGGATCTCTCATTCTTTCGAAAGAAAAAGTAGACAAAGAGACACTAGGATCAGAACTTTCTTCATTCCAAGGACTCTCTTTATCGAACAAATGGACTTTACATCCTCTTTTAGCCAAGTGATATGCTGCATCAAAACCACTTTCATATCCTCCAATGATTAGAAAATCATCTCCTTCCAACTGACCATAATTTGGTACTGTTGAGGTATGACGGCAGAGTTCGCTCCCTGTAAATCCTCTCATCTGTGGATATTGGTATTCACCAGCGGCCCAAATGACGTTGTTTGAAATGAAGGTTCCTTCATCTGTGACTACGTGAAAAATCCCATCTTTCTTTTCAATTGATTTTACATCGGTATTTTCTTGCAACGGTAGTTCAAAAAATGATGCAAGATCTTGTAGATGTTTTGCAAATTCACTACCAGTAGGATGTTCAACTCTCATACTGAAAGCAGGGGAAACACCTACCGCAATGGAATTCAGATCTAGCATTCCGATTGAATTACTTGGGAACGAAGGAGTAATGAAACGTGTCTCATCTGGCCACGATTCAAATGAAGACCCTACTTCCTTTCTGTCAATCAACAGGAAGTTTTCGACACCTGCGTGACTAAGAGCTATAGCCACTCCAACACCTGCGGCACCTGCTCCGACAATGATGGCATCATGTAGTTCGCTGTGTGTTACATCGGAAACATCGTCCTGTTGAAGAGGTTCTTGAGTAGCTGTCATAACGTCGCCTCGTTGAAATTGATTTAAAAAAATCTGTTTATTAACTATCTCAAAAAAAATAATAATCGAGTTAGAGGTTATTATTATAATTCACAGAAATGAAGACCGTTTGATTAAAATCATCGAACATTTTCCTTCACATGAGGGAGCAGGAGGGTTGCTGACAGTGCAAGACACTGAGGAAAGTCCCCTCTCCACGACGCAAGTGGCTTGGTTTACGCCGAGGATCCGAGAGGGTCGGCCATGTAGAAGAAACGAACCGTTGCAGGTGTGTGCGATGAATCCGAAAGGACGAGGTCGTCTGCTTACGGATGGAACGAACAACCCCACTGGAGCAAGTCCAAACAGTCCCGTCGACGAGCGTCGCCGAGGGACGGGTCGGATGCTAAGTTGAATGCAACCAGCCTTATGGTGAACAAAAAGGGGCTTACTCCCTGCACCCTCAACAATTAATTTGATTCCATAATTGTGGCATCTATTGGACCTGATTCTTCAACAATTATTCTATCATCATCTGCCCATGAGCCAGGCAATCCTTTGATTCGATGCATTGTTCGTTTTGTGGCTACTAACATGCTTGGAAGGAGAATTGATGATGTAAACAAAGCTAGAATAATCAATATCATCATCAAAACAAAGAAATTCCTCAATCCTGGAATCGCTACAAACAATCCAGCAGCGAGGCCTGCTGAGGTTGTAGCTGTAGTCTCGAATATAGTTTGACCTGTCTTCTCAACCGTCTTTGAGACACCGCTTGGAGTTTCTTTCTCATCCTTTATTCGATCAACAATATGTATTGAATCGTCAACACCTATCCCAAATACAATTGTTCCAATCATGGCCGTAAATACATTGACATTTACTCCACCACCTAATTTCATCAACAATGGTTGCCAGAGAACTACCGCTCCTACAGCTATCATCGTAAATGTGGCTAATCTAGGAGATGCGAATAGAATCGACATGACAAAGAGTAATACAATCATCGTAGCAATAGTTGTCTCAGATTGTGCTTCATGAATACCATCATTGATATCCAATGATACAGGTAACCCCCCAGTCAACAGAGTATTTTCGACCCCATCCATTCCTACTGCATTGCATCTTTTTGCATCCCCATCAACACAATTTTCTCCAGTTAATCTTTGATCTATCGTTTCTCTTAACATTCCAGCATCTCCCAAAGAAATGTATGGTTGATTGACATAAACAAGAGTTTTCGTTTCACCAAAACCAGAGTCAGCATTCATGAGCATTGAACGAACTTCGGGAGACAGTGTGTCAAATGCTACATTGACCATTGTGTCTCTAGAAGTTAACTGAAAGAAGGGACATTCAGGACCAGCAGTAGGATTATCCCAACATTCGGAATGAAGAATACCCCACAATGTATCAGAATAGATTTCATCGGTTGTTATTGGGTTAGGTATAGATACAGGTATTGATTTTAGAATAGTAACCAAAGAAATCGATGTAGTATTATCTACCGTATCGATATCCTCTACCTGAATCCTTTCAATAGCGTCCAATACAGGTAAGTCACGGATTGGTGCTGTATCATTCATCCTGCCCCTATCTGTAGCATCAACAATGAACATATTTGTCTGACCTCCCTCAAAAACTCGACTATATTCTGCCAACGCCTCGTAGGTAACTAAACCGGGAGGGACTTCAGAAGAGGCTCCAGTGATATCTTTACCTAATTCTTCTTCAAGATAATATACACCAAATGCAGTAACCAACATCGAAACAATCAGAACAGTCCAAGTCCATCTAAGTGGTATCTGTCCAATTTTTGACCATAAATTATCAGTTGCTGAACTTCTTCCCTTTCTATAACGAAGAATGAATGCTAATGCAGGTACCATAATCAGAGATAATATGAAAGTAATAAAAATTCCAAGAAGAAGGGTAGTCCCAACTGTTCTCATTGGCCGAATTGGTACCAATTCTGTCCATGTAAGAACACTAAATCCGATGATTGTAGTCAATGCTGAAAGCATGATTGCATGACCACTTGTTTCAGCAGCGGCCACTGTAGCCTTGAGATAGAGTTCTTCATCCCAAGGATCTAACGACTCGATGTGCTTTCCTTCTCTTTCCGCATCCCATGTCTTTTGCGCATATTCATCAAGAATTTCATTCCTATTTTCTTCGATTCTATTCGTTAAATGGAGAGCATAATCTACTCCTAGGCCTACCAAAATAGGACCAGCAGAGATAATCATTGGAGTTAGTTCAATATCGAGTAAAACCGTTGCACCAAATGTAATTAACAAACTAAAGAGAATAGGTGTTCCACAAATAATTACAACTTTAGGACTGCGATGGAGGAGAGCCATTGTGATAATAACAAAAACAGCACTAAGGGGTAGCATCTTAGTTACTAGTTCTTCATAAACTGCATCGGACACATCATGCAAAACAGGAGTCAGCCCAGTTACAGTAATTGCATCTCTTGGTAAAATTAGGTTCATCCTGGTTTCATTAATTGAGGAAAGAGGTTCAGTATATGTCTTAGTGCACAGTGGTAGGCCACACTGATCAAGCAACTCTTGAGTGTGCTCAATAAATGCTCGATGATCCTGAATTAACCCACTGGGATTTTCTTCTGTCTTGCCCTTAGGATCATTTCTAGGAGAAATATCGGTACCTTCCATATCAAACCGAATCCCAACTACTACAACAGCGGTGTCCCAAATATTGTCTCCATTGGTGTCACGTACGAAGTTAGACAAAAGTGGTCCCGCAGTATCCACAAAATCGTCGATTATTCGTTGATCGTCAGGAATGGAATATCCATCATAGGGAGTCTGATCTGTAAGCGGACATTGAGAGGGATCTAAATTTGGAACCTGATATTTTTCCATGGCACAATTAAATCGCTTAGCAGAGCTGTTTGCTTCTTTGATAATCTGAGCTGGAGATAGAATCCAAACTACTCCGTCTTCAATTCCTCTGTCAGATTTATTTCGATCAAGACCATGTTTGTAGCCTCCTGCATTGGAATTCATATCATCTCCTTCAATCCAACTTATTTGAGTGAGAATATCCACATCGGTTATGTTTTCAGAACCTCTAGATGGGCCTTCTATCGCGTTATTTGTATGGATGTAAAGAAGAACAATATCGGTTGACCATTGTTCCCTAACTTCAAGGAGTAAATCAGTTGAGTTAGCGCCATCTGGGAGATAAACCTCTACATCACCATTTATTTGCTGTTGGAAATCTTTAGCAGAATTGCCCATCCAACCGGCGGTAATCAAGAGTATAATCAAAATGAATGCAGGGGCACGAATTATTCTACTATACAAGAAAATATAGAATAATTCACGTGTAGATTTAATTCCTGTTGTGAGACGATGGATGAAATCACCAAATATGCCATCAAGAGAATTTTTTATTTCCTCTGAAATTTGAGATAAAAATGAAACAATAGATAACCAAAATGATGTCGTGCTCAACTTTTCTGCAATCTCTCCGATGGAAATACCATCGTCACTGACCTCAGATTGCTCTTTCGACATATACCTACCACGAATAGAACGAACATCAAGCGTTCGGAAGAAGAAAGGTCAAAGTGAACGAATACGCTGTAAAACAACTCTTCTCATTAAGGTCCTTGCACCATGCAAAACTAAACCAGAGAATACCAGTGATAATCCGAGCATAGATAACCAAGCCCCTGTTAATCCAGGACCAACGGAAAGAGCAATGGTTCCATCAGTTAACTCTTCAACTGAATTGAGCATGCCTAGTCCAATGGTAGTACCTGAAACCAATAACCCAATTCCAGGTAAACCAAATACTAGCATGGGTTTCTTATGAGATAATGATATAAGTGCGTAAGTTAGAACAGTAAAACCATGACCGAAAGCAGAATATGTGGATGATTTAGGAACGTCGTATCTTACTTTAATTGGAACTTCTTCCACATTGAGTCCTTTTTCCTTGCATTGATCAAGAACTTCGAGTGTTGACTCCATACCTTCATTTTCAAAGGCGAGTAAATTTAATGCTCTCTTACTGAATGCCCTAAACCCACTTTGAGTATCTTTTACTCCAAGATCGCTGGTTAAATTTGAAGCAGTATTGATCATCGATATACCCAGCCTTCGATACATTGGCATTGAACTACGATCGCTATTTTCAACAAAACGTGATCCAATTACCACATCAACATCTTCTTTGTCTAAGCCTGCTAAAACAGCAGGGAGGTCTTCAGGTTGATGTTGTCCATCGCTATCTAAAATGACTAACTTATCCACATTTTTTTCTCTGGCAATACGGAAAATACTACGAATTGCAGCACCATATCCTCTGTTTGCACGATGATAATGAATGATTGCACCTGCTCTTGCAGCTAATCTAGAACATGAATCTGATGATCCATCGTCAACACACAGTACTTCATCGACATAAGGCAAACAACGAATTACAACAGATGCTACTGTTTCTTCTTCGTTGAACATTGGCATTCCGACCATGACCAAACCATCACTAGATTGACCCCCCTCCATGTTTAGATTTTGAATATGGTTCGTATATAATCTATGTAGGAATTGTGTGAAAATTTCGTATATTTCCTACTAAATACTATTTCTAATCATCCGATGGACTCAAGTTAGATACATGGATGGCACAACATGGTCACACTCGTAACAGGTGGAGCGGGTTTTGTCGGTTCACACCTAGTAGACTGTTTAATTGAGAATGGACATAAGGTACGAGTTTTCGATAATATGTCAAGCGGGCATAGATCATTTCTAGCACATCATGGAAATAAAATTGATGTTTTTGAAGCTGACCTATTGGATCTTAATGCCGTAAAGAAAGCAATGGAAGGAGTAGACCAAGTGTTTCACCTCGCGGCAAATCCAGATATTAGGTTGGGAACAGAAATTACTGACACCGATCTCAAACAAGGTACTGTTGCAACTTACAATGTTCTGGAAGCCATGAGACTTAATGGAGTTTCAAAAATTGCATTTGCTAGCAGCAGTGTAGTTTACGGCGAAGCAAAAAAAATGCCAACTCCTGAAAATTATGGACCGTTATTTCCTATCTCATTGTATGGCGCGTCGAAATTAGGTTCAGAAGCATTAATCACATCATGGGTAGGAACTTTTGACCTTCAAGCATGGATTTTTAGATTTGCAAATATTGTAGGAGCAAGAGGGACTCATGGAGTAATATTTGATTTCATTCACAAGTTACGTCGAGATAAATCTACTCTCGAAGTTTTAGGAAACGGACGCCAAGAAAAGTCATACATGGAGGTTGTCGATTGTGCAAATGCTATGTTACATGTTGTAAATAACACCAATGAACCGATTAATTGCTATAATCTTGGAACTCATGATACTTGCAGCGTAAGAAGAATTGCAGAAATTGTTCTAGAAGAAACAAAATGTGAAGATGCAAATATCGAATATACAGGAGGAGATAGAGGATGGGCAGGAGATGTACCTAAGTCTATGCTCGATCCTCAACGACTGTTTGATTTGGAATTTACACCTAATTTTAATTCTGAAGAGGCGATTAGGCATACTGCTCGTTGCCTAGTTGATGAAATAGGTCATCCATAATCATGGATGGAATATACCGTCGTCCTCAAACATAGACTCACTATCAATTGATGAAATAGTAGACATCCTAATGACAGTAACATCAATACGTCCAGCTTCAGGATAAAGACTAGTTAATTCTCTATGTAACTCATGTCTTACTTGATCAATATCTGTAGCATCAATTATTGTAACAGAACGTACTGGAGAAGACCCTCTAATCTCAAGAATATATTCTACCATCCATTCAACCGCAACTGTCAATTCATATTCATCCACGACTTCGTCCATATCATCCATCATGATTATATCTACTTACAAGCATATGAATCCATTGATTTATTGTTCATGAGAATAGAATCTGAATAAAGCAATTAAAAATCCTACGAAAATTAATGGAATCCATAAAGAAAATGATTCATTTTCAACAGATTGATCTAAAGTCCAAGATAAAGCAGAGAGTGTAGTTCTTTCTCCAAAATCAGGATTGGTTGCTGATTTTTCATGAATTACAACAATAGTAGTTGAATTATAATCCAATCCACTAGGCCAAGAAAAAGTAAAATTAGAAAATATTGAAGAATTAGAATCAAATGTTGCTGCACCCCAATTTTGGGGGTAAACTATCATTTCATTTTCATTAACTGAGATAATATTTTTGAGGACAGAATTACTAGATAACTTACCATTAGTAGCATCTTCTGGAGCAATTAAAGCTTCATTTTCCAACAACATTAATGTCATTGATGTTGAATTGATTTGTAGTGGCTCATTAACTACGGCTTCAACTGAAACAATCAATGAATCAAATGAAACTCTTACTTCCAAAACTTCGTGTTGGACTCTATCAGCCTCAGCATCCAAAAGTGATCTTTGAAGTTCTCCGCTAGACGAAGAGGGAGTAGATTCTCTCAACCCATCAAAAGAGTATGACGGGGTAGAATCTGTATCTGTTTGCCCCAACCAACTTTTTCGGTAATTCGATGCCTCATTGCCTAGTGGATCATTTATTGCACTGTGTAAATTTACACGAATAATTCTATCTCCATTTGAATCAACCATATCAGGAATCCATTCTTCATGTTCAGCGCATATATCACACCAAACAGCCGTAGACATTTCCATGACTACAGATCCTCCTCCGCGGACTTGATGGATATTATTCTCTTGGCCTTGAACAGAAAAAGACAAAGTGAGAATAAGGAATACTAACACTAGTGACAATCTGCCCATAAACTAACGACAATGTTCTATTGTTTCAAACCGCCGTAATATTGATCGATATATCTGTATTTATTGAAACAATATTACATTCCAAAATAAAAAAATAATTTTTTTCCTCAAACCTATCTCAAGTTAGGCTATCATCCGTCAGACTTGAAAGATAACGTACGTAGGGTAATTCATGAGTAAGCGCTGGTACTCCGAACATCGGAGCGATCCTTGGCGTAGAAAGGCCAAACAGGAAGGATATAGGGCTCGCTCAGCTTTCAAATTAAAAGAAATACAAGAAAAATTTGCTCCTATACGATATGGAGATACTGTTCTAGATGTTGGATGTGCTCCGGGTGGATGGAGCCAAGTAGCATGTGAGTTGGTAGGGAATGAGGGCATAGTAGTTGGAGTAGATTTGCAGACTACATCACCAATAGAAGGGGCTTATTTCATTGTCGGCGACATACAAGATGAGGTTACTCAAGATTCTACTCGTGAAGCATTTCAAGGAAGAGTAATCAATACAATAATCTCGGATATTTCACCAGATATTAGTGGACGATATGATATAGATCAAGCAATTTCGATAGATTTAGTTACAATGGTATGTGATTTTTCAATACCATTACTAAATCCAGGAGGGGCTTTCATCACCAAGGTTTTCCAAGGACCAGGGTTAGATGCTCTAGTGAGAGCACTCAAGAGGAGATTTTCTAAAGTTCATCGATTTTCACCCATTTCTTCTAGAAACGCGTCATCCGAGATTTACTTAGTTTGCAAGAATCTAAAACCCCACCATGGAGCTCTTGTTCAATCCGTAGGAGATGAGATATTGAACTCCTTAGCAAAAGATGGAATTGTAGATAATTCAGAAGAAGATGAAATTATCACAAAAACCGGATTTTCTGTCCATAGAAGAAAATGATTCGATGGTCAAGGCTAAAAGAGAAGGTGATTACGACGGGACGCTAAGGAGTCGATTATTTGAGTCACGCCACTACTTGTACTTCGTCTGGGATACCTTTGGAAGATAAGCGCAGCACATCATTTCCATGTCCTGGGAACGATGCTGATGGTAACCCTTGCAAAAGTATGATTGGTCGAAGTGAGATGTGTAGGAACCAAGGAGTTCGATACATTTGCCCAGAATGTCGATTTATTGGACCTTGAGGTGATTCGATGGGTGAAGTAATTGTGAAGTATAAGGTAATGCTAGATTCTGAATCAATGAGTAGAATTGACGAAGTATGCAACGAAATTGAAGGAATTTCCAATAGTATTGGAGCTATTCAATTAGTCGAAAAGAAACCATTAGCATTTGGGCTAATGTTTGTTGAAGTTACTGCAATTATTCAAGACGGTGAAGAATTTGATAACCCTCTTGGTAAATTTGAAGATCAAGTAAAATCCTTCGAGGGTGTTACAGAAATCGAAACACTCGAAATGGGTAGACTATAATTAATTCAATTCTCTTAATACTGAGAGGATGGAGATTTCATAAATTCTCTCATCAATACTGTTGCATACGTACCAGGAGGCAAGGTGAACCGGAATTTGAGGCAAGCACCATCCGGATGCCAGTTCTCGCCATCTCTAGGTCCATCAGACCACCTTGAATCTAGAGAATCTTCGTCTAGCACTGGAGCATCAACAATACTGAACTCTTCAAAAACAGAAGCATACGGGCGCCTTGTTCCGTTAGTAGTGAGACGGGGGATGCTGTGAACATTCCAATCAATGTCATTGAATTTCAGTTTAGTAAATACGTCTGATTCAATTTCTCCGGGCTTTCCCTGAGCAAGATTCCCTGTGACTCCCGGAAGAGGTCCAGTTACTGATAATCTTCTAAACATACAATTTCTAATACATCGCGCAAGGTTTGTCTCATCTACTATCGCTGATTTCCCTGCATCTATTTTTCCTTCGGTAGATAATGGAGCAACTACATCTCCTACCATTGGTTCAGCAAGAGGTAATCCTAATTCAAGCCTAGAACCAAGTACGTGATTGAATGCCATAGATTGAAGTGAATGAATCATCATCAACTGAAGATTCCGAGGTAATGTAGTGAATGATTTAACATGATTATCCGGTGATTGAACATATGACTCCAACATTGACCTTTCATATCCTAGATGTTTTGGAATAATTTCCAAGCATGCTTCAGCATCTCCAGTATCCCTCCACATTTTTCTAAAGTCATATGTTTCCTGATCTTCGAATAAACCTTCCATTCCGAGGTATGTAGACACCGCAGATTCATAGTCATCATTGAGAATAAATCTACCAACAACAGGAGTTACTGGGCGTAACGAACCAAATCGTTGAGGTCCAACCCAATTAGGGAAAACCCCTTCGCCAAGAGATTCTTCCATCATTTTCCGAATTCCTAGTGCTCTGGACATTGCTTCTCTTCCATCTAAAGGGATTCCATTTTCGTCTACACATCCTCGTACAACAATAGTGAAACGATTAGCAGAGTGAGCTCCCATTGCTACCTTCTGATGCGTTCTTCCAATAACATCAATATCTACGTCTTTTATTTCAACCTCTTCGACACGAGAAACGGGTGCATCGACAACCATTAACTGAGTAGTCACGGCTTTCTTGTCCTTAGTCCCAGAAAACCAAATTCGATTTCGATTAATCTTCAATGCACTAGTAAATCTACGAATAAATCGATTTGTTTCCCAATCACGAAGAGTTACTTTAACCAAAGTAAATCTACCTTTATGATCTATAGCGGGAATTTTTCCAACTTCTTCAACACGAAAATCTTCTGCTCTCATTTTAAGAACGCCAAAAATTCCAGGAAGATTTGTTGCAAATCTATCTAGGCCAACGGATGAATCCATTTCATCTGGACCAGACACGTCCTCACCGGACCGTCATAGAGAAAGAGAAGAGAAATCCTTCGACGCTTCCTTAACTACAGATTTCAGAATCTTTACTGGGTCTTTTCCCTTATTTGCTCTAATGTAGATCTCAGGGTCATCTAGATCAGGATGGCCACTAAAATAATTACAGTATTCAATGTCTTTGTGAGCATTTAATCGGCTTCTAAAAAGATGCAAAGTAGTATGATCTTCGTCACTGATTCGGATCCTTAATTCTGCGCCTTCTTTTAGTAGAACCTTCATTGCCATGTATCTCCCGAGTCATGACCCCTTTTTGAGGGCTTCCACTTGGAACATATTCCATTTTAAACAACTTAAACAATATTAGACGAATATACCGCTGGAATTATCGCCTGTTCACCCACGGAGAGGATCATGTCTCGTACGGTAGACCCTCGAGACTCCGCGTTAACTGCTGTACTTGAACGTGCATCTCTTCCAATAATTGTACTAGCACTAATGATGACTGGAATCTTTGCAATCGGTTTCAGTGACCCCCCTTCATTCAACACAGATCTGACAACATTCATGCCGCCTAGTGACGATGATATAATCATTGATTCTGTAGAGGAGCAACTCTTTGAAACTGGTGTTCCATTCTACGTACATGTAACTTCTGATGACGGAGGAAATGCTCTTGATTGGAATGCCGTATTAAATCAAGCAGAAATTCTTTCACAAATGGAACAAGAATCTAAATTGAGATCTTCATTGGTCCTATCAAATATCTCTGCACCAGGAATTCTTCAATTAGCATTAGAGGAAACAGGAAGTGATGCATTTCTATCTGATTTCGATGATTGGGCATCATATCTTAATGAAACTGTAGATGAAGGTACAACATGTGCAGATGGTGCTGATGAAGATCTAAGAAACGCAGCTTCATTGGGCAGAATGGCATTGGTCCACAAAGACTTAGATTACGATGCAATCTGTAGTTGGCTAGAAGATAAGAATCAACCAGACCCGGTCCCGTATGCAAATAGTACTCTTTGGATTCTGGAGATAAGAAATCAACAAGATACAACCTCACAAGTCATGGCAGAGGTTCAACTTCGGAATTTCTTCAATGAAGCTGGCGAAAATAACAATTTACGATTTCAATCATTATCTGATGGCCTAATTAGTGATGAATTAAATCGTGAATCACTCAGTCAATTAGTAGTACTATTGGGTATCTCAATTCTTCTTGTTGTAATTATTCTGGCCGCAGCATTTAGATCAATTAGATTCGTAGGATTCCCATTAGCAGCACTAACAGCTTCGTTAATCTGGACTTACGGTTTACTAGATGTTTTAGAAATGGAATACACGATTTTGACTATCGCAGTAGCTCCAGTTGTACTAGGCTTAGGAATTGACTATTCAATTCATCTACAAAGAACATATGAACGAAATCGTGCAAATGCACTTGAGCCAGCAGAAGCATGGGTGGCTTCTTTTAGAGAACTAAGAATTGCTCTAACACTTGCAGTATTTACAACAGTATGTGCATTTATTGCAAATATTGCTTCTCCTTTACCACCTGTTCAAGAATTTGGATTGGCACTGGCAGTTGGAGTAACTTCTGCATTCATAGCTTCAACAGTTGTTGTAGGCGCCCTTCATGTTGTTGTGTCTCGATGGAGTGAAGCACCTGTAAATAATTCATCAAGACGTCGTTTGTTTGAAGGTGATGCAAAAAACATTACAGAATTTCAGAAGAAAACTGCTGCTCAAGTATTAGTTGCAGTATTATTGATTACAATCGGATCAGTAGGTTATTCATCGATAAAACTTGAAACTCAATTTGATCTTACTGATTTCTTATCAGAAGAAATGGATACTATGCAGTCAAGAACAGCAATGTATGAATCATACGAATCATCTACTTGGAAAGAAGTTAGTATATTGATTGTAAATCAAACAGGTACTGGCATTATAGTTGACGATTCACAATTCTTAGATGGGTTATGGATTCTTGATATGCAGATTCAATCTACCAGAGGAGTTGTTGTCCCTTCTTCATTCTTCGTTGATGCTGATCCGTCATATGATGGACCTTACCCCATAGTAAGGGATGCAGTTCAAGCGGATTCTCTCTTTGGAGAAAGATACAATCTCACTATTTACAGTGGAAGATTAACTGGTACTGAAAATTATGTAACTGGAGACTTTTCAAATGCCTTATCTGAATTAGCAACCAATTCATCTTCTTCTTCTTCGTTTAGAGGATTGAGTTACGAAGAGAGAGTAGGTAGATCAATCGTATTTACTGAAGATGGAGAGATTGCAGCATCAAAAATTAGAATTGATGTAGAAGCAGAATCTAGTACTGAAAGTAGAGAGATTATTCGCGACATTTCGAACGTAATCGATAAAGATGATATTAAGAATAATATTGATGCTCAAATAATTTTGACAGGATATCTCGTTAAGTTAGAATATGTTCTTGATTCATTAAGTACATCTCAAATTAGTTCCACAATTCTTAGTCTGATTGTGTCATTTTTAGTCCTACTACTATTGACTCGAAGATTAGCTCCTTCGTTCATTGTAATAGTTCCAGTGACACTTGCAGCAGTATGGGTAGTTGGTTCAATGGCAGTTCTAGGTATTCACTGGAATGTTCTCACTGTAATGGTCACAGCTCTTACGATAGGATTAGGAATAGATTATACTATACACATGTGGAGAAAGTATGAATCATTGATTGAGAATGATATTCAACCTTGGGAAGCATTGAGAAGAACTAACTCAACAACTGGTGCAGCATTATGCCTTAGCGCGATGACAACTGCAATCGGATTCTTGGTCTTATGGTTTTCACCTATGCCTGTTGTTCGAGATTTTGGGATTGTCACTGCATTAACTGTTATCTTTTCATTGACAATGGCATTGATTCTCTTACCATTATTACTTGTGTACCAAGCACAATCAAAAATAGAGGGTGACAATTTACAAGAATGATGAAATGTCAATTCGTTGTTCTCTTCCAACTAACAAAAGTGCCATCCAAAGAGTCATTGGGGCACATGCGTTTCTCTTCCTCTGAGCTCGACGTTGAATTTCACGTACCTCTAATCCAGATACTGTAGCGATATGAGTACGAATTTTAGATATTTTTTGAATCATAGGATCTGCAAATCTATCATTTGAAGCAGAGAGATTATCGTCTTCAAAGGAGGATACATCATTTGATTTAACCACAGGATTAGTAGTAACCAATGGTTTTTCCTCAATGGAATTTGTCCCAGAGGGAATGAAATCTACACCTTCAATCATTCTTCTAACCATCGGATTCCACCCGATTGGAATTTCGAGAGAATATAGAGGATCTGTTGGTTTTACTCGATTATCTTCAATATGAAGCCATCCTGTTTTTATCAAAGATTCAAGTAATTTCTGGGCATCTTTAGAATCAACCCATTGGAAATCTAGACTCCAGATTCGAATTAGTTTTTCTGATGAAATCCATTCATTTTGATAATCATTGAATGAGATATAAATCAGTCGACGAACCTCGACCTCTACATCTTTCATGGATAAACGAGTAAGCGACAGAACTTCAATTACCCCCCTACAGCGAATCCCATGGATGATGAAGATGAGATGAACAATCGTTTGAAAAAATATTTTTCTAAGCGTGGATTATTCGTCACTATTTCAGCAGTTATTATAATATTATTAGTGCTAACTTATACAATACTTAGTCCCTATTTCATGAGAATTGAACCTATTCCTTCTGAAGGATACTATGTTGAAGAAATAGAGGGTGAAATAGGTCAAGTCACATGTATGCTATGGCTCGATTCTAATCATTTTCTAGTTTGCGAAATAGAAAAAGATGCAATTATCTTGCATAAAATCGAATCAGGAGTTTTGACCGGTGAGTGGATATTGAAGGACGGACTAAACAATCCTCATGGACTCCATTATGATGGTGAATTCTTATACATTTCAGAAAGAGGTAAATTAACAAAAAATGAGTTCTTTGGAACTGGGCCCTCAAATTGGTCTATAGGAAATTCCACAATCCTTGTAGATGGAATTCCATCGGGAAATCATCAAACTAATTCCATTAACGAAGGGCCAGATGGAATGTTAATTTGGCACTCAGGAAGCACTTGTAACGTTTGTAACGAAGATGATGATAGAAATGCCGCAATAATCATGGTTGATCCATCAAATGGAAATCATAGTGTAATTGCTTCAGGAGTGAGAAATTCATTCGATGGTGCATGGATCCCCGACATAGGCTATGTTTTTACCGATAATGGACGTGATTGGGAAGGAGATGATTATCCGTTCGAAGAATTAAATCTCTTAGAAATTGGAAGTGACTATGGTTGGCCAAATGATGAGCCTGAGACACCAATTCCAAACGGAACTTTAGGTCCTATCGGAACCTTTGACCCACATAGTTCTGCAAATTCAATCGCATTGAGACATACAAATTCTACCCTTCCAGGGAATAATCATTCTATTTTCGTCACAGTTTTTGGTTCATGGAATTCTGTAACTCCTACCGGTGGAGAAATTATTCGAGTTGATATCGTTGAAGATCAAAATAATACTCAAGGATGGAGAGGTGAAAATACAGTAATTGTATCAGATGTATTTGGTGCTCTATCAATTTCATTTAACCCTGAAGGAGAACTATTTTTTTCTAACCATATTTCGGGTAAATTACATGTTATTAAACACTCATAAGGGCCTTATTCATATCCCGTCGAGTCATGAGAACCCCCGATGTCAAGGGACTATGTAGCTCGTGACCCCCGCACCGGGGAGAAGATCAACCTAGGAAGAAAAAGGCAATCAATGATCAAGGCTGCATTCCGCGCACCTCAAGGGCCGTGGAATTCGCTCCTACCAAATCAAATTCGAGATTTACTTGAAAAAAAGGTCTCTACCATTGAAGTTAGATGGATGGATAAACGCGTTTTGCTTGATCGTTTAGATGCAATTAGAGCAATTACTGCACTTCCTAGAACCGAAGATCAATATATTCATTCTACAATAATTAATGGATTATGTTCTCGATCCACGCAAGAACGGATTGCAAGTCTGGATGTTTTCCTTGTTGGTGCACTACGTGATTCGGATGAAATGATGGAAATGTTAGATGCAATGATAGACGATCCGGATGAAGGCGTTCGTAAAAAAGCAAGACAAGTTCTAATTACCTGTGCTCCGATTTTTCCATCTGCATTAGAAGAGACACTGTATCGACTACTCCGTTCAGAAGAAAAACATATTCGAAATGATGCTTTTAATGCGCTGGTTGAGGCATCAAAACAATGGCCAGAAGTAGGTGTTTTACATCTTGATGACTTGATTCGCGAAGAAAATGTTGATCTTCGACGAAGGGCAGCAAGGGTACTCAGGACAATTGCACAAAGAGCAGGAGCAGCAGGATGGGATCTGATTGGTTGGACATTGGATGATGAAGATTCAGAAGTAAGACGTATTGCCAGTAGAACACTGCCTGGATTGGCAGATTCTGCACCTAGAATAGCGCAAATAATGATTGAAGAAACATTATTTGACCAAGATGATGAAGTGAGAAATAATTCATTGAAAGCATTGGCTAAGATGGAGAAAGATGATTCAAGAACTCAAACATTGATTCTAGACGGAGCAAAGCATAAAGATCCAAGAATTCGACTAAACTGTGTTAAAATGCTACCAATAATCATGAGTGGCAATAATTTACGTCAAACTGCTATTGATCTTATTTCAGATGAGAATGACAATGAAATAATCAAACATTTGAATAAGATGGCATTGGATATTTCAATGGAAGGTAGTGAAGATGAAAAGAATCGATTCTTGGCTCCGTTACCCAAAATTGAAACCGAAGAATTTTCAGATTTACCAGAACTGAAGTCAGGTAAACAGAAGAAAGAAGAAGAATAAATATGAAGAATTTCATTAACCTTTATTCCCTCCTCTAACCATGCAACCTGTACCTCCTGCAACCACTGTACAACATCAAGCACCTGTTGCCCAACAAATGCCAGTTTCTCAAAATCAACAGATGCAAGCAGCATATAATCAACAAATGGGATATCAAACTCCTGTTCAATCTGCTTCAGTTACTCCTGTAGCGAATACTGTTCAGCCTAATTGGAAAATAAAAATGGCTGATAAAGGATTATTCTTCACAAAGGTGGCTGCACTTTTGATTACTGTTCTTACTCTAGGAATTGCAAAACCTTGGGGAGATACAATGATTATTCGTAAATGGGCATCAAATCTTAGCATTGATGGAAGATCAGTCACATACAATGGAACTGCCATAGAACTTTTTGGAATTTGGATAAAGGTACTCCTGTTAACCGTTATTACTATCGGGATTTACTACCTATTCTGGGGAAGATATGCCGTCGATCGCTATATTGATTCGCGTCTTTCATGGGCATGAGTAATCCGTCACCGTCATATACAGGGTATAAGTCGGCAGACTGACGAACATGAGTGAAGGACCCGATGATTTCAAGCTCGAACAGTTCGAGCGACTCTGGGATGGATGGACTCCTAAGGGTCAAAATATAGCTAAAGCCCACAAATTCCGCCATTACATGCGCCAGCATGTGTTACAAGCACTTCCCCCTCAAAGAAAACGTGGCAATAAGCAGAGATTCCTTACGAAGGAAAACTGCCAAAAGTACTGGATGGGAGAACTGCAAGCAGAAATCCGAGATGCCGACTCATTCTGAAGGTCGGATCTAAATGTCAGAAATCAGTTTCTCAGATTGGAATTTACCAGAGTACATTCTTGATGCTCTTGCAGTAGAAGGATGGGAAAAGCCTACTGAAATCCAAAGGGAAGCAATTCCACCTGCAAGAGAAGGTAGCGATATTATAGGACAAGCGAGAACTGGTTCGGGTAAAACAGCAGCATTCGGAATTCCAATTATTGAAAGATCTGAGCCAACTGGACTCCCTCAATCAATTGTACTATGTCCTACTAGAGAATTAGCTACACAGGTATGTAGCGAATTACAGTGGATTCAAGGCGATAAAGGTCTAATCATTCTCCCGGTCTATGGAGGGACTGATTTAGAAAAACAGGCTCAAAAATTAAATTCAGGTGTAGACATAATAGTTGGCACTCCTGGAAGGGTAATTGATATGACAAAACGTAAACATCTCAATTTGCAATCTATTTCTTTACTATGTTTGGATGAAGCCGATAGAATGCTAGATATGGGATTCTGGCCAGATATTTCATGGATTTTCTCAAATATGCCTGAACGTAATCAAACTCTTCTCTTTAGTGCAACATTCCCTCAAGAAATAATTGATTCAACTGACGAATTGTTGAATAATCCGGTAACCATAATGAGTGATGATCTCGAAGTTGAAGTCCCAGAAATCAACCAAAAGTGGATTCGAATTGGAAGAGCAAACAAACTTTGGGGCGTTGGTAGAATTCTTGCAAACATGGAAAGTGCAGACCAATGTCTAATATTTTGTAATACCAAACGAATGGTAGAATTATTAGAAGATAGATTAGGAAAACACCGATTTTCATCTTCAACACTTCATGGAGATATGAGTCAAAATAAGCGAGAGAAGGTCATGTTAGGTTTCCGTGATAATGAAATCAAGGTCTTAATTGCAACTGATGTTGCTGCAAGAGGATTGGATGTAGATGGAGTAACAATAGTAATCAATTATGATCTACCTGATAATCCTGAAGATTATGTTCACAGAATTGGAAGAACAGGAAGAATGGGCAAGAAAGGAAATGCATGGAGTTTTGTAGGCAGAGAAGATTTACGTCAACTCGAGCGTATTAGAACTACTTGGAATCTAAATATCGTCAAATCGGATGCACCAGATCTTCCAGATGGAGTGAATAGAGACCCAGTTCGACCTAGAAAAGATTGGGCTGAATCATCCGACCCTTTTGGAATGGTTCAAATTTCTATCAATGCAGGAGCAAATCTAATTTCGAGTAAACTTTCTCTCTCAGAGTGGTTAATTTCTCAAGCTAAAGTCAAAGAACTTGCTATAGGAGAAATCAGTATCAATGAAAAATATACAACTGTTGATATCCATGCAGAATCTGCACAAAGAGTGCTAGAAATTTTGGAACGAAGAGAATATAATGGGTCAAAATTAACTGCAGAACTTGCAATTCGTTAACTATTCTTCCTCTTCTAACCAGTTTAATCTTGGTTGCATCCAAGCAAACATCAAGATTGATACACCAATCAAAAATATTCTAAGACTAATTCCGATGGCATCTTCATATTCTGTAGTAATTCTATTACAAGTAGCAGAAATCGTATTTGTACAAGCATCTACAGAAGATGTATCTTTCATTATTATAGAAATATAGTAAATGATAGCTGATAAACCAAGGCTCAATGAAAGACATAGTGATGCAACTCGAGGCGAGTTTGATTTCAAATCATCTAAACTAGGATTAAAAGATACACCCTGTAATTGAGGAAGACGATTCCAGAATTCACGAACCCCTTTTCTGGCGTCTGTAATGTTAAACCAGATTGTCCAACCAATAACTAAAACGATGAGTGATCCATATCTAAGAACAAAATCATGGAATTCAAATAATGGAGATTCACAACCAAAAGTGCCTCCATTCATTCCCTCACATCCACTAACAGCTAATGGATAGAGAACTACAAGACGAACTAGATTCAGCATGAACACTATCAAAGATGCAATGCCAAGATGCTTGAATTTTGTCTTTAAATCAAAAGACGGAGTCAATAACATCATCATTCCAAGGAAGAATAATTCATGTAGACCAGTACATTCATCTGATACATAAAGTGGAACAACGCCTCCATAAAAAGTAGGATGAAGGAGGTTAACTTGAGTCAATGGACCAGTCTGATGAGCAACCAATTCTGCAGATCCTGACCAAATTAAATTAGAGATATTGCTCCATAACCATGCTTCAAGAAGTTGTAGCGGAAGGAGAGTATTAGCAGGCTCAATAAACCATCTAAACAAAATTTCACCAAATAGCAAAACTGCTACTAGCACAAATACTGAGCCTAACATTCGTACAAATTCTGGAAACGGGATATCATCGGAGACCTTCCCAGATGACTCCCCCATGCCCTCACATCCCACGTAGAAGGTTTGAATTTGACCCGATGAAGTCAATGCAAACAAGAAAAGTGAACGATTGAAGAATAGGAGACGACACGATAGCATATGTCCAAGGTGCGACGCGTGGATGTTCTAGGATTCTATTGTCCAGTTCCAGTACATGAAGCTCGCAGGGCACTTAACGAAATGAAAGAAGGAGAAATCTTAGAAGTAATTTCAGATGACCCTGAGACATTACACGACATCCCTGCGTTGGTAGCAAGGTTGAATATTACATTAGAATCAGTAACTGAAAATGCCGGTGAATTTACTTTCAGATTAAAGAATTCAGAGGGAAAAAAATGACAATTAAAATTAGCATTGATGAAAATATTCCTGCGGATGCACGTCTTCCTACATCGCATGGAGATTTCAGAATTCGAGTATTTCATGAAGAGACAGGATTAGATCATGTAGCTTTAACACTCGGGGACATGGAAGGTCCAGATCCAGTACTAGTTCGAGTACATTCTGAATGTCTGACAGGTGATGCATTTGGAAGCTTAAGATGTGATTGTGGCCCTCAACTTGATTCAGCCTTGAGACAAATTTCTGAAAGAGGGTGGGGGGCGCTAATTTATCTGCGTCAAGAAGGTAGAGGAATTGGATTACATGCCAAAATCCAAGCATATCATCTTCAGGACCAAGGAGCAGACACCTTAGATGCAAATCTAAAACTTGGACTTCCAGGCGACGCTAGAAATTACGATATTGCAGCACAAATTCTCCAATCTATTGGAGTGACAAGAATTAGCTTGCTAAGTAACAATCCAGATAAAGTTGAGCAACTTCAGAAACATGGAATCAATGTAGAAGAAAGAATGCCTTTGCTTGCAGGAATTGGAGAGGACAATAGAGAATATTTGAAAACCAAACTTGAAAGAATGGGACATGAAATTGACAAAGACAAATTGGAATAAAGATTTGATAGATAAGTGGTGGGTCCGCCCAGATTTGAACTGGGGTCTAATGGTCCCAAACCATCAAGTATAGGCCAAGCTAACCCACGGACCCTTATTCTGATCGACCTGACATCTAGACATGAATGTTACTAAAGAAGCATCAGTTCACCAGAAGGCAATCTGATGACCATGCCCTCGATTTCTGATTGTTGAATCCATTCACTAACCTGTTCTTTACTATCGTTCTCTGTAAATCCAGTAGAAATTAATTCAACTATTATCCCATTAACATCAATTATCCCTTGTTCATTTGCAAACGATTGAATCATAGATACAGGATTCATAGGTTCAGAGGTTGAAATTTTATTCGATTTTCGACTCAAGGCTTTCTCTAATTCTTTTCGAATTTCAGGTGGAGTATTTTCTAAAGAAATAGCTTGAGACAATGAAGAAGAACTAGAAAATTCTTGTATCACTGATAATCCTTCTGTAGCACCACAATGGCCACAAACCATTGATTTCTGTCCCTTCCGAGCACCACTAAATCTCTGGCAGGAACTACATTGAAACATAACCCAAGTAGGTCCGGACATAGACCGTTCATGTCAAGTTAGTGCTTGATAAATTCGATTAGAATGAGAAATTTCCGCCACCAGAATTTCCTGAATCTGAGCGTATTCCACCTGAAATTGATGAGAAATCACGAGCACGCCCGACTGGCCCCCCGATTCCTAAACTGTCGGGAAGGATTAATGCTGCAATAACTGCTCCATGATGGCCTTCTCCAGAGGTTACCTCATCAACAGCAATTTCATGTTCGATTATCTCTAAATCTCTACTCGCCAATCGACGTTGCATTTGTCTCTTCAGCATTAATTCAGTTTCTTCATAATCCTCATTAGTTGAAACA
>PADI01000028.1 GCA_002702985.1 Methanobacteriota archaeon
AAGTACCATCCATTCCTTTGATAGTAATCAAGGTACTAGTACCCGATTCAATAGAATCATCTGGAATAATTTCGAGATCAAACGTTCGAGAACTTCCTTCAGATATTAGTCCTGAAGAAGCACCTGGGAAGTTTACCCAATCTTGATTGACTCCAGAAGTATCTGTAGAAACAGTCCACTGAGTATTTCCATCATTAGTAACAGTGAATGTTGATGTTGCAATTTCTCCTGGGCTAACTGAAATCGATGAAGGAGATAATGAAGCAATACATTCTTTTCTTTCCGGGACATTCAATGTTAGAGATAGATTATCTTCCGCTCCACCACTTGGATTTTGCTGATCTTGAGTAACCACTGCTCTTAGAATGAAACAATGAGAATCAGCAGATGTACTTGCACCATTTGGTAAATCAACCGTCACCGTTACATCTTCTGTATCTCCAGAAGATTGTAGATTAACTGTTTCAGGGTCAACAACTGCAGATAAAGAATCAGAATCACATGAACCATCATCATCCATGCTTAGAGTAACTGTTTCTGCTTGTTGACCTGTATTTTCAACAGTTACTGTCCATTCTACTTCCTCTCCGTCAGAAGAAGAATACTCTTTAGTTGGCTGAGGAGTTGAGAGTGATACACCGTATACTCCTCCTCCAGAACCAGCAGTGGTGGTAACAGTAATCTCATCTTGACCTGGAGCCCCTGGAGCCGCAGGAGGAGCAACTTGTGCAGTGCCCTGTACAGTTGTTTCACAATCTCCATCAGCACCTTGACCAACTGTGACAGTTAACGTAGTAGATTCGCTAGATCCTGCACCGATTGTCCCACTAATTTGCTCAATATTAGACGTAAAACCTTGGCAACCCTCTCCTTGAACTGTACTCAAACTAACTGTAACATCATCAGAACCAGTATTTCTTACAGTAATTGTGTATTCTGCTGGATTATCAGAATCGGCTTCTTGAGCCAAAGTATTAGAACTCAAAGTGATGGTTGCGTCAGCAGAAACAATCGGACTTAGTGACATCAGAATCAGCAAAAAAACAGGAAGAATTACTCTGGCCCTTCTGCCTCGCATAACCCTCCGTGAACATCCTATGGATAAATGACCTCCGACAAGATGCATGTTATTCCACCACGAATGTTGATGATGACGCGCCACAGCGTCTACAATGTTCTAAACCTGAGTGAATACACTCTCCAGTAAGATGATATCGAGCACCACATGAAGGACATGCTCTACGTTTAGAAGATATGATTTTCTCGCTACAAGCCCAGCATGAAACTGATGGATTGTCCGTAGATTCAACAGATTTGGGCGGAGGGGGTAAAGTACCTGTGAATGATTGATCCTTTGAAGGACGATTTCTAATTACGAGAACTACAATCACAGTTGATCCCAATACCACCAATAATCCTGCCAAGGCAAATAGAATCCCCCCTATTCCCGAATCTGTATTCTCCTGAGCAGAGGCAGTTATCTCTAAATCTAGGTTTTCAGAGGCGATTGTAACGTCATCAGGACCTAAGATTTCAACGCGGATAAAAGTAGACTCAGTTACAGCATTATCCGGAGTTATGCGGATATCAATGAATGTCACAGCTTGTTGATTTAAGCTAATGATTGGAGAATCAATTAGTTCTACATCCCAACCTTCTGGTGCTAAAACCCTAACACGATGCTCAAATGGAGCATTTCCTGTATTTTGAATCTCTACTTCAACTTCGTTAGATTGTCCAGCCACCAGAATTGTAGAAGATTTTTCAGACCAAGAAATTGATGCTGATTCTACAGAAGCAACTCGAATTGAAATTATATCCAGTAAAGATAGATCTCCTGCGGTAACTATGGCTCCTATCGCGGGCTGAGAACCGGGTGTAACATCGGCAGGCATAACAACTCTGCAAGTCAAGTAACCTGAAGAACCTCCAGCTAATTCACCTGGAGAATCGCATTCATAATTCCACCCTGATGCTACATCTAATGAATAAACACCAGACCATGGAGTAGTTCCATCATTTTCTACTAGCCATTCTAGTAAAAACCCAGGAGAACCAGCAGTTACATCTCCAACTGATGATGGATTTGTTCCAATAGATCCGTTAGCTAGCAATATTGATGAGAATGAAATTTGACCGCTATATTCCTCCTGAACTTGAATTTGTAATGGTACACTAACTGAATATCCACTTTCAGTAACAAATTGAAGTTGCATAGTTCCACTGGAGGCGAATCCATTTCCAGTTAATGCAATTCCAAAAATTGCCTCATCTCCTTGTACAACATTAAATGACGACAATGAACTGCTTAAATCCCACCCAGAAGGGCGATTATCTACATTTGGAGTAATAACAACATCTTGATTCCCTGTATTCGTAACTGTGTATTGAAGAGTAAGAGTTGCATCCTTAGAAACTACACCAACTTGAGTATCTAAACGAGCTGTTAACCTATCAAAGGACTGTACCACTAGAGGTATCTCAATCTCCCATGATTCTGTTGGGTCAACTTGGGATGTTGCTACGAGTTTTGCTGTTAAACTAGTTCCAGCAGCAATCATAACTGAAGGAGGAATAGCAGTCATATTGATTCTAATTTGTTCTCCAATTTCCATGGTGCCTGTGGACCCTCCGGAAGCACCCTTTGTGGAACCAAGTTCATCGAATCCCATACTCCAACTTTGAGGAGCATCGATTCTCAGATCATACCCCTGAACACCATTACCCCGATTTGACATCAATACCTCAAATGAAGTATTGTGAACGGGATGGAGAGTAACCAGTGAAGAGGTAGACTGTAGTTGAACGTCGGGAAGAACCGGAACAATCAACATTATATCTATAGGAAATTGAATATTATTATCTTCATCAGTTCCAGTAATTGTTATTCGATAATTGCCCGGTTCTGGTTCGGTGTGAACCAAAGTGTAAGTCACTTCCACAATTTCACTACCTTCAAGAGGCATAGAAGTTCTATTGAATGAGTTAAACCAAGAAAAAGATGTTCCGTCAAAATCCCTAATCGCTGGGCTTGATTGCATTGAAGCATTAGTTGGAACCAATGCTGTATTCTTAATTCTCAATGTCCATGTACTAGATGCCTGATCAGCAGAGGTGACAACCTGAGTTGCTTGAATAACATCTACCCTTATCCCTGGAGCTGAAACTATAAGCGGGATATTTGCCACATTATTATCTTCATCTGATTCTTCAATTGATTCATCAGGATCTATATTGATTCGTAATGTCACTTCACCTTCATCTTGGGGTGTCCATTGCCATTGAAGAACTCGAGTTACTCCCGGGCCAATAGTAACAGTCTGGCGGCCTAAATCTGTCCCTAATGTACCAACTTTGAGTATTCCTGCTTCGACGACAAGATCTAGTGCTCTACCACTACCTTGGTTGGAAATTGGAACAGAAATTGTCATCTCTTCACCTACCTGAGGAACCTCAGATGAATAAGATACGTCAGACAAAACAACTATCGGATCTGATCGAAGATCATTTACATTAACTCCACGAACAGCAATAGAGTAAGGTTGCTCACTCCTACCACCTCCGTGGTAAACATCAGATACCCTGACGGTCCAAACACCTGCAATTGCTGAATCAACTAAAACTACTTCGAGATTGTTAGTTGAATCAGGAGAACCACCCGGTGCAGAACGACCCGATTGGAAATTATTCCCTAGATAGGAAGTAGTGCCATCTGGAGCAATTACTTCAAGATCGAGATTATTTCTTAACTGACTAGAACTAGAGGAACTACCTTGATAATCAGACCATGCTAATACTACTTTCAATGGAGAATTTGAACGAGTTAGATTGAATTCATAGGTAGCAGAATTACCAGAACGAAGACTATTCCTATCATCAACAAAGATTCCAACATCTGTTCCAGGAACTAAGGAATTTGCAACATTAATTCTTCCCCATCCCTCGTTATCATTAGGTATATCTCTAGAACCCATATCTTCTGCGCCCAAAACCAACAATGCCTTGACTAACGAACCTTGAGGAGAGGGGCGACCGGCTATTTCCGTAAGATATTCATGAACAAGTGCAGAAGCTCCTGCAGCATTGGGGGCTGCCATCGAAGTACCTGAGTATTCAATATACCAAGTGCTCTTCCAACTATTTCCACCTGTATCTTGAGCATCCTGAGAAAGGCAAGATCTTACCCAAGATCCAGGGGCAGCAAGATCAGGCTTAATTCGACCATCATCAGTCGGCCCTTTACTACTAGACTGAGAGATAGTATCTGGAGCACTGCCTCCTCTATTGTGATGATTCGCCACAGCAATTGAATTCTTAGCTGTAGCAGGAGGTGTTAATCCAGTATTGCCATCATTACCTGCAGAATATAATACAGTAAATCCATCATATGACCAAAATTGATCGTACTGAGATGTCCTACTATCTACATCAGCCGCTGAAGTAGTATATCTTCCGTGATCTCCTTGAGATCCCCACGAATTAGTATGAATCTGAACATCAGCATTGTAAGCAGTACGTAACATATAGTCAACACTGGCTCCAGAAAATTGACCCGAAGAGTCATCTTCCATCGCTTGGAAATATAATTCAGCCTTTGGAGCAACGCCTGCATATCCTCCTCGACTTCCATCACCTAAAACTGTACAAGCGACATGAGTCCCATGACCTGAATGTCTGTCTTCCGTGGAAGAATCGCCCCAAGTCATTGATTCAACGTGAGTGATCCGTCCATTCATATCTCCATGATCCTGATCTATCCCAGAATCTGCAACAGCAACAGTAATTCCAGAGCCATTTAATTCAGAAATAAATGCATTAGACGTATCTGCTACTCGCATATGGACTAAGGAACGATCGTTGTGTATTTCCCACTGAGGAGGAAATGATATCCATGCAACAGATGGATTTGTGGCTAAAATTGGGATTGTAGCTGCACTTACTTCCGCCTCAACTCTGCCATCACCCCAAGGACGAATTTCAAACACATTTAATTCTGAAAAATCATGAATTTGTTCATCTATTTGTACCATTGAATTAAGATCTCCTGAAGTATCTCTCCAACCAGTAATCAATACAGTAATTCGATCTTCTGGATTCATCGATTCCACAGTATTCCTAACTGGTTCATCGACAACTAAAGCTGTAGGAACAGATGATGTTCCAATTATTCCGGAAACAGAGGAGGCTGCTACTATCCCTTGTTTATTCCCTTGAATTAGAAACCCAGTGGGGGGAATCAATGATTTGACAGAAACTGTTTCTAAAGAAGAAAGGGTTTCCCGAGTAGTCCAAGGATCTATGCCTCTGTCTAACAAAACCAAAGATAGATCTTCTCTTGGGGAAGAAAAGATTTCACTGATATCATTCGACATTTCCCAACCAGTTGTAGTCAATGAACCAACTGGAGTATCTGCGCCAGGGTTCCTAAGTGAAACAGAAACATCATCAAAAGATGTCGGAGAAACTCCTCTTATTGAATCAGGGTCGGGTTCTAGTGCAATAGGAGATTCTAAAATCGGGATACCATCTCCCGTTGAATGATGCTCTGGAGATGAAATAAATGCAAAATTCAAGAGAAGAAGCAGGACAAGGCCTACTGCTAGTCTTGAGCGTGCCATGATTACAACTCCAACGAACCAGATTTAGGGCTTCGCACCTCTCGACAATCAAAACCAATGAGTTTCCCCTTCATCTCGAAAAGTTTCAGTAGTCCATTCACCAACTATGTGTAACCAAGTTTTCTCAACTGATTCTCCTCTATGATTTGTATAACTCAAATGAATGCTAATGCTGTAATTCTCCCAAACAGATGCCCCAGAAATTGCCAATTCTAAATCATCACCGGCAACAGAAACATGCCCAGGTAAACTAGAGGTTTCAAACGTAGAAGAACCTAACAGACCATCCTGCATATCTCTAAACTCTAATTCAACTTGTAAATCTGTAACTTCTCGGCTTCCATGATTGTGAATTTGAGATAAAACAACATGTCCCGGTCCTCCCTGCATATACACAGTATCAATGACAATTTCATCCCTAGGAATCATCCAATACCACACACCAAATGAACTAACTAACAACAGTAGAACTAACCCAGTAGCTAGGATTACTCTACCTGGAGTGACTACTGATACAATATCCTTAGCTTGAGCAAGTGCACCATAAGCTCGTTCTACATCTTCAAGTGCAACTTTACGTCCACCAATATCGATAGTAATGTCGTCAATATCTTCTTCAAATTCATCTAAATTGTCTAAGACCATTTAATCACCTCCGAAAAAAGTAGCACACACAGTAAATATTCCAGTAGACATTGGTTCAGGTACCATGTAATGAGTTGTAGAACCATCAAAGCCAGGCATCACATTTAGTAAGGAAAGATCGGATGCTATTCCGTTTACTCCAACAGATGTACCTGTCGGAATTCTTGATGTCTGTTGGGCATCAATCAATACTGCTCTACCATCCCATTTTATTCCCATGAAATCTACTGATGCTCTAGAAGACATCAGAATACGGCCCCCTTGAACATCATCAATTTTGAAAATCGGATATGCTTTACCGATATAACTCAATGAAATCGTTGCAGATTTCAAATTCTCTCCCATTGCTTCCATTTGTTCAAGAACTATTCCGGGTTGAATAGGAACGTTGCTTTGTCTCATGTATAAATTACGAATACCGATTCCACTAGATCTAATAGCTAAATTATAATCTTCATCTAATGTCACAGTCATTCTATCCATCAAATCCTCTGCCAATAAGAGAGTATCACCACGTTGATTGATTGCTCTTCCTGTAATTTCCATATACAAATCCATACCTGCTGAAGAGGCACTGAAATCAAATTCTGGAATTCCTTGGAATGATGTTGGTTGAGTAATATCAAAAATAGTTGCAGGATCTGTAGTTAAGTCAATTTCTCCGGGCACATCTTTCAAGAATATAGTTGCAGGCCACCATTCTCCAGCCGACCATTGCAACTGTTGAAGCATCACTGATTTTACAGAATCACCTTGAATTCTTTCGGATTCAGGGACTGATAGAGAAACCGATATTGATTCTCCAATTGAAGCATAAAGATCTATTTCTCCAGGAATATCTGATACAAATAATTGAGATTTAGATCCTAAATTCCTATCTAGAATAGATGCAATCACATAATCTAGTCTCTGTGATAATTTGTAATTCGTAGAAGTAGTAACTTCACTAACAGCACCTAGATTTCTTGTACTGAAAGATGTTTCAACAGAAACCTCTGTTGATTGTCCTTCAACGAATCCAATCAGAGCTAAATCCAAATCTTGTCCATCAAATCCTTTTATTTCAACAACAAATTCTTCACGAGCAGGAAGCCAATCGGACATCTCTACTTCAATATCCCATATCTCAAGACCGGATTCATTTCTGAATGAAATTGCAGTCTTTACATCAGGTGCTAATCCTGGAAGCCAAGTTCGAACATGGAACCCTTGCTCATCATCTCTTTCAACGGCCGTCATCGAGATCCCGTGTCTCCATGTTGGAGGTTCAATCTCAAGTGATCCTTGACGAGCATCTACAGTTAAATCGAAATGCCTATCAGCATCGAGTTCGAAACCTAGAGATAACTCAGAGGATGTAGTTTCTCCGGCTTTTCCAGTAACCGTCTCAGTTAAATCTGCAAGAAGTAGATTCATACTACCTCCAAGTTCTGACATTCCATCCATGAATGAGGCTAAACCTTGGAGACCTTGTGAAGTATTGAACTCAGGAATCATAATTTCTGGACCTCCTAGATTGTCTGCACGAGGAACATCTAATCCTATTATTCCAGGTAAGGGATTGAATAATGCACGTACATGTAAGCCACGGGTATCTGGAGAACCAAGAGCAGGAACATGTTGAATCGATGATCTGAAAGGCAAGGATCCGTCTATGTGTAACTCAATACGATCTAATGCCTCGGGATCTGAATCTGTATCTGCAATGAGATAGGCGGCACGAGAAATATTCGTCATTCTAGCTGACATATAAGCTGTGTCAGTAGGACCGTCGTGAAGATATAAGAAATGATCTCCATCCATAGTACCTGGATTGGAATGATTTGAAATTTGAATTTCTACACTAGACATAGGCGATGATGCATTCCAAGAAAATGAATCTGAAACCTCCATATCAAAATTGGTTGGAATGCCGCTCATCCTAATTGCTTGAACATGATTTTCATCTTTTCCAATGTACGTTATTTCTTCGATTTCGGTACTAGAAGACCAAGACATTTGTCCGGGAAGAACGGTCATCTCGATTGAATCAGGAATTGAACTAATTCGAACTAAATGAATAGAGGAACCAGCCATTGTCCCATTATCATGAGACACAAAGCCTACACGCAAGGACTCATTTTGTATTGTTTTCAATCCAATAACTTGCCTATCTAAAGAAGTATCATCGGCAAGATCCGCCGCACTAAAACCTCTCATTCTTACACTAAGAGCTATGGGCATCAGAGGTTCTCTTGCTCCCGCTCTACCTTGCACTAAATTCAGATCTCTATCTTCAGATAGTAATATGTGATCGCCAGGTAATGTGGGATGGTCAGAGGTACCCAAATCCATCTCAATCATTCCTAAAGTCATAGGAAGACGATTTACACTAATATCGTCAAACATTTGCAAGTGAAAATCTGAACCTGATAAACCACTGCCTGAAGTCATGCCTCCACTTATTGCCTCTCCTAATGCTTCGGGAACTGCATTCAATGCTCCCCCAATCCCAATGAAAATATCAACTAAATTCAAGATAGTAGTATCTAAAATTCTAGAAAAGAAATCTAAATTGTCTGAATTATCAAGAGATACATTAGTTCCTTCATCAGTATTTCCTATAGAAAATGAACCATATAGAACCAAAGCAGTAGGAAGTTGTTGCATTTTAGTTCTAATCTGACGACGATCTTCATCGGCACCTTCTCTTAAGAACCAAGAGCCATAATCAATCTCATCTACTGATTGTACAGATCGAATCAATACTAAAGATTGTGGAGGATCTGCTGGATTTACAGGCAAAGAAGGATCGTTGTCATTCTGAGTTGTGTCCTTTGAGAAATTCTTCAAAGCGATAATCAAACCTAATCTACCCGGGATTTGACCTGGGAGTTCGGGTGCTTTGTTTGAACCAAGCATTGTGAATATTCGATTTATTTCTAATTGACTCATGCTACCTTGTGGCATTCCTCTGAGCCAACCTGAACTTTCTGTTACATTTCCATAAGTATCACCCAACTGAGAAGGAGCTTTGTTTCGTCGGTCTTCGTGGAAATGAACATGAACATCTGCTCTACGATCAGAATAATACTCTATTGAAGTCAAAGAGCCCTCTCCTACATCTGCAACTGTAGTTGATAAGACTGAATCAGAACGAATTACTAGATCCACTTCACTCGGGATTCTATCATCTAAACCTCTAGGATGGGCACTAAATTCGATGTAGGCTAATTCAATCAGCGAACGAATTCCGTCAACAGGTTCACTAAGATGAATATATCCGAAACCAGCTAAAATTCCGCAACCATGTTCTGTAGGAATATCACTAGCATCTGTTAATGGATCATAAGTAGATGGACATGCAGTGCTCCCTAGTGTTTCAAGATGAATTGCATATGGTGATGATATCGAAACTAATTGAATTCCGGATAGATCTATTCCAGTAAGTGAAACGAGTAAACCGAGTGACAATCCATTGATTCCACTAAGAGCGGTATCAGCGATATCAAACCAAATTCGTTCTAAACCAACTTCCAAAGATGTTGCCTCTGGAGGTATTGTGTGAAATGTATCAATAATCCAAATGTAACTTGGACCTGTTGAACCAAAAAATAATGATTCCGAAAATGTGAATTGTTTGAATAGAGAAACTCGTAGTTCTCTCATGTTATTCCAAACTGCATCACTACTATCAGAAGAAGGAGTTGCAGAACAACCTCCATCGAACAAATCAACTTGGCCATCAAACATCTCTACAGAAAACTCGACAGTAGGTTCTACCCACAAAGTGGTTCCTTCAACTCCAGCTCCGTCATTTGGATTGATGGATACGGTTAATCCAACAGAGACATCGTATCCACAATCTCCAGGATCATTTGGACTATCTGGTATCCCATCACCGTTTGTATCAATCAAAGTTGGAGAATTACCATCATCTAGAAAATCATCAATATCAATCTCATGCTCAAATGGTTCAGGTGAAAATAAAAGAGATGTTAGAGATGCTGAGAAATCCACAACCTCGAATTTGTCAACTACTGTTCCATCATTTCCTTCATAGTGAGTCCAAATCACATAATCAGTAATATTGATCAATGTATTGAGAATACTATCTGTTGCTCCCGGAGGGGCGTTCTCTGGATCTAAAATAATATCAAATGGATCTGGGTGATCTACAGGTTGAATATCAATTTGTTTGAAACTAGCATCTGACATCGGATTATCTGATAGCGACAATGCATCGTATGCTCCTGAAGGACGAATGGCTGCATCGACAGATGCCATGGCAGATTCAGCAGATGCAGATTCTCCATCATCAGTTAACAATCCACCTCTAACATCTAACGCGTCATGCAAATCTGTTAGTACACCTAAGTCACGATTTTCGATTTGTATAGCTGCATTAGCAACAGGTAATGGGAGCCAAACACTCATCAACATCAAGAGGATTAGGAAGATGCTCGTTCTCCCATGGTTTCGAGGCCCCTCTGTATCCATTGTTAATCACCTCTACGAACTCACCTTTAGCATATTGCTGTTAATGTTCAAAATAGGCTCATCGTTGAACAAACTCAATAGAGCCACAATGTGGACAAGCCGTTTTTCCAGAATTCACCCCTGAAGGAAGATCAACCTCAAATGATTCATTGCATGATGAACAATTTGTTCTGATTGTTTTGGCTAATTCCTTGATAGGTTCTTCTACTGAAGGAGATTTAGACATATTTGGAATTTCGATTCCTAATGTTGATGGGGGAGACGACGATGTTTTTACATCATCTCTTTGAACTGATTGAGATTGTTCTTCTGGAATATTCTGCTCAACTTCTTCAGAGAATAAATCATCTAAAACTTCGCTAGATTCGATTGAAGAAGTTCGTTGAATTTCTGAAGATGGCATGCCAGCAATTGATTCGAAATCATTAGATCTTCTGGATGCAAACATCTGAGATTGCTCTTCTACAGTAAGAGGAGGGGCTTGTTCGGGTTTTTCTGCTTCCTGCTCTGCAATAATTTCAGCCACACGACGAGAAGTAGAACGTTGCCATAAAAATGCACCAATTAATAGCAGTATTAGCATAGCTATCAAAATAATAATTCCAATCATCGCAAAAGAAATTGAACTAGATGTATCTTCTACTTGAGGATTCAAAATGGTAACAGTGAATGTTTCAATTGAAGTTAAACCAGCCTCATTAGTAACAACACACGTAACAAAACGGCTACCTCCTGTATCGTAACTTGTGCTAATACTTGTACCAACTAGATCAACATCGTCATCTGAAATGCCATTTGAATCCGAGTCGATCGAACCGTCAATATCCCATTCATACGTCAAATTAGAGGATTCAGCATCATTTGCACTGATGCTGAAGGTAACAGATTCCCCTGGATTAACTACTTGGGTCCCAGATATTGAAGAAGTGATGGGGGCAGTAGTATCCGAAATTTGTACAGTAATATTTGACTCAGAAGTTAATCCAGACAGATCATAAACACGGAGAGTAATGACACGGTTACCGATATTAGTTGATGAATCAAAAGAATATGTTAGTGATGTACCTGATTGATTCCGACTTTGGACTATTACTCCATCTACTAGCCATTCTTCTTTAGCAACCTCTCCATTATCTGAGGATTGTCCTGAAATTGTAAATGATTCACCTACACCTCTTTGAATATCTCCACTAACGAGAATCTGAGATGTCGGAGGGGTACTATCGATTACAATTACATCTACAGATTCGGTATCTGTTCTGCCATCTGTAGAAGTAATAGTTACTTCAACAGTTCTTGGACCTTCGGTTGTCCAGCATAATGAAACTGAGTTTCCAGTGGTTGATGTACTACAATCTGCTTCAGGAAAGAACCATGAAAATCCTGCAGGATCTAATTGATTCCAATCATTCGGAGTTGTTAATGTAGAAAGTGAAATTTCCTGACCCACATCAACCTGAAGTAAATCATCAGAACTCGAAATTTCTGCATCCAAAATTGGTAAAATGGATAGTACAACTCCTAATCTTGCATCAGCTGAACCAGCTCCTCCTCCTGTTGGAGATGCTGTATTGTCCAACATAAGATACAAATCTTGGTCTGCATGAACTGCAGGTACTAACCAAGAACGGGATGAGGAGGAAGATATTGAAAGAATATCTGTATCTGAAATTCTGAAATCATTAGAATAATCTTGTAAATACAGATCTTTCTGCTGATTTGTCATAAAGAAAACATCAGGAGATCCTTCAATTTCAAAGGCTTCAATTAGAATCTGGGTGCCTTCTCTGAAACTAAATGGGCCAGCAATATTTGTTCCTTCTCCTGCATCTATTGACCACAACATATCATGAAGAGTCCAAGAACGAATTGAAGCTTCTTCTATGGTGATGCTACCAGTAGCAGAATACCCTCCATTGGAACCTTGATCGTCATCCTGAGGATGATCTAAATTATCGATTACAAGGTACCAATTAGTTTGAGATTTATTTACAGGAGCTGTCCAACGCCATTCTGCAGTACCATTCAAAGATTCAAGGGTACCTTTCTCATCCCATACATTTGATGTCCGATATGATTGATCATTAGAATAAACAGACAAACCTGCTTGAGAAAAAATCAACACGTCGACCTCATTATCTGTTTGAAATTGAATCGAATGAACATCGCCAGGGACTATGCTCCCTAATGCAAAAACAGCACATTCTTGGTCTTGAAGAGACCATGAAGATGAGCCTGAAATACAATCCGTTTCTCTGGACTCAGTAGCATTCACAGTAGGAATTACGAGGCTGAGAATCAGAATAGTGGTTACTACCATAACCCGGCGCATAGATTGAAACCTACCTCTTACAACTTGAATTAATCCACTAAAAGTATCATAATTTCAATGCCTATACTATTGAAATCCATTCTTCAGGGCCTTTTCTGTCAAGACGAATTGAACCATCTAAATCAATTGATATCCTATCCCCATCTTCTAAAATATGAGATTCATTAAACACTGAACGTGCCTCTTTTTCTAAATTAGATAAATCTTGAAACCTAGAAGAAAAATGAGTTAATCCAAGAAAATTGACATCCATGTGAGAGGCTATTTTTGCAGCATCTCTAGCTGTACTATGTCCATAGGATGCTGCCTTATTTTCCAGAGAATCATCAAAGGTCGATTCATGAACTAGCACATCTATTGATGACTTCATTTCAATAAAAGATGGAACATCAGAGGAGGTATCTCCAGAAATTAATAACGAACGAGACGGCCTTGTCGGACCCCTATATTTTGCAGAGTCTGAGATATCTAAAGCAATATCACGAATGGATTTCTCATCATAGCCATCTTCGATCGCTGCTGAACGATCAAACTTACCAGGAAGATCAGGGGTTGAAAAATGATAAGCAATCGAAGGGACGTCTAGGTGATTTGTAACATAAGCATGAACACTCATTTTATCTTCTTGGGAGATGGAAATACCCTCAACACCAATTTGATCTACAGGATAAAGAATCCATTCAACATCAAACTGAAATGCTCCATTTTTACCGCCATGCTTTTTCCACCAATCGAATTGAATTGCTAAATCTCCTGAATAAATTCCTGAATCAGGATCAGGAACCTCTCCAGGTCTATCCTTTACCCAATTTAAGGCTGCAATAGACGTAGGTCCGTGAATTTCTAGTTTTGATTTTCGTCCATCTTTATCCATTGAATGTAACATGGGTAAAACACCCCAACAATGATCAAGATGCGCATGTGTAAGATATATCGCACGCAATTTTGAGACTTTTGTTCGCTCATTTGATCCTATAGAGCGGAGCCATCTATCGTGTGCTGCAATTCGTTGTTGCATTCCTTCTCCACAATCGATGAGAAATGACCCAGTGGGACTATTCAGAAATGAACCTGATACACTCCTATCCTTCGTTGGCTTAGCAGAAGAAGTACCAAGCACATGGAGAGAAATCATGTCTTACACCTTGTATACATACAGATGAAACCTCCCAATTTATCGTGATTTAGGGATGGGAGTTTGAGGAAACCAACGCAAAACTACTACGTCTCCGATAGAACGAACCCATCGCCAAGGAATTGCAATATGTATGCTATCTTCAACAATTTGAGGAGGAGGACTGGTCACGAAAAGATGAGTAATTGATGTTGATTCTACATCCACAATTGCATCATGCACCATTCCTAAAACTCGACCATCAGGTAATATGACCGGGCGTGAACGAAGTTCATCAGAACGCATGTCAGTCATGTTGCATCAGCACACATGGTGGGCATTGAACCTTGTCCGAAAAATCGAAGAAAAAAATCACTTACCACGATTTTTGTTTGCAGCGAGGCTAGGACGTAACTTTTCTGCACCCTTACCCTTATTGTACAATCCTCGACCACGCTTTCCAGCACTTGTTTTTCCACGATGAGCACGTCCTCGATTACTAGAATTAGTCATTGGATTAAGATGCTTATCAGCCTTAATGACAGGATGAGCAGGATCAACACAAATTACTTCGAAGAACTTATTCTTCCCATCTTCTCCAACCCAGTATGAATTCAAAACTTCAAGATTAGGATAACGACGAGATACTCTTTCTTCAGCTATTCTCTGAGTAGACTTGGCCATGGTGATTTTCTTAATACCTGCCTTGGAGGGTTTTCTCTTCATATGGATCTTACCCTTTCGTAGACCACCTCGACGAACTCGAGTTCGAATCATTACGACCCCTTGCTTAGCCTTGTATCCCATTCTTCTAGCAGCATCAATACGAGTTGGCTTCGGAATTCGCTGAAAAACAGGTTCACGTCTCCATTGAGCTTGCCTATCTCTACGATGGTGAGTAGACATAGAGGCCTTAGGACGCTTCCATGCCTCACGGACATGATGATATGCGGACTTACCCATACGAACCCCTCTAAGCATCTCGGCGAGATACCCCCCATATAAGACCGTTCGGATTCACTGAAGAATATTCAAACATGAATTCTACGAATTATATGTGGTCATTTTTCTAGTATTGTATGTCGGAAAGTACATGCAAACAAAAACAGTGCGTAGTTTGTCAAATTCCATTTCATATTTTGAGTCCTTTCGCGAATGAACAAATTTGTCAAACGTGTAGAGCAGTGTTCCAAATTAATATGGAACCACCACTAAAAAAATCCTTGGAATTGTTAAGAACAATTACTGTTGAAGGTAATGGATTTGTAGAGATAGATGGGAATGAATTTATTGTTGAAGGAACTTCAGGGCTAGGTTATCGCTTTGAATTTCAAAACCCCTATAAAATGGGAGTTGAATGTTATAGATCTAAGGATGCTGCATTGAACCCAGAGAACGAATTATGTTTACACCCTTGCATAGATTTGGATGATGAAATAATAGAAATTCCAATTGGAGATTTAGTATTTACATATGCTATGACATTATCAAATGATATGGACTGTGCTGAAGAGATTGAAACTCTCGAAAATTGCATTTCTTTTAGAGATTCAATTTCTTTTTCTCCAACTCAAAAAGAATGGAATGAGGCCGTAGATACAAAAAGAAATGATGCTGCACAACAAAGATTTGGAGGCCCTTTTCTTGTGGATGAAGATGACGACATATGGTTCCATGAAGAATTTGATTTTCCAGAAGATTTTGAGGTAGTTAATGAAGAAGTATTAGGGATGAATGATGATTCAACAGTTGCTGGTCTATCAGAGAGATCTCAAGAAAGAATTGATAGATTCATGCTAGATTTAGAAAGGAGCTAGTCGTCAATATATGCATCTTTAGCCGCATCAACATCAGCTTTTCGAATTTCAGACAATTGTCTCAATGCTTCCATAGCTACTTGTGGATCTTTGGAAGACTGAGCAATCTCTGTTAGAGTCGCAATAATTGATTCAGAACCTTTGGAAGCAGCATCTATACGATTTTTCTCTCTTCCCGCTTCCATTTCCATTCGTTCTCTCTTTCTAGCTTGTACTTGATCAAACATTTCCATTGCACTCTTCTGCTTTCTTTCTTCAGTCTGAAGTTCATTTTCTTGAAGAATACGTTGTCTTTCAGCTTCCCGTTCAGCGAGATTTACTTGATGGTCTGCTTCTGCCATTTCTTGATCTCTACGAAGATCCTCTCTTTCAGAATACAATCTAGCCGTCTGATTCCAACGCTCTAAGTCTAAATCACCAGCAGCGCGTAATGCAGCAAGATCAACTTCGGATTTTGCTCTCTCTTCGGCTGCTAGCGAAGACATTCGAGACCTTGCTTCTAATTCTGCTGCACGTAAATTAGCTGCTAGTATTTTCTCCATCTCCATGATTTGTTGTTCTTCCATTATCGCATTTCGATCTGCCATTGCAGAAAGATCTGCTCTCATCTTCAATACCTTCTCGGCTTCAGTGGTATTCCAATTGACAAATGAGGTTTGGAGTTGTATACCAAGTGATTCAAATGTTGAGCGCATTCCAGTACGAACCTCCATCATCAAATCAGATGTTGCGTCAACATTTCTCAACTGATCTTCAGTAATTTGATGAATCACTGGCTTCAATCGAGCGTTAACTTCAGACTCAAGAATCTCTACCAATGATGCGGCTGTGATCTCCATATTCCCTTTTGCTGGAAGTTGAAGTAATCTTGAGGCAGACTCCCTAGATATACTAACTCTCATTACCATAAAACCTGAAGCTGACCTACCGTCAGATGTCATTCCTTCTATGCGTAAGATCAATTCATGTGGACCTAAGAAAACGAAAAGGAATGTTCTCTTTGGATTTCCACGACCAAATATCTTCGAGAGAACACCTGCTTCTGGATTTACTTCCATGTGTTTCTGTGTAGCAATTCCTGAAATCCTTCCATCCTCGACAACCACACATGCCTCATTGGGCTTTAGTGTAACTTCAGCGCCCTTAGGAACATCTCGATCATGAACGTATTTTGCAATCACAGAAGGGTTGTTTCTCCATTTGTAGCTCTTATCACTCATTCTTTCACCTCTTTACCAATCCATCAATGTACATATTTCTTTCAAGAAAATGATTTCTTGCTCTAGCAATTTTATCATGGACCATATTCATGGAAATTTCTCCTTCGATTTCAACTTCCCCAGGAGATAAAATTGCATTAATTAATCGAGTACAATCTACCATCATATTGAGTGTTTTAAGATCATGTTCTACAATTTTCTTCTGGCCTTTTCGACTAAGTTTTCCAGCCCCATCGTGTATCGATGTGGGAGAACCGGTTACAGCCATTTGAGCATCATCTGAAACCCCTTGTAAGGTAACTAAAACCTCTTCACATTCATTTCGTAATTTGCGGTCTCCTTCTTGGTGAGCACGAGATTGAATTCTTTCTAGATGTCCTCGCATCATATCAGTTCTTCTTCTGATTTCTCCTCGAACTGCTTGATCTGATTTCAGAAATTTACCTTTTTCATATCCATCATATGCAGTAGCCAGTGCTCTAACACCATTAATCAGAACCGGTAGTGCAAGAGTAGACGGCTCCATGAACTAACTACCTCCATGGAAGGGTATGAAACCTTTGATGGGGGGCCCAGTAAATTTCAACCATACATTAGACTAATTATCTGAAGGCCTTACGACACTACATGCCATTCTGCAGACAGTGTGGAAAGGAAGTAGAAAGTGATTGGAAATTATGTCCATTTTGTGGAGAACCACAAGATATTGAAAATGATAAATCTCAATCACCTAGTCCTCTTCAATTCCAAGATTCTGCTATGTCAGGAGATATTCATCATACTGTAATCAATAACGATGTTGAGGCTGTGACCAATGCAGTAATTTTAGCCTTAGACAAACTTGGAGTTGTTTCAAATGATTCAACAAAGGAAGTTCCTGTAGAGCTTGTTGCTCCAGAAATTCAACGTCTTAGCGTAGGGGATACAGTTGATTATTTCAGCCCAACAAACGAACGTTGGTTGGATAATTGTACTGTTACAGAAGTTAATGCAGATGGGACATATGTCGTTTCAGTCCCAAAGAGTAGTAGAACGGAAATAAAATATGCAAGGTCAATTGGAGATTCTCCAGGAAGCATTCGACCTTCTCAGCCTCTTTTTACAATAGGAAATAGGGTTTTGGCTAATTGGAAAAATGCTGGGCCGCTATACTTTGGTATTATCGCTGATGTAAATCCAGATGGGACATATGATATCCAATATGATGATGGAGATGCAGAATTAAGGGTTGAACAGTCACGAATTCATCTTGCACCAAATCTGAGTGTAGGAGATCGTGTTTTCGTGAATTGGAAATCTCATGGATACTATTTCCCTGCATATGTTGCAGCTATTCATCCAGATCATACAATAAGAGTAGATTATGATGATGGAGACAAAGAAGATAATGTGCCACTATCTAGAGTGAGGGTGATTACTGAAGAAAACACAGAAGTAATGGAATATGCAGATGCAATTTCAGAATCTGAAGAAGAATTACTTCAAGCATTCCGCGTATTCGATACTCAAGAAACTGGAACCATTTCAGCAACTGAACTATTTCGAATACTTACTGAAATGGGAGACCAACCTATCGACCAATCAGAAGTGTTTGAATTATTCAATGACTTAGGGATTGAAATGGATGCTGAATTGGATTATAGACAATTAGCTAAATGGCTAGTAAGTCCTTGATTAATCATCAATAGGGCGTCCACCGACGACGAATCCTCGATATCGATGCATATATTCAACAAAGACAGGACTTAATGAAACAGACTCAAGATGTTGGGTTGTGAAAGGAGGAGGATTGGGAGAATAATCTGGATCTTGGAGACCTAATGGCCAATCAGGATGTGCAATTCCAACACGTCCTACTCCAACTAAATCTGCTCCTTCATTCATCACAAATCGTACATCATTCGAAGTCCAAATACTTCCTGTAGAAATTAATGGAAATTCATTAGGCAGTACTTCTCGGAATCTTCGAGTAAGTGTTGGAGAATCTACAGAAGCACCTTCAGGTCCTTTGAAAACATCCCAACATGAAATATGTAGGGCATCAATTTCAGTTTCTATCAAACGTTTAGCCAACTCTAGACTATCCTCCAATGTTATTCCTAGGTTTTGAATTTCTGGAGAAATTCTCACCACAACTACAAATGAAGGACTAGTACGTTTTTTTACTTCCTCAATGATTCTCATTAAGAAACGTGATCTTCCAGTTAAATCTCCTCCCCATGAGTCAGTTCTACGATTAGTAACAGTACCTAGAAATTGAGCAATAAGATACCCATGAGCCCCATGAATCTCAACTCCATCTATTCCCGCTTTTTCACATCTTTCAGCGGCAGAAGCGAAGGCATCAATAGCATTTTGAATCTCATCTTCAGTCATTTCTCGAGCTGGATCATTTCCGTTCTTCTCATCATTATAACTTGCAGAAATAGGTGTTGTACCAATCAAATCAGCAGGAGCACGCATCCCTCCATGAAATATCTGAACTAGACTCAATGCTCCTTGATTTCGAAGACCTTTTGCCAATTTTGTTAATCCGGGAATCTGGTGATCTCCCCAGACACCCATCTCTCCTAGCCAACCTTGACCATTCTCCATTACATGTGATGCAGCCGTAGTAACAATTCCAAACCCTCCTTGACCTCGACGAAGAAGGAAATTTATCTCTTCATCTGATAGAGTTCCGTCATCATTAGATTGTTTATTGGTCAAAGCCGCAAGAACTGTTCGATTTCGAATACGATTTCCTACACGAGGAAAAAACCATTCTTCAGTTGGATCCATGAAAATCACGTCATTGTGAATGAAGTTCAAGAATTTCGAGATCTACTATCTCAAGTGCTCGGATATGAGTTGCTTCAAGATCTACGGGAGGTGCACAACCTTCTTCCCAAGCCTGTTTCCATCGTGCTGCACATAAGCACCACCGATCTCCTGGACTTAATCCTGGAAAACGGAATTCAGGTCTGGGCGTAGACAAATCATTTCCAGCATTCGCACTAAATGTCAAGAATGACTCATTGACAGTAACGCATATTGTATGAGAGCCTCTATCAGAATCATCAGTATTACAACATCCATCACGAAACCATCCGGTCAAAGGTTCGGTACTACATGTGGCGAGAGGACCTCCGAGGACATTTACAGGTTCATCCATGTATCACCGCTAATGTTCCAGTTCATGAGTACTCGTATTTTTCCATATCCTATTTTTTAATCAACATAGAGATTTTTTTCTTTATTGATTAAAATTTAGCCTAACGGCTGAACGCACGGAAAATCCTCGCCCGAGGATATAATCAAGAAGACCTACTTAATCAGTGAAGATGGATAGGAAAACGACTGCCGCAAAGGCAATGACCTGGTCTTCTCCCTACAGGGTTCTTGTTCAGATACCCTGGGTAGATTACCCAAATTCGGTCACATTTCGTTCTGTTCCTACCAATCTCCGCCTGACAGCGGTAGATCACAGTATACTCATTTCTTCGCATAATTTCACCTAGACTATGCACGATGCTCCGCACCGTGAAGGTTGCAGAACATCACATATCTAGGGCTAAATCAACATGCAAACTATACCTGTACTCGGCAGTATATGAATCGTTTGTTGGTCCGCGCTCCCGGACTTGAACCGGGGACCCCCTGATGGCTGCCTGTTGCCGTGGTGTTCGTCTACAGTCAGGTGCTCTAGCCAACTGAGCTAAGCGCGGTATGTGCACCGAGTCGGCTCGCCTTCATATCCGTTTCCGAAAAATTGGCTGAAAAAAAATAGTTTCAAAAACTAACTTTTTTGTCATTCTGAACCCCCCACCTTCAAGTAGGGTTCCAAGTCGTAACTCATTCCGGAGACTGAGTTCTCCGGATGGGAATCGGCATGGATACTACTGCTAACGCGCCTTTTGGTGATGTCATCGATGCTATCAAAGAAGATATGGGAGTCGGCGTTGGGTCTCCTCTTCCTACTGCTCTTATTGATGAAGAATTAGCAGGATTTGGAGTCCCAAACCCAAGAATTTTGATTTGTGGGTGTGGAGGTTCAGGTAACAACACTATGAATCGAATTGTCCATCTTGGAGTAGAAGGTGCAGTCACTATTGCAATCAATACAGACAAGCAACATCTAGATCATACTCGAGCAATGCAGAAGTTACTGGTAGGAAGACACATTACCAGAGGACTCGGTGCTGGAGGAATGCCAGAAACTGGACGAAGATGTGCTGAAGCAGGTCGAGATGTCATTAGTAAAATCGTTCAAGGAGCAGATCTTGTTTTCATCACAGCAGGACTAGGTGGTGGAACAGGTACCGGTATCGCCCCAGTAGTTGCAGAAGAAGCAAAGAGGGCGGGGGCGTTAGTCGTTGCAATCGTTACGACTCCATTCGCTGTAGAACGTAGACAACGAATGCAAAGAGCTCTAGAAGGTCTTGCTAATCTGAGAAATGAAGCGGATGCTGTACTTGTATTAGACAATAACAGACTTCTACATTATGTTCCAAATCTTCCTCTTGATGAAGCATTCAGTATTATGGATCAATTAATCGCAGAAATTGTGAAAGGAATTGTAGAGACAATTACTCTTCCAAGTTTAATCAATTTGGACTTTGCAGATGTTAGAACCATCATGAAGAATGGAGGAGTTACAATGATGCTCTATGGAGAAAGTGATAGAGGGCCGGAAGAGGTTGTTCACGAATCACTGAATCATCCTTTACTAGATATCGATATTGAAGGTGCGACTGGGGCTCTAATTCACGTTACTGGTGGGCCATATATGACTCTTGAACAAGCAAATCAAGTCTGTGATCTCATGACTAGTCGTCTTTCAGGAGATGCTCATGTCATCTTTGGAGCAAGACAAGATCCTGCCTTTGGTGATACAATCAAGGTAATGGCAATTATTACCGGAGTTGGTTCAGAACATCTGAAACAAGCCAATGTTTCTGCTGATATGTTGGGTGAAGCACTCAACATCGCTAGACGTGGGGAAAGTGGTAGTCGTTTCGGATTTCAACGATTTGATTAACAAAATAAAGAAAGTCTCAAACCAAACGGGGTTTACGAATTAACATGCGACGAACGACTCTCGTTCCACTTGCACTCTGCCTAGCCTTGCTTATGGTCACATCTTCTACAGTAACAGCTGGGGGAGATATTACAATGATGCAAGCAGCACCGAATGCCGAACAACCAACTGCTGAAAACAATACTTTCCATGTTTTTGGAAGGCCAAATGCAGAACCATGTTGGGGCCATTTCAATAATACTGATGCAGACAATTCCAATACAGGATATGGTGAGAAGACCGGGTCAGGAAGTAGCGTGGTTCAGATTGATTGGCACTGTCGGATGGACCCAATTCTCAATGATAACATCCTATTGAAAGAAGGAGAAGTAATCAGAGTTCATCTTGTTTTTGATATTCAAGGAGATGCTAGTTGTCAAAATCAGTGTGAAAATTTGAATGTCAGTCTAATGCGAGGTTCTATCGCAGCAATCACTCAAGAATTCAACGCAGGTGAAGGTGAAGGAATCATGATTGATTGGGACATACCCGTAACCCCCGACTTAGTTCCTTGGAATCGAACCGATGACAACCCAGGAATCAAAGTTTCTTGGGCAGGACAAGGATCTGATGGCGTTTTCTTTACTCCAAGTCAACCTGCAGAATTCAGAATGTATTACACTCACCCATGTCACAGTGATACAACTCCCCCTCAAGAGGCGAACTGTAACTCTGATACTGAAAAACCATCGAACTACAACAGTACAATATTGTTCCCAATTCTGAATCAAACCGAAGCTGAAGCAATTACTGGTGGGGATGACGAAATGGAAGAAACCCCTGGATTTGGAGCAATCGTTGGTCTTGGTGGATTGGCAGCAGCCGCTTGGATGCGTGGAATTCGAGAAGAAGACGAGTGATTACTCACTTTCATCCTGTACATCGTCACTTGGCGGAAACGCTACGAAGCGAAGTGCAAGGAAAGCAATTACTCCCACCAATGCCGTATTGAAGAACCAAGAAACATGCTCTACAATAAACGGATCGAAATTTCCACCATCCCAAACCTCGGCAATCATATGATGGAAGGAACTTGCGATTGCTATTGATGCAGCGTAGATGATTAGAGTCAATGTTAAACTTCGACCATAAGGACTTGATGAACGGAAAGTGATTCTCCTGTGAAGATAATGCGCAACAATACAACTCAATCCTTCTGATAAGAAAAAAGCAAAGCCAAGTGTGTAAGCGGGCCAAGGATCTAGATAAACAAAAAGCTTGTACAAAATAAAACAGATTGAGGTGTTAAACGCACCCACAATAGTGAATCTGATTGATTCACGAAAAAGCCGTTCGAGAGAATAAGAGGACATCAATTCACCAATCTGTTTCATTCCAAGATTCCAGATCTGGTGCTGGTTCTAATTCATCTACAACCTGTTCAGGTTCTTCATCAATTGGTGTGTTTATTGGAAGTTCTACTAATATTGGGCCAGTTTCTGGAGTAACAAATTCTTCTTCCACTTCAGGTAATGACTCAAGTATCTCTTTGATTTTTGGAATATCTACTTCATCTGGTTCACTTACTGGTTTTTCTTTCTGTTGAATTCCCAATTGGCTCCAAGCATCATGTAAAACCTCAGAATCTACCTGTGGCGGCACTGTTCGCTTTCGTTGCTCCATCTCCAATTTTGCCTGAGCCGCTTCTTCTGCTCTGAGTTTCATATCTTCCAACTCAAAGGCTCTTTTTACCTCTAATTCATGCTTTCTTCGAGCCATTTCATCTAGAGCGGCCTTGCTAGGTCTATCCCATCTCTTCCAATAGTAATGAAAAACTGGAACCAAAATAAGAGAGAGCCATGCGCCAACAGCAATCCACCCTCTTGGACTCAAGACCATAGACTGTGAAAGCATTCTATTAGTAAATTGAAAGGGGGGCAACGATAGTTAGATCCACTTTGCTAACGTTTCAGCGATATATACCGGAACATCTCCTGCAACTAGACCAGGACCTTTGGACACAACAGCTTCCATTCCTGCCTCTCGTAACAATGCACAAGCAAGACGAGCAGCAGGCCAAGGTTCCATTCCTTGAGCCAATAAACCCCCACATAATCCTGCTAACAAGTCACCAGTACCTCCTGTAGCCATCCTTGGATGTCCTCCTGTAGCTAGACAACCTCTACCAAATGGGCCCAATAATCTATCCACAGATCCTGTTACGATTACAACTCTACCTTCAGGATCATTTTTCACATTCAAATGAGGTCTAATTGCAGCAATTTCAGGTCCGATCCATTCTTCTGCCTCCCTTGAATGAGGAGTTACAATTCCACGTAATTTATCTGGCCATGAACCGTTTGGCAAGGCGGAAATTGCATCAGCATCAACAACAACCGGTATACCTCCTTCAGCAGCGATATACAACAAACGAACAACTGCACGTATTGTTTCTTGACCTCTACCAAGTCCAGGACCGATTACAATTGCTTGAACTCCTCTACCTGAAAGAATACGTCCGATGAGATGCTCGACTGAAGACATTGTCAAAGTAACTTCATCAGGAATCG
>PADI01000029.1 GCA_002702985.1 Methanobacteriota archaeon
ATTAGGGCCATCAGAACCTGTTCTCACAGTAGGATCTAAACCATTGGAAACTTCCCATCCATCATTCATTCCATCATTGTCAGTATCATATCCATCAGGATCTTCATCAATATCTCCATCGCCGTCATCATCATCAGATGAACAATCTACGTCTCCATCACCGTCAGGATCAGCAGCATCTACTAATCCATCACGATCGTTGTCCATTCCATCTGCACAAATATTACCCATTGGATCTTCGTCTGCTCCATCTGATCCGGTTCCCTGGTTAGCCTGCATTGCAGATTCTTCATCCCAATTTCTAGTAGGAACAGTACCATTCCACCAAACTCCATTATCAAGAACATTAGGAGTACTAGGACTATCCCAATTAGAAGGCATACCATACTGATACTCATCTTTGTTCGACAAACTATCTCCGTCGGGATCTCCTAGAGAACCATTTACGGTAAGACTCGAAGCATCTAACGGATTCAAACCGTGAAACCATTCCCAACCGTCAGGAAGTTCGTCGTTATCGCTATCCCAATCTTGAGGCTGAGTATTCAATAAAAATTCTAAACCATATGTTAACCCATCACCATCTGCATCAGATGAAGCATATGCTTCCCATCTAGCGAATTCAAGAGCAGCTAAACTAGCGAAAACCATGAGCATAGTCAGTAAAACCGACCTACACTTGATTCGAACTCCAGTGTGGCGAAAGTGGGGGAAAGGCTCCGACAACATACGCTCAACCATACCTCAGGGTATCTTGAAGGGTCTTAAGGGAAATGGAGCGAAGTTCATACGCAATACGAATTGAAGGATATCATTCAATTAATTCGATATCTAAATCAAATTCATCTTCTTCTTCTTCAACTTCAGTTATTGTTGGAGGCAGGTCATCGAGATCATCGAGATCAAATTCTTCTTCTTCATCAAATTCTTCCTCATCAAATTCATCGACCCAACGTCTTCGATTTCGACGATTCTGAACACCTAGAACTACAATCAAAAGCGTGACTACAGCTGAAATTAGAGTAACAGGGCTAGGATTCATTACTTCATTACGAATTCTGAGAACAATATCTTGAATCTCGACATTCATTACCACATTGAGTTCTGCCTTAGCATTTTCATATTCTTCACCACCTTCATCTGCAAAAGTCTTAGGTGATGCAGTAACTGAGAATGAAACTGTTTCTCCCTGTCGAACATCCTGAGGCGCGTTAATAACTACTACAAAAGAAATATCCGAATAAGGAGGGACCATGACTAAATCGCCACCTCCTCCGCCTATTTCAGCATCCCATCCATCACAAGAGGTAGCAGAGTCGGAACATTCGATATCGATTTCTACTATCAATTCTTGATTCCCTTTATTCTTAACTCGCATTTGTAATGAGCGTTCTTCATTAGGCTGGATCCCAGGATTATTTGAAACTTGAACAACCTCTAAAGAAATAGAACCAGGGCCTATTTCAACAATGAATGGCATATCGAAATAGCGTGCATTTGAATCGGAGGAGTCCTCCATAACTCTCAGGTAAAGAGTATGTGAACCCATTTCAACTTCATCAGGGGGATCAATTGAAAGATGTACCTCTTCACTCTGTTGAGGAGCTAATTGTAGCATAGGAACACTATCTCCTGAATCATCAGTTATTCTGAAAACCCATTGAGAATACATTTCATCAACATCTAAATTTCTTTGAAGTTCAGCTGGATCCATTAGTCTCCAAGGAGTGCTTGTAGATCCTTCTTGTTGGCTATTAGTGACCATCAATCGCATAGACATGCCATTTTGAATGCATGCTGTTTTGTTTACTGTTCCAAGAGGGGCCCCATCGCAATCGAATATTGGTGTTGCCTGAATTCCAAATGTTCTCTGAATAGTAAACTGTACTGTGGACTTCTTCGTGGAGTTACCTTCGCTAGTTACTTCGAGGTGAATTAACCCCAAATCAGGATCTGAACGATCATCTGATGGCTTAACTCTAATCTGAAGAACTTGAGTGGAATGTCTACCTAATAATGCAGTATGATAAGTTCCATCTCCTTCATCTTCTAGAATTCTAATACCTGTATCATTATCAAAAACCTGTATAATAGATTTAGAACGTTCTAAAACGTCTACTCTAAATTCATCTGTATCAAACCCATTATTCCAAATTTCCATAATGAACGTAGTAAATACTCCATCTTCTACAAATCTAGGAATAGTTGTATCAAATGAATCAGGTCGAGAACTGTTATCATATTGTGCTGTCAGATTATTATCCCACATACTAACCATAGGTGGAGCATATACATCTGATTTCTCTAAATCGAGATACAATGACTCCTGACTAACAATCTCAGGTTGACCATCGACTAACGCCTCAGCAACTGCCCGTATGTGTAATTGTGTAGGAGAGTTAGCCAAATCTTGAGGGGCCTGTAAAGTAAGAATTGGATTTACGATTGATCCACCTTCATTGAGATTATATCCGGCAGGAGCATCAAACGAAACATTCCAATTAGAATTGAAACTTGTAACTAGACTTAAACTAACTGACATCTGATCATTTGTACCCCTGTGCATCAATTGCAGAGGAATTGCAGTCACTTGAGACGGAGCAATATACTCAGTAGAACGACTGTCACCGTGCCTTAGAGCAATCCCATATTTGTTCATTACAATATTTTCATGTTCAATCACAATCGAATTACCTCCTATGTCGGAAATTTCCAAAGAGACTTGGTATTCCCCATCTTCTAGCCCACCGGGATATTCCCAATCGTATGTTCCTGCAATAGACCAAGATGTGTCTTCAACTCCTTCGAGAGAACCTGTAATCGGCTCATCTACAGGCAAAGACCCACTCGGATTCAGAACTGACAATCGAACCGTATTAATATCGAAGCGACCAAAAGCACTCTTGACTTCAAATCTAAATTGCATTGTACGTTCAGAGATGATATCATTTGGATACCAATCAATCTGAACTCCATCAATAACATCTGCTCCATCTTTTTGAACTAGCAAAATACTGTTGGATAAAGCGTTTGATTTTATTTCAATCATCGTAAATTGATCCGCTCCGCCGTCAATTGCTCCAAAATACAATGTTGCTGAACATTCTGAACCTCCAAATTGTCTTGCTTCAGTACCTCCAGGCGGATCATCAGGAGGGTCTGTTCCCCCTCCAGAAGATTCACAACCACTCATGTCGGCACTGACTCGAATTGTCAACTGATTATCTTGTAAAACGGTGAAACCCGCAGCAAGGGGGATCTCGATTGAGGCTTCTCGATTACCACAACTGCTACCAAACGATTGTTGACAAGCATCAAATTCCTTATCCTCTTCAGAAATTATTTGACCATCATTCAAAATCTGAACGGTAAATGTAGCAGTAGCTGAATCAGTTCCGGCAACTGCCTTGTACCACATAGTAAATTCAATCTCACCAGAATATCCTTCGATGTATAAATCTGAAAGCATTCTTGGAGATTTAAATTCAGCAGTTTCATCTGAGACAACTATCTCTTTCTGAGAACCTGTGGGTTCCATGGTTGTAAGGAATCCATCACCACCTGCAGTATCATTCTTATCAGCAACAAAAATTTCGTAATCATACAATTGTTCATTTGTATAAGATACTACATCTTCCGTAGGAAGATAAATTGGAGTAGAAACAGTGGCAGCAAAGGAACTGAATAAGAAAACTAATGCCAATAAAGTAGCTCGCAGGAATGGGCGTCGGGAGGTATAATGCACGCTCATCATGTGTACCGTGGCACCTCGACAGTTAAACGGTTTGCGCGCAACTGTGCTGAATATGCGTTTCTAACAAAGCGGTTCGTTCATGAGGAGGTAGTGATTCGGATGGGGTGCGGAGGTAGCCGAGCCTGGTCAAAGGCGCTGGAGTTAAGTTCCAGTACGTAACGTTTCGTGGGTTCAAATCCCACCCCCCGCACCTATTCTTCTTCTTGAGAGGATGTGAATGGAATTGCACCAACTTCTGCAAGGGCATCAATCATTTCACCAATCAGGCATTGCCCCTCAGTCGCAGGAAGATCACATCTTACTCTTCTATCCCCAAACAGTAAAGTTAGACCCCAAGCTTGGGTTGCATCAATATCTTTGAAATCGGATAAATCAAATGTTTCAGCAGGTAAACGAATTAACCCTAATAATTTCCCCGAAACTGAAACTCCTGATTCACTAATAATTATTCGATGATTTCCTTCAAAAATTCTGTTAGAACGATTCAGGAAAACTATCAAAATTAGTGAAACAAAAATTCCCAAAGCCCAACCGTAAGACATACCATATTGACTAAAACCAATTATATTCCCAGAAAATAATAGCGAAATCGGGCCTAAAACTAAACTACAGGAAAGCAATAGGGCAGCAAAAAGAAAACCAACAACTGGAATTTCGCTTGGAAGATCCATGACTACTTCTTTTTCTCTAACGCTAACAGAACCACTCATCGATGGAGTTCTAACTGGCCGTGGCCAGCGATCAGGATGACGTGCTATCTGTTGAAGAACCGTTAGACCATGTTCATCTCTTTCTACAATTCTTCCAGTATGTTCTATTAGTCTAGCTCTACCTAATTTCGCTATCTCTTCAGCAACAGATAAAGCATCGAATTCAGAACCCAATGAAATTAAAGGACGAGGGCCTTCTTTACTCTCTAACACAATTCTCCATGTTGGAACCAATGAGCGCTCAATCTTCTCAGTCCGAATAGCTAATATTTCTCCTGGCTTGTATCTAGCTTCTGCATCTTCAATTTGAATTAACACAAAACCAGAATCTTCTGAAAACCTCATAGTTGACTGAACTGAAACCTCCAATAGACCATTCTTGGCCCGATTAGAACCGAAAGCGCGCCAAGTCATATAGGGTCGCCTATACTCTAACTATTTCATCGGTGTTGTTTTCGGAAGGGTATGGACGGCGATTCGGCAAGTGTCGATATGATTTCAGCATCGACCCTTCATCCACTAGCAAAAGAAGAGATAATTGCAAGTCTTGAGGGTAATCAACATAGAGCAAGTGGCTTTAGCGAACCATCATTTTTAATTTCTCAACAATTAGAAAACAGAAGGAAGGATTTGGAAAATTTACTAGGGAACAATGGAACAATTTGGTTCACATCAAGTGCAGATGAATCAGCAACTTGGGCAATTAGGGGACTTCTTTCTACAAATTCTAAAAATGGAAATAAAATAGAAGTAAAGGAAGATGCACATATATCTTTGATCAATGCTGTAAAAAGATACGGAGGAGATTCGGGAAAAACAGTTATCGCTGCTGCATCTGCCTTGGACATTGAAACAGGTAGAATATTAGATTTAGAGAGTTGGAATAACGACGTTATAACACGATATGAATCTCCGAGAAAGGTTTTGGATGCAAGGGGAGCGATAGGTAGAATCTCAGTAACAGAAATATCACATTTTGCAGATGTAATAATTCTCGATTCAGAAAGTTTTGGAGGCCCTATGGGAATTGGAGCATTATGGGTTAGACATGGAGTACGTATTCAACCGTTGATAGAAGGGAGTGGTCAAGAAAAAGGACGAAGGGGTGGAACTGTACCTGTAGGGCTTGTAAACGCATTTGTTAAAGTAGCAATTCAAGTAGATGAAAACCGAATTAGAAATACCAAATTATGGAATAAATTACATGACAAATTAGAATCAAAGATTCTCCAACATGGAGGAGAAATTTTTGCAGCAGATCAAGAGAGAGCCCCTGGGATAACATGTTTAAGTCTTCCAGGATCACCTGCAGAGATATTTCTACAACACTTAGAGGAAAGAGGGTTTATCGCAGCACCAAGTAGTGGCTGTACTGCAACTGCAGGCAAACCTTCGCATGTTCTCACTTCCATGGGTATAGACAAAGAAACTGCACTTAGAGCAATAAGAATTAGTCTTCAACCAGATACTACCGAAGAAACATTAGGAAACTTGATTGATGCACTGTTAAATTAATCATTTTATTCTGCTGAAAGAACAACCAATTTCACCTTCACCTTCTATGACTGCAAGTTTAGATACAGAAACAGAGGCACCAATTACTTCAGGAGGATGTAAACATCCTTCAAGAATCTCTGAAGCCAAGGACTCCAACAAATTAAATCGTCTTGAAATTACGATTTGATTAACTAATGTTCTTAGATAATCGTAATCAACAACAGCATCGATTTCATCTCTTACTGGAGATGATGAACCAGAGATATGTACCTCAATATCAAATGAAACAGGTTGTAAAACTCCTTGTTCATGAGGAAGTATTCCAATATCTATATCCTTCTTCCAATTTTTAATAAATAAAGATGTGACTCCTTCAGATCTTTGAGATAAGATATCTACCAGAATACTATTTTCAGCCATCAAGACCCTCCGTTTCAAAAACAACATCGCGAGACCTTCCAAGCAGATGCTCCCCTGCATCAACTACCAACAATTGAGCAGTAACTGATTTTGCCCCAAATAAGAAAACAACTGCTTCCGCAATATCACTTGGAGAAGGACCATATCCTAACGGAGATTCTGATTGAGCTTTTTCAAATCCTGATGACGTTTGATCAGGACTTGCTAAGACATGTCCCGGGAGGACTGCATTTACTCGACAGAATGGAGCGAATTCCTTGGCCATCATGATGGTTGCACCTGATAATGCCTGCTTACTCAAAGTGTACGAAAAATGGTCAGGATGCGGGGCGACCAGTTTTTGATCTAGTATATTCACGATACATGGAGAAATCTTTTTTTCAACACTTGAGATATCAATGTCTTTGAGGTAATTATACAGAAGACTAGAAAGTAAAATTGGCGCTACAGAATTCACCTTATAATGCGAGATAAGAGATTCAGATGTAACATTTGAAGGAGCATCCCATTGAAACATACTTGCACAATTAACTAATCCTACTAGTATAGTCTCATTTGGAAGAGATTCAATTGAATCACTGAACAGTTTTTGAGGGGAATCTAACGATTCAAGATTTCCTTCAACAATTGTACAACTTGAACCTAATGAACGAATTTCATCTGCAACCGAATTTATTCCATTATCTGCTGATCGGGTTTGTATTACGACATGGAAACCAATAGATGCAAGAGACAAAGAGATAGAGCGGCCAATACGACGACCTCCACCTGTGACCAATACTGCCCCGTTCATATTCTGACGCCATTGACTGACGATTTGAGCATACCGATGAAGTAAATATAGCGAACTGTTAATCGGGTAGGGCTCAAACAGAGGGGTGAATCACATGGAGCCGATGCGACTACCTGTTGTTGAAACAGTAGATATTGCACCTTCAGGATGTACGACTGGTACAACATTATCACCTAAGGAAAAGAGAAAGGCATTGAGAAAAAGACTCCCTGCTTGGTTCAAAACCGCCCTTCCAACGGGAGAGGCTCAAGATCGATTTAATTTCACAAAATCAACGATTGAGGGTGGATCTCTCAATACTGTTTGTGAAGAAGCAAGGTGTCCAAATATTCACGATTGTTGGGGTAGAGGGACTGCTACATTCATGATTGCAGGTGAAGAATGTACTAGAGGGTGCAGATTTTGCGCAGTTGGAACCATAAAAACTCCATTGCCGTTAGATCCTGATGAACCAAAAAGACTAGCTGATGCCGTAAAAGATATGGCATTATCCTATGTTGTAATTACAGTAGTTAATAGAGACGATTTACCAGACGGAGGTGCATCCCACTACAGGAAGTGCATTGACGCAATTCATGAAATTAGACCAGATATAGGATTGGAATTGTTGTGCAGTGACCTAGATGGAAACCTCGAGGCTCTTGCCAGCCTTCTCGAAGGAGCCCCATTAGATGTATTCGCGCATAATGTAGAATGTGTCCCCCGCATGGATTCCAAAGTTAGAGATCGAAGAGCATCATTTAATCAATCAAAGAAAATATTGCAAGAAGCAAAAAGAATCAGGCCAGATATCCTTACAAAAACTAGCATCATGGTAGGGGTAGGAGAAACGGATCAAGAGATTTCGGACACAATGAGAGATCTTAGAACAATAGATGTTGATTTACTTACAATTGGACAATATCTTCAGCCTTCAGATAAACATCTACCCATTGACAGATTCCCAGAGCCATCCAGGTATGCTGATTGGGATACTGAAGCAAGGGAAATGGGATACAAAGGAGTCGCTTGTGGACCATTGGTTCGTTCATCTTTTAGAGCAGGGTTACTGAAAGACGAAGCCTATGGAGCTCCTCCAGCAGTTACCAGATCACAAACCAACTCTGCGATTTCTCATCTAAGTTTTAGTGATTCATTGACTGAGAAAATATAGATCTTGTAGAGATGCTTCATCGGAATGATATTATCGCACCGACTCGAGTGACTATCATGACGGATGAGGTTCCACTAGCAACCGCCGAACCTTTTCGTGTACCTACAGCCCCTTGTAGGCCAGAAGATGAATCCTATTTTCCTGCTTGGGAATGGACGCCAGAAGATCTTCCTCTGCTACCCATAGATTGCTCATCAGAAGATACAAAAGAACATGCATATGGATTGCTAAGAGTAATCGATGATGATGGAAATGCAGGAGGAGAATGGAATCCAAATCTTGATCCAGAAATCTTGAAAACTGGTCTGGAATATATGTTACGATTAAGAATTTTTGACGAGAGAATGATGAAACTTCAAAGAACCGGAAAATTGTCTTTCTACATGCGATCTTTTGGAGAAGAAGCAATTGCTATTGCACAAACAATGGCATTAGAACAACATGATTGGGTTTTCCCATCTTACAGGCAACCAGGCGCACAATTTGTCCGAGGCAGAGACATGGTGAGCATGATGAATCATTGTATAGGTAATGAAATGGACAATGTAAAAGGAAGGCAAATGCCTGTACATTACACTTGGAAAGAAGGGCATTTCATCTCAATTTCTAGTCCTGTTGGCACTCAATTCAATCAAGCAGTAGGAGTTGCTATGGCTTCAGCCTACAAAGGTGATGATCAAGTCACAATTACATGGCTAGGAGATGGTACAAGTGCTCAAGGTGACTATCACTATGGACTTAACTTCGCATCTGTATACAAACCTCCTGTTATCCTCTGTATTGTCAATAATCAGTTTGCAATTTCAACTCATGCAAATCTTGCTACGGGTGGACCAAATTTTGCATCACGTGGATTACCTTATGGGATACCTTCTATCCGAGTAGATGGAAATGATTTTCTAGCCTTATATTCAATTACAAAATGGGCTAGAGATCGTGCTTCTGCAGGTCATGGAGCTACACATCTTGAAGTATATACATATAGAGCAGGTGCACATTCAAGTAGCGACGACCCATCTAGGTATCGTCCAAAGGATGATCACTTACATTGGCCAGGAGGAGACCCCATAGAACGTTTGAAAAATCATATGATTTCAATTGGAATATGGTCTGAAGAAAATCATATTGAATTAATCGAAAAAATAGATTCAGAAGTTGTCGCATCATACAAAGAAGCAACATCATATGGCGACCTAGCAAACGGACCATATCCTCCTGCATCTACCATTTTCACAGAAGTTTACGAAACAG
>PADI01000030.1 GCA_002702985.1 Methanobacteriota archaeon
TCCCATGCATCTTGGTCAATGATAACTTCAACTCCAGGAATTGCCCGTCCAACTGTTCCAGACATTGAAGCATAATCTTCTTCCCATCCGTTCAAGGTAACCAATGGCGCGGTTTCTGAAAGTCCATATCCTTCTAGCACAGTGATTCCTAGACAGTTTACGAAAAGTGCTATTTCTGGATCTAAAGGTGCTCCCCCACTTATCATCAAATCGAGTTCTCCTCCAAGGCGTTCTCGAATTTTTGTTATTGCCAGTTTGGTTAGAATCTTATCTTTCATTCCCTTTGGAGGTACTGCAATCATTTCAGTCGGTGCTGCAAGAGTACGCTTCTTAGCAGTCGCCAATGCTGATTTTGCTAACTTCTTTTTCAGTCCAGATCCTTCTTCAATTCCGGCCATAATTCTACTGTGGAATCGATTCAAAACTCTTGGAACACACAACATGATATGTGGCTTAATGACTTGTACTTCATTCACTAGATTTAGTAAATCTGATACGAAGTGAACTTCACATCCAAAGTAAATCATTGCACTCATATCTCCTGCTTGAGCAAGAGAATGTGCGAATGGTAGGAAACATGCAGTTCTCCTACCTGGCCATAGTGGAGCTCTGCCCTGTATAGCTAGAATATTATGCAAAACATTCCAGTTAGATAGCATTACTGCTTTAGGGACTCCACTAGTTCCAGATGTAAAGATTAGACTTGCTAATTTGGTATGATCCATACATGGGTCATTTACTGGTTCAGCAGCACGACCAGCATTGATGAAATCCATCCATGTGCTGACATTAACCCCTTCAGGCATTGTTTCAGGCATTTCATTATCGAGAATTACAACTCCACCGATTGGCCATTCAGAATCACCTTTATTTTCAGCGAAACTAGTAAGCAGTGATGGATTTGCAACGAACAAAATTGAAGGAGTGGCTAAATCATAACAATAGACAGATTCTTTCATCTTCATGTTTGTATATACTGCGGATGCTGCTGCACCTATCATATTAGCTGCATAGAAAATCATAGCGAATTGTGGACTAGTATCAACGATTTGTAATACTCTGTCATCTTCTTTCACTCCGGCAGCTCTCATTCCAGCAGCAAGAGCCTGAACATTGTCATGAAATTGCCCTCTAGTAATCGGCACTCTTTCCATTCCTTCACTGGGGACATAAGTGCACTGAACGGTGTCTGCACCCCAAAGGTCAACAGATTTCCTTACCATATCATAGAGAGTCTTTGGGTCTCCATATTTGTCATCGGGTTTAGACCAATCTCGATCAAGGGGTAGGGCTTTCAGTGCTTCTGGAGGTGGGTTCCACATGTTACTCACCCTTGAGCGACGGGGGGGTCTACTCATGAAGGATGCGATTGATTTGAAATGATATAATTTTAGAAAGTACAATCATTTTGACTCTATTGATTATATGCTATTGTGTATCATTCAGAGTTATGTCCAACAATTCTACTGCCCTCATTATTGGTATCATTTTCCTGTTAGGTCTTTTTGCAGGAGGTGGAGCAGTCTATTTATTGTCCAATGAAGATTCTACTTCTGATGATATAGAAAATGATTCAAATTCGGGTGAGAATTTGGATGATGATGAAAAAAATGAATTTGATGATAAATCAGATGATTCAGACAATACAAATCCTCAGACAAACAATACTTCCAATCTCAAGGTTTTAGCTTTGCATGGTGGAGGAGAATCATCATCTTCATTCCAAAATCAACAAGGAATGCAAGATTTACGTAATGCTCTTCCTGAATTTGAATTTATTTTTGCTCAATCTCCTGAACAAGGTGGAGTTTGGATTAATGATGTTCCAGGTGGAAAAGATAGCTACACAGAAGATAGAGATTGGGCAGATTCTTCAATCAATTATCTAGATAACTTTGTAGAAAATAATGGTCCATTTTATGCCATTCTAGGTTATTCTCAAGGAGCTGCTATGATTCCAATTTATCTTGCAAATTCTGACTCTTCTTTTGACAAAGTTTTGTTGTTTAATGGGTACATGGAAACATTGCATCATGGTTTGATGGATACAGTTGAAGAAAATGCTCCATTTGACATACCTGCGCTAATTTTTGAAGGTGAGCAAGATGTTTTTGCTTATGGATCAGCAGAATTAGCAGGTAATTTTTCTTCTTCATTACATCTAGTAAGTAGTTCTGCAGACCATCATCTTCCTTACAGTAGTGATGAAACCTTTGATCAAGTAGTTGAATTTTTAAGAAACTCATCTTCTGATTCTGTAGTTGAAAATAATAATTCTTCTAATGAATCAAATGAAACATTGGATGACGATGAACCTACACCCTTAGCCGAACAATGTTTAGGTGGACATTCTAATTTAGCCATGCATATTCATCCTTGGATAAAGTTGACAGTTCGAGGCACTGAGATTCCGATTCCAAATAATATGGGAATTGATACTTCTGTCTGCCCAAATGCAATGCATCTATTGCATACTCACGATGATACTGGAAAGTTACACATCGAAACATATGAACCGATAACAGTAAATCTATCCCTTTTCTTTGCAGTATGGAATATTTCTGAATCAGATGATTCAACATTTGATCCATTATTCCATGACTTAGAGAATGTTACAATCACTGTTGATGGAGTACAGCAAGCAGTAGGAATAAGTGAGATAATCTTTGAAGATGCTATTTCAATTGACGTTGTTTTTGATGATGCGTTACCTGATTCTGATGGAGATGGTGTAGATGATGTTTCGGATATTTGTGAAGGACATGACGATAATACAGATTGGGATAACGACGGGGTTCCAGATGGTTGTGATGATGATGATGATGGAGATGGAGTCGATGATGAAAATGATCAATGTCCTGGTTTTGACGATAGTCTTGATTCAGATGGAGATGGACTTCCCGATGATTGTGATGCAGTAGATGGTACTGTTTACGATCCGTCTGATTTAGGTCTATTTTGGGTGGATAAATTTCTTTGTCAAAATGGTACTGGAGTAGGAGTTGATGATTACAATACTTCGGGTGATGACAATCATATCTGTTCAGTGACTATCACACTAGAGAATGATACTGTGACAATTAGTTCCAATGGAATTCCTAATCACGATCTTGAATCTGGTCCCGGATGTTGTACTTCTGCTCAATCATACACATGGGTAGTTCCACGCTCTCCAACCAATGATACCACGGGTGGGCATAATTCTGCTAATTGTCCTGAAGCAAATGGGGATTATCAGTGTGCAGCTGATAGAGGAGATATAGCAATTGCAATCAATGGAGTACCAATCTTTGGTCCCGAAGATGGACCTGGAGGCGATGCAGTCGCTTCGAATGAAGGAGTTTACGAAGAAGATAGACAACATATCTGGCTAGGCCTTTGTCATGGGCATTCTGGTCCAGGTGGAGTATACCACTATCATGCAGATGGAAACTGTGTTCATTGGCATCCTAATGAAACGGCTGGAGAAGGTTGGAGAGACTATTCTTTCCCTTTCTCAACAAACACTGGTGAAGCATCAGACGTAATCGGTGTTGCTTTTGATGGATATCCAATTTATGGAGTATATGGGGATGATGGCACAGGACAAATTGTAGAGATGAAATCATCATATCGTTTGAAATCTGGTCAAAATGGATACAATGGAATTGATGATTACGAATATGTATCTGGTTTGGGCCATTTGGATGTTTGTAATGGTCATTTTGGACCAACACCTGATTTCCCTCAGGGGATTTATCATTATCATTCTACTATAGAAAATGGAATCGGAGAAATGGGCTTTCCATATTTCTTAATTTGTTATCATGGGGAAGTTTCTGATGGAGGAGATGGAGGAGATGGTAGCGATCCTTGTTCAGGGTATGGTGAAACTTGGGGTCCAGGCATTGGTCCTCCGCCAGATGGATGCGGAGGAGGTGGAGGAGGCCCTGGACAGCAATCTACTGATACTACTCCTCTAGAACAGCAGTTTGTTTTTGATTGGACTAATCTTGTTGTTCTAACGATTTTGAGTGTAATTGGCTTGCGATTAATTCGTCAACGCTCATGATTGATTTAGTGCATTTTTGAATGCCTTTCTCCAATCTTCTCCCCTATTTCGATTAGCAAATGGATTCGCAGGACTTGGATGAGGGATTCCATCTAGTTCCACACCATCTCCATTTATGAAAATCTCATTTATTCGTTTTTGAGCGTATCTTCCGACCCCAATTACTCGTTTAATTTGTAAAATTTCTACAACATTTTTCAGATGATTATCACAAATTTCTGCTAATTGAGTATAAACAGCTCCTGTCAATTTGTCTGGCGTAATGTTTCTTCCCTTTTCATCAAACATCCATAGAGGGCAGTGGTTTACAATGAAAACTTCCCCTCCTGCAGCATTTTCTGGACCATATATTTCAGATAATAACCCCCATATTCTGGTTCCTGAAATTTCTGGTTTTGGATGTTCTAATCCTATTACTGGACGTTTTGGGTGAGTATTCACTGGTGATCCAACTTCTAATCCTGTGATTTTCAAAACCTCTCGAACCATTTTCGGACAACCAAAGGGAATACCTGTATTTCCCATCCCATGTCCAGGATTCATCCCAACGAGTAGAATTTTTGCACCCATCCCCCCATGCCTTCGAATATATTCTGAATGAGGGCTCCATGCGTATTCTAGAGGATTATAAGCGAATTCAATTTTTGAAGAATTTTTGATTAATCGAGGGATGATTTCATTCGCCTTTTTTCTTAGAGTATCTGCATTTTCTAACAATTGTTCAACAATATTCAATTTCTCACCTCCATTACCAACTTTGCTATTTCTGGCATTTGAATATCTGTTGCATCAAATACATCATGAATATTCTCAAATGCGGGAGAATCTGAATTCATTGACAGTCTATTGGCTCTTGTTGATACAATCTTCCATGCCGCTTTGTCACCAATTCCTGGAATAGATCTAAATTGTCGTTCAGTCATTACATTTGGGTCTAGTCCTATTTCGATACCTGTAAGACTTCTAGAACCATGTCCAGTTACAATTACGTCGCTACTTGTCTCTAGAGGAATATGGTAATTTACTCCCATCAGAATTGGATATGCTCCAATTTGTCTTCCCATCGTCAATCCTGGTTTTCCATAAATTGATGAGTTTTGATGAATCTCATTTGTGATATGACGAGGTAGCCTTGTTCTCCCATCATGTGCTTCCCAATATAGGTCATTTAGTCTCTGTCCAATTGGAAACATTTCTTGAAGCAATGGTGTATCAATTTCTTCTCTAACCCATTGCTTGAATTTCTTAAACGGTTTTTCATTTACCTCTTGAAATCCTTTACCTTCAACTTGTCGAATGTTAATCCTCCTAACCCATAATCCTGAATTTCGTAGTGATTCTAATAGATTTTGATTGTATTTGTATGACTCATCAGTCTCACCTCTAAGGCCTGCGATAAAATTCAGTCCAGGAAGAAGTTTGGGAAGACCTCTATCGCCCCTTTCTTTTCCATATTTATTGATCAAATCTATTGCTGTATGTAATTGTTTAGAGTCACAATTTAGCCAATTCTCAACATGTACTTGGGGGTCAGCTGATTCTAGTCCAAATGATAGAACTGCACCGTCAGAAAGAGTTTCTACAAGTGTTTTGGTTATCTCTTCTGAAGGTTCTAAATTCTCTGCAATTATGCTCGGATTTCCATTATCTACATGAAGAGTTTTGATTCGTTCATCTTCTCTAATTCCATGAAGAAGTTTAGCTATTGGTTCAGGATTAGGGATTGGATATTCTAGTTCAACAACTCCCTCTGCCATGTAAGTGAAAACGTCAGTCATTCCACCAAGTCGGATATGTCTAACTCCGTTATCTGCGGCAATCCTAATCTCTTCAATTACATCATCAGGAGTTCTCCAGAGAGGTACTCCTTTTTTGGGTTCAATACAAAATTTACAACCTCTTTTGTATCGTACACAGCCTTGGTAAACTTCTACTTCGTAGGTAAGTGGCCCTGGTTTTTCTTCAGTACCAATATCGGGATGATGCTTTACAGCTAAACTTGAGGCACCTTCTCTCGCCCATTTTGACCATTGTTCAGCAGTTCTCCTTTTGTGAGTCCATTCTCCATTCTCTAAATAATGATTCAATGTTGCATCTGTATCTTGAACAGCCAAAAATAATCCCTTTCTTAATGGGCTCCATCCTTGCTGTCTCCATCCTCTAATTGCCCATCCACCCGCAATAATCGGTATTTCTCTTGGGAATGATCGAATCATAGAATCTGTTTCCTTCAAAGAAATTGGTGTTCCTCTGAGGTATTTTCCAGGTACTACTGCCCCAGCAATTAATGCAATTCCTTGCAATGTTCCTTCTTTGATACACTGTGGTCTTTTTCCTAATCTCCATTGATCGATTGTGATGAATTCATACTCGATGTTTTTTGAACTTAGTAACCCGCAGACGTAACGGATGTGAAAACCTACATATGGTGGTACACCGAATGCTGCTGGTTCATCTTCATATCCATCAATGACCAACCAAGTCATTCGTCCCACTCAATCTCTCTTGGGGGTATTAGGCTATCATTCTAAGCGTAAATTCAGTTTCTACGCCTATGGTCTCCACGACCTTTGCCGTTTCCACGGCCTCCTTTTCTTCCTCCTCCACCAGAGTTTGCTTCTTCGAATCGGAGCCTTCTTCCGCCTAATTTGATATCTTTCATTGCTTTAATTGCAGCTCTTCCTTGGTCTGGATCATCAAAAACAATGAATCCAAATCCTTTAGGAGAACCTTCTCGATCTGTTACAATATCTATCTTTTTTAGAGAACCATGAGGTTCTACAACTTCTCTAATTTCTTCTTCTGTTGCAGTGTGAGGTAAACCTCCTACGAACACTTTGAGTCCTGCTGCCTTCTCTGCTTCATGTTTCATTTTGTTGATTACTTCTCTTTCTTTTGCGAATTCTTCTTGAGAAACCTCGCCAGATTTGACCTTGTCCATACAATCTCTACATCGTATAGGCTTACCAGGAGTTGGTTGGAATGGTACTTTTGTAGCAACTCCACAAAGCGTACATGTTGCAGCATGCATTTCTCTTCTTGGCCGTCCATCTCTACCGGTTGGTTTTCTAATTTGACTGTTAGGCATTTTGTGATTTTCTCCACGACGGAAATCTGCCATTGGTGAAAGATAAGGGCGAGCACCATCATGTCCTAATCGTCCATCCATTTCTTCTGTCCATCTTTCTCCTACACGATTAAGAGGAGAAAGATCGACATCTTCAGGGATTACGTGTCCATGTCCGTAACCATTCGATAGAGCACGATATCCAGTGTAATCACACCGATCACACATTACATTTTGATCTGGAGTAGAATCACTCACATTTAGAAAAACTCCACAGACTGGACAAATAGAGTGAAGAACACCTAAAGATGGATCTCCTTTACAAGACGCCTTTACCATTGGTTCTGATTGAATTACCTTTGCTCTAACTATGTCTCTACTTCTCATACCGTCTCCAGGAGATGGCATGAACCTGTCTACAATTTCAGAAACAAAAATATCTGCAGTTCTATGAAGTGCATCTTGAGTTCTGTTAGCATCTTCTCGACCTTCAATATGTAGAATTTCAATCTCTGCAGTTTTTGAATGAAGTCGAGAAACGCGTCCAATGATTACTTCTCCTTCTTGAGGAATTTTAGGTGTAGAAACTGAAGCGATTACGTCTACAACCTCTTCACCAATACTTAATGTTCCTGAACGTAGAGCAACCCACTGATTTTGATGCCGACCAATACCTGATCCTGTTACTATGTCATCACTCAAGGAAAGGCTTGTTCCTGGAGTAACGAACGAACCATCCGAGGGGCTCATGTTACCAGCGACTGAATGGTTCCCTATCAATTCGCCGACCGCTTAATCCACCACATAGCTGCCTCAGTCGTACTTCTCTTCTTTGTATGGTGAGAGTATATTGGAGGCATAGGAAGATCTACTTCCATCCATCTTTTTGCATACCAGCCTGAGGATTCTGCCCATGATTCGATATGTATAGCACCCCTACCATGCAATAGATGAATAGATTCGTTTGCGCATTTTACAGCTGTATCAAGAAATGGGCGATCAGCACGAGGTGTTTGTCTTCCCCATGGAGGATTCATTACAACAATATCACGTCTAATCTCATCATGATTAATTGATTGAACATCTCCATTTAGAATTCTACATTTGTCTCCCAGATCTAAAGATGCTATCGCATCTTGAAGCGATTTGCAAACTTCTTCATCAATTTCAACGAAAATAGCATTTGGGGCTCCAAGAAGAAGAGCTCCTATACCAAGAATACCATTACCCGCCCCCAAATCAATTATGCCATCTGTATCCCCAAAGGGTTCTTCAGAATTAATTGAATATAGCCATCTTGCAGCAGTTTCGCCATCGGTCCCGTATTGTTCAAGTGCGGGTTCCCTGAATGGATGAGAAGGCAAATTTGACAGAGTCATTGCAAGATGCCGAAGCCTCATGACCTTTGGTAGAGGTTATGACGAATGAATCAAGCGCCACCAAGACGCTTTCCAGTGCGAAAAGGATCGTTAACAGGTTGTTGCGAATTAGGTAGGGTTTGAGGAGGATTTCTACTACCAGATTTTGCCTGTTGAATAGCTGCAGCCTCCTGCTTGAGCTTTACGGCCAAATCCAATCCAGGCATACGTTCTCCACAGTATCGACAGAACTTGGCCATATCGGCCTGTTCTCTTCCACACTCCGTGCAGTACACCATAAACTCACCATCTCATCTTTGCGTTTGAATCTTTGTTACTGAAACATTCCAACTACCATAGTCCAAACGTCAATACCTGCAACAGATGCTCTTTCAGATACATCTAAGAATTTTGGATGTTCCATAATTCCAGTCATATCTAGTCCATCAGCTTTTAGCATCTCAATTGTTTGTCTAACCTCTACTTTTAGAGGTGATTCAGTATTTTCTTCTCCTACGACTTCAATTATTTCGTCGACCACATCATCATTTTCAATTTCTTCATTTTGAATTTCGTCTTCAATAGTCGGCTCGGAACCTAATGTTTCATTAATTTCTTCTTTAGAAGAAAGATGTGTGAAGCATTTTCCTTGAAAATCAAGGGGATCAAATGGTAGTAAAATGGTCGATGAATCCGAAGCGTCTGGATGTTTAAAACATGTCCAAGTGACTGTAGAAAAGTCACAATTTGAAGTGGGACTAACATCTATTTCAGAGCGATTCCAATGGTTAGAGACCAAAGGCTTCATCCAAATTCCAAGATCTTTCATTGCAATATCAATCAGATGTATTGAATGATTAAATGAATCAAATCCTGCATCTTTTATTTCTTCAAGATTAGAGCGGGGCCGAAGATAAGTAGAGAAAACATCATCATTAATTTCAAGTCCTTCTGTAATTAATTCATATTCTGGACGGAAAGATCTTGGCATGATGAGAAGCAATCGTGTTCGCTCATTATTCTCCATAGATCCTACTAATCCTCGAAACGACCCTCTAGTCATTTTTGGAGCAGCCATACAGTGTGGACATCAAAGTGGGTTATAGCCCTCACCCGAAGATGATAATGGAATTATCCCTCGTCTCATAGAATCTAATTCAGCGAGAAGTATACATCCACCTGCTGCGCCTCTAATTGTATTTTCAGAGAATGCTGACCACTTTACAATATTTCCAGAGATTTCAGGAATCGTAGTAACGATAGCCATTCCCGAATGAAGATTTTCTGCAGGATCTAAGTTCTTGTTCGTAGAGCCTGCCCATCGATCTTTGTCTGGATCGATCGATTTTTTGACAATTATATGTGGTGTTGGGGAGGAAGGTAAATCATTACAGATACTAGGAGGAGCCTTCATCCATTGTTCAATTATCTCCTCTTTTTTAACATTTGAATCAGTCTCAATTTCGATATGCACAATATGTCCATAATCTCGATTGACTCGTTTACAAGATACATTAACGTTAAATTTTGGCTTTATTTCTTCATCTTGTTCGATATATGATAGTAATCGAATTAATTCTTCTTCAATTTTATCAGCTTCTCCAGGAATTTTTGGAGATGGTGAATTACCCGATCGAGTAGAAATCAATAATTCTAGCCCCCCTCCAGAAACCGATTGCTCTGTATGAATAGAGATATTTTTGATATCCCACAATTCATAGATTGGTTTTATCGATAATGCAATCGGCATTACGGTACAATTAGTGGAACATACAATTCCGAGTTTAGAAGAATCTAGAATATCTAGATGATTTGAATTAACTTCTGGAATAACTAATGGGACCTCATTTAGCATCCTATGATATGATGCATTAGAATATACCATACAACCCGATTTAACAAACAAAGGCTCGGCTTTCGCTGCAATTTCAGAGGGTAGTGCACTGAAAACTATCTGGATATCATTTTTCATGACTAATTCTCTACCTTCTTTCATTCCGATAATTGTAATATCTGGCAATGAAGGTCTTTGTTCATCAAGATTCCAAGGAAGATCCAAAAGTTTTTTTCCAATTGAATTAGAAGATCCGACAACTCCTGCTAATTCAAAAAATGGATGATTAGAGAGCCTCTGTTGAAATCTTTGAGATACTATTCCACCGGAACCAAGGATGATACACCCTAACTTAGGTCCTGACATATTGAAACGCGCTGTGCTACTTCGCTATTGAATCGTCGTACAATATTATATCTTAATATCCTGTCTTTCTAAGGGAGTCATATGAGTTCCAATGCAGTTCTTGTAACAGGGGGAGCAGGTTTCATTGGTCAGCACCTAACCAGTAAATTACTTTCTAAAGAAAGAAGGGTAGTGGTAGTAGATGATTTCTCAACAGGAAAACCACTTAAAGAACACCCGAAGTTAACTGTAATCGAAGGCGATATTTCTGATGAGTCAGTCAGAAAAGAAGCACTTACTCAGGTGAAATCCGTGATTAATTTAGCCGCTATTGCTTCGGTTCCTTTGTGTGAAAACATGCCAGAAGTTAGTAGAAGAGTAAATTATTTGGCTGCTCAATCTCTTTTTCAAGAGGCATCTGAAAGTGGTGTTTCAGCCATTCTTCATGCCTCTACTTCAGCATTATATGGCGTTCCAAAACAGTTACCATTGAATGAAAAAGATCCAATAAATCCGATTGGTAATTATGGATTAGATAAACAAAAAGCAGAAGACGCTCTTTTATCAATCAAACAATCTCCTGTATGTGCACTTAGATTATTCAATGTTTTTGGATTAGGCCAACAAAGAGGGTCCCCATATAGTGGAGTTCTGACAATATTTTCTGAAAGAATAGTCCAGAATGAGGAGTTAACAATTTTTGGAGATGGTCATCAATCTCGTGATTTTATCCATGTTAATGATGTCGTTTCTGCATTTATAGGATGTTTAGAAGATCTTGAAAAAAATGGCATTTATTCCAAAGTTTCAGGAAAGAAATTTAATGTGTGTTCGGGAGAATCAATGACGCTATTAGATGTAGTAGATTCTTTTTCGTCATATACAGAAAATGAGATCGTCTTGAAATTCAAACCACCTCGCGAAGGAGATATTTTGCATAGTTCGGGTTCTTTTGATTCTCTAAACAAAGCAATAGGGTGGACTCCTTCTACAGATTTTTCTGAGCGTTTACAAGAATTATTACTTTGAAATTGGTTTTGAAATAAATTTCCTTCTAATAATTTTCATCGCTATTCGTATCCCGTCTCCTATAGAACCAAGTTTTGAACGGCCAATTCGGATATCATAATGGATTGGGATTTCACGAATTTTCAGTTGATTATATGCTGCTGATGCATACATTTCTGCTTCAATTTCAAAACCGGTTGAGTTGAGTTTCATCTGATCAATTGAATCTCTAGTTAGAAGCCAAAATCCTGTACACAGATCGGAGATATATGCTCGATGTAAGAAAACAGCCAACCAAGTGAGAATATGATTGCCTATCCAATTCCTTCTCGTCATTGCTCCATTTTCTATCTTGCCTTTCATTCTAGATCCGATTACAATGTCTGCATTTTCTTGTTCTAATTTATGGATAAATTTAGGGATATCTTCAGGACGATATGTTCCATCAGCGTCCATCATAACTAATAGTGAATCATCTGAATTCATGAAATTTGCAAATGCTTCTCTCAATCCTCTTCCTTTACCTGATCCCCCATGTTGTTCAATAATTTCACAATTTAATTGGCTTGCTAATTCTATTGTTCCATCTGTAGACCCTCCATCAACAACAACAATTCTAACGTTCCATCCTTCTGCTGAAATTTCTTCAATAGGAATCCTATTTACTACATTTTGCAAAGCCTTTGCTTCATCAAGTGTCGGAAGCAAAATTGTGATTCCAGGTTGTTTCATGTTCGTACCTCAAATTTCTGAAATCTCAAACCAATGTATCCAAACTCCATTTGAATCAATTAGCCTATCACCTCTCCCGGATAAAGCAGTAGGATTAATCCAATTTTTATTATCTGTATCTGCATTTATTCCGATAGTAACAAGTCCGTTATCGCCGACATTTACTAGTGTGGTGATCATTTGAACTGAACCTTCAGTATTTCTTTCAATTGTTGTAGAATTTCCTCCGCTAGATGCAGTTATTGAAACAGTTTGATCTGGAGGGGCCTCAATTAATGCGGAAATTCTAACCATGGAAGATCTCATTCCCCTAGACGTTTCAACATCCATTGAAATCGAACCATCGCTCAAGAATGAACGGCTTTCAAGCACTGGAGAATTTGACCATTCGTACAATCCAGTCCATGGAGAAGTTCTCCAATCACATCCTAATTGACAAGATATCTTTTCTATCCCAAATATCATAATTTCTCTTGTAGATTCCTCAGTAGGTATTTCTTGAAATTGCCATATTCTACTGCCTTCATGTTCAGAAATAATTGACCAATGATCTGAGGATGCAAGAAGAAAACCTACTTCTCCTCTTGGACTTGATATTGCATGCGTAATTCCTAAATTTTTCAACCGAGTAATATCATCATTTAGTATTGCATTATATGTTTGATATTGTATATTCTCTTTCACTTCTAAAATTCCTAAATTTGGAAAGGAAGTTCTTTGTAATTCACCATCTGCATCCAGCAAGTAACCCCATGGTCTATTTTCAATGAATACTATTGCATCATCTGGAAGATCCAATGATTCATGAATTATACGATCACCATCTGTTCGAACCCAAAGTTCTGAATGTTGATGTAATGTCGTGAACCATCCAATAGTTAACAACAACATAGAAGCACAAATTGCGAAAGAGAATTGTAAGAAATATTCAGAAATTTTCTTCGGAGGCGTGTGAAAATATTCTCGAGATTCGTCGCTTTTTTCAATAATTCTTTCTTTCTTTTTCATCATCCTTAATTGGATATATGGCGCTAATCCTAAAGCGCCTAAAGATGCTAAAGGGATATGGAATCCATGCATTGACATACTATATAGGATGTAAGAAATTAGAGTTAGAAATCCTATTCCAATTATCCCTTCCATTAAGTGGACCAAACTAAGAATCCAAATTAATGAGAACCACATTATCATGATTTTTCCTTCTAATGAATTTCTACTTCTCCAAGCACCCCAAATTGCCAAAAAGATGAGGGGTCCATTCCATTTGATTAGATCTAAACCACCTTGCCATCCATATTCTGCTAGAATAGCATCATCTTGTACTCTAGGAGCAAAAATTCCTGCTGCAATAAAGAGAGAAACCCCAATTAACAAACTTGAACCAATGATTACATTATTTCTTTCTGAATTCTCATCATTGAAATTGGCCCTAACGAGCATTCTCCCTACGATTAAAAGAATTAGATATATTGCACCACTTGGGTGAATTACTCCTGCAAATGCAACTGAGAGAATAGCTACTGAATCTTGTTTAGGGGATCTTTTTTCATTATTCAAAACTACGAGTAAACCTACTATAAATCCTAATTGAGATAATACTGTTGGATATCCTGAATCAAACATTTTTGCAAATAGGCCTGCACTAAGAACCATAGAAACTAACATTGCTCCACCAGCTCCAAATCTAGCGAAAACACCTGCCAAACTAGCACACAAGAGTCCCATTCCTAAATGTCCAATTAGGGATACAGATGTCGCTGAATCTATTCCTGTCATTGTCATGATCCATGCAGCTGTCGAAGGTAAAGCAGGAGGATAGGTCCAATTTCCAATCGAAGGAGGTGGTAATTCCGTAGTTCCTGTTGATGCTAGAGTATCAGCGAGGGTTGCAAATCCTATCCAATCTATTCCTAGTGGCTCAATAAAAAGAAAATGAGGTAATAGCAAACCAATAATTCCTGCACCAGATGCAATAAGTATCCACAAATCATCTGTGGAGAATTTCCATTGACGTATGATACTATTAGATTCAGTTTTCTTCAAATCTGGTGATTTTTTTTGTCGTTCTGCTCTTTCTATTTCAGTTTCCAATTTCTCCCAAGGACTAGTGTTGACTGTGTTATTATTATGTATAATACTAAATTTCCTAGATGAAAATTCCATAAAACACCACACAACGAAAATTGACAGAATTCGTAATTCTCCAAAAAGAAGCACGCTCCATCCGATAATTCCAAGCAACATGAATAATGAGATTCCAGGTACTATCAACAATCTTTGAGCATCGGTTCGAGCAGGATCTAAACGATTGAGAAATCTATCAGACATCCATAGACATGGAGCAATTAACAGTATAATTGCAACTACTTGCCGGAGAAAATCCCCCCCTATTTCCATGGTCCCACCTGAACTGAGACAGATGAGGACCCTCATAGCGGATTCCCTCTTCGGACAGGTTATGGTGGAGTGGGATAGTGAAACATTTCACCCAGTTGTAATTTTCCCTGAGCCACCAAAAGTGCTTGACTTAAGTGGTTCACAAGAA
>PADI01000031.1 GCA_002702985.1 Methanobacteriota archaeon
AACCAGTATTTGAACGCCCCCCTACATGAAAATTAAGAAAAAGAGGGATTTCATTCGGTGAAGATGATATCTTTGACACTGTCAGATGTAATTAATGGGGGTACATCGTCTTGAACTGCGAGCGCATTGTAGTGCAATTGATGACCTAGCAGTCATACGAAATGGAATAGGAAAATTAGTTGGAGAGGAGACAACAATTACCGAAAAAGTAGACAAATCATGGCATGGCGCCCCTCAAACAAACTTTTCGTTAGAAATTACTCGGAAAAAGGATGTTCGATTTGTCATTTCTCAACTAGGTTACGAGTGTCTTAGTACTCTTCTGAAGGAAGATATATTATCGAGGATAGATGAAAGAAATGTCATTCATTTAAGATTGAGTTTAGCCGAACTGTGTTGTGGTAGAATCGAAATCTCTGAACCAAGAAAACGTGAACCTTGCATAAAATTGAAGATTAAATTAGAAGTTTATCCTGGTCAATCTGTCGAAGATATTGCTATCGAATGTTTACAAGATGCGATTTCTTCATATGAAAATTAGAAATGATGATTTTTCTTAGGAATAGCACACATCTTGAAATGGGACGACCTCCACCGACAGCCATGACTCACGTTGTAACAAGCGCCTGTGTTGATCACAAATACCAAGATTGCGTGGCAGTTTGCCCTGTAGAGGCTTTTAGAGAAGCGGATAACTACTTAGTAATTGATCCTGATGAGTGTATTGATTGCGCCGCGTGCGTATCTGAATGTCCTGTCGAAGCTATCTTTGCAGATACTGACGTTCCTGCTGATGAAGAAGAGTGGATTGATCGAAATGAAGACGAAGCTCCAAATCTTGAAATTGCTATGGGCGATTCACCAGTTTTAGCTGATTAATTCGTAGGATAGTGCACCAACATGGTCGATATCACCACACTGAATCACGGTACGGAACTCGTTAAACGAGGTTTTGCTCAAATGCAGGAGGGTGGAGTAATCATGGACGTGGTCACTCCTGAGGAAGCACAAATTGCAGAAGACGCAGGTGCAACCGCAGTAATGGCTCTTGAAAGAGTACCTGCAGATATTCGTGCCGATGGGGGAGTGGCTAGAATGAGCCATCCCGACATGATTCGTGGAATAATAGAGACTACTTCGATTCCAGTAATGGCGAAGGCACGCATCGGCCATGAGGACGAGGCGCGAGTCTTGGAGTCCCTTGGAGTAGACATGATTGACGAATCAGAAGTACTTACTCCGGCAGATCCATTCTTCCACATTGCGAAGAGAGATTTCACTGTCCCATTCGTCTGTGGTTGCACTAACATGGGAGAGGCTGTTCGCCGTATAGTCGAAGGAGCTGCAATGATGCGTACGAAGGGTGAGGCGGGAACAGGAAATGTTGTTTCTGCCGTACAGCACGCTCGTTTCTTAAACGCAGAGATGGATTACATATCTCGAAATCCAAATTCTATTGAAACCGTTTCAGAAGCGATTATGAAACCATTCCACCGGATAGAGCACGATTCTTTCATGGATGAATTAACTCTTGAAAACACCCCTTTTGGAACCTTCGAAGAAGTAAAAGCAGAAGTTAATCATGTACTCGATTTGATCGCTAGAGAACAACGCTTACCGGTTGTAACCTTCTCGGCGGGAGGAATTGCAACTCCTGCCGATGCGGCGCTGTTGATGCGACACGGTATGGATGGTATCTTCGTAGGATCTGGAATCTTCAAGTCGTCCGATCCTACACGCACCGCTGAGGCAATAGTACTAGCTGCACATCACCATGCTGACTCAGGGAAGGTAGCTGAGGCTTGCCGAATGACTGGCGAAGCAATGCCTGGTCTGGAAATTGAGACACTAGGCGTCCACATGGAAAAGCGTGGATGGTAATCAGTCTAGAGGATGATCTACTCCAACTTCTCCGAGAACCCATCGTAAAGTTTTGACAACGCCTTCTAGAGCTTTGTAATTTCTTGCTGCTTCTTTCATTCCATCCCGATCTCCATCATTTTTGCATTCTTCAAACCATGCTCTCCATTCAGCAGCACGTTCTTCAGCGAGTTCGAGCATTTCTTCTATCTCTTCCCAAGACCGATCATAGGTCCTATCTGGCCCATCTGCTCCTGACATGCTATTAGCCCACACACCACCCTATTTATTTCAAACGCCGTTTGACATTATAAAAAAATAAGAGCAAATTTACTTGTTCACTCTAGTTCTACGTACTACACCTGAACGAGAACGACGTTTCTTACTGGATGATCTATCTAGAATTTCACTTTCTTTGGGTCTAGAACCTCCAAGAGTGATACTCCCTCCAGATAGTAAACTCTCGGCAATTGATTCAGCTAAATCCTTATTCTGATCAGGAGTCATTCGTGACTTTCTTACAGATTCATTATGATCAGTAATCCACTTCTCAGCCTCTAATCTTTGTTCATTTAATTGATCTCTGATTTCATTAACTTCAGACAATAGTTTCGAAAGTTGTTCATGAACAGCATCTGCTTGTTCTCTAGCCTCTAACATTGAATGATGATGACGGTCAGCTTCAGCTGAAAGTTGATCTCTATCTTCAAACATAGTCTTGATTGATTCCCACATTTCATCTGCCGTATTCATGGCATCTACAAATGCTTGATGTGCATCATCTGCTTCTGCTCTAAGAACTTGGATTGAACCCTCAATATCTTCAAGATCAACACTAATTCGTGCTTCTTCTTCAACATCTGGAAGTAGTTCTTGTCGTCTAGCCTCAAGGTCTTTGAGTTTCTTCACCATTTTATTCTCGGCTTCAAGACTAAGCGTACCATCAGTTTCAATCCTATGGCTAATTCGTTCTATATCGCCTACTGTTTCTGCTAATTGAACTACTTTTGACTTCGCTTTATTGTGATTATTTCGACCAGCCTTAGACCTATTAATTAGAATTCGAATTTGCTCTTGAATTCCATCCCTACGAGTACGTTGAAGATTCATCTTTTCACGAACCAATTTCTGTTCAGCCATTTTCTCATCAATCACAGACTGAATCTCTTTTCTCTGAGACTGGACGGCGTTCCTCTGTGATGCAAATGACTTAGCGGAATCACTGTGAGAATTACGAGCCTGCTTTAGACGTTTTAATTTGGTCTCCATAGCATGCAGCCTTTGCTGCAACTCTGGATCAGCAACCTCATCAGTGTCCGTCATCGGACTTGGGACAATGGTGGGGGTTTTGAAGTCGTTGACACTAAAAACCACCAATGAAGCCAAGAATTGGCAAAATTAGTAGCCATAATAATGCTGCACCGCCAGTACAAATAGATACGAAACCAGCCCACCATCTTAGTCTGCGGGACATATCATATTGAATTTGGACAGTAGCAACTTTTCCACTAAGTAAATTACCTGACTTATCTTCTAAACGCACAGTTACAGTTGCTTCCCCTGTTTGTCTAGGTAACAAGGTTTGCCAGATAAATCTGGATTCTTTAAACAAATCCCCCATATATGATTTAACATCTGCTGGTGATTCCGATACAGTCATTTTCTCAACAGAACCAGGTGGTAAGTGTAGACTATAATGAGTCTCAGTAGGGCTGAAATCAGGAGTCTGGATTCTAACAACTAATTCCTTTTCGTTTAAAGTACCATTATGGATAAATGTAAACAAATGAGCCTCTCCTTCTACAATGAGATTCTCGATATCAATATCAAACCATAGCCCACCAGGAGGGCGTTTTCCTTCACTAATATCCATTGCATTGTGTAGTATTCTATCGTGTAACCTAAAGTAAGGCTTAACCCTATTACGTGCATTATCGATTAGTTCTCTCCAAGTCTCGTCCCAAGGTTCATCTTCGGTACCCCTTATTCTCTCAATCCCTTCTTCAGAAAGTATAGATTTTAGAGCATTATTCACATCATTTTTCTTTAATCCACAATATTGCTCAAGATACAATAAATGAAGAATTCTTTCTTGCATTTCTATAGCAGTTTTACCTTCTACAATATTTTCTGATAAACTGTGGATAAAGTCAGATAACTTGGTTGATAGTAGAGGATCAATGTGAGTACCAATTACATCGCGAAAGGGGAAATCAAGCAATGCAGGATGAACGGGAGGCGAATATATCCCCAATAAACCATAAGGATTTACTGTATTGAAGTTAGGTCTGAGAGAGAGTAAATGTGCACCATATCCAAACATCAAACAAGCAGTTCCCATGGTCATTAATCTACCCTGCCAAATATTTCCTTCAGATATGAAATCAGAAGCAAGGATAGAAGAAATCAAAAAAATGATGGAAATAAACACCAATAATGCAGTCGCAATATGTTGTTTGTAAACTAAATTAATTGTAGAAATCAATGATGAATGTCCATGAACTGCACGGAAATCTTGACCATCGATTTCCCTAATATCTGTTTCAATCTTAACCCCATTTAACGTAGATTTGATCTTTCTAATAGCAATGCACAAAGCAACAAAATAAGTCAAAAGTACTACAATCGATAAAATCCCAATTACAATACTAAATTTGAAATCCTCATTGACGAATTCTGACCACCAAAATGGAGAAATATCTCGAAAAGCTCGGGTTAAAGCGATCAATAAAATCGAAATAATTGGCAACAAATGTAGCAACCTAAGACCGCTTGAAAGAAATTTTTCATCAATACTTTTCCAACGTTTTTCTTCTAAAAGCGCAGTATCTCTCAACTCGTTTAATGAAGAATCTGAATTAGTAGATTCTGCTGTCTCTGATTCGATTTCTTGACTTTCAAACGATTCTAAATCCTCGTTCTCAACTGTTTCTTTCTCCTCATTAGAAAATTCTTCTTCAAGTTCATTTTCTTCGGAATTTTCATCGCCACCAATCTCACTGGCGTCGTCATCCATGACACGCTGAGACTCAATCTAACCATGAAGATTCTCGCTAAAATTTGTGATTTAAGCCCAATTTTTCAATCAATTAATCTGACCAACAAACGAACACTATCGGCCCAACGTATCAATAAGTCAGATATCATTGGACCATTTTCTGAATTGTACATAGTTGCACCCGGAGTTACTCCTGCTGATTCTAATGCAGGTAATTCGGAAGGAGGGCAAATTACCATCACGACCTCAAATGATGACTCTAACGGTAAGTCATCTAATGCAACTATCGGGTTTCTATGTTCTTCATCAATATCGCGGCCAATAACTGGAATCTTCTTTCCATCAGGAGTCTTTACAGGGAAACCAAGACTTCGATCTATCGCAGATTCAACCGTAGAATCTATTGCATGTTCCATTCGACAAGCAATTTCAGTAATGTCTTCCTTAATGCCTAAAACATCAGATAATAAAATTTCAAGCAACAGTTGTCTTCTCTTAACACATGCACCATGGTGGAATCCAGATGGTGTCAACCTACATCCCTTGTAAGGAATGTAAGTAACAAGATCTCGATTAGCCAAACGCTGAATCATTTCAGTCACCGAAGCAGAACTAATACTCATTAATTCAGCCAATTGAGATGTTCTAACTATAGCATCCGGAGAGTGATCATGGACTTCATAGATTCTCTTAATGTACATCTCCTCAAATTCTGTTAGATTTTCCAAAATTAACCCTCCAATGCCTCAAATTCAGAACCGCAAGCAGGACATCGAGCAGTTGCAGGACGTTTTGAAATTGGAACCTTCAACATCTGACCACAACTAGGACATTCCAAAAGATCAGTTTTGCTCTTGGAAACTAATAGATTCGATTCGTTTTGTTCATCAGAACTATCTTCATCAAATTCAATATGATCGATATCAACTTCGTCATTTACAATTGTTTCTTCAGGACTAACTTTGAATTCAGTTGAACAAGGAGGAGCACACCTAGCTCTCCCTGAATATGATTTAGGGACCAATAAAGCACGATTACATTCAGGGCAATATACTTCTCTTTTTTCTTCAACAGCAAGATCAATGTTTTCCTTTTTATCGACTTTTTTGGTCTTCTTCATAGAAACAGACTTCCTACTCCCTCTACTTGCCGATCTCATTGCAATTGATACCAAAATTCCAATTATACATCCTACAGCAACAGTAATCCAAGGTATATCAGAACTAGAACTTGACACAACGTTATTGGAAATTACAGAATTATCAAACTCTGAAATTAAAAATTCTGAATACCACTCTGCACGAATGTCTACAGGATTTCCGGTTGGCCATGATTCAATAGAAAATGTACTTGTAAAATCTGAACCAATTTGTAATGAAGGAGAGTTCATCTCTGCTAGAACAATCCCCGAAGAAGATGAAATAATCCTAATGGTACCTGAATTAATCCTATCTGTTCCAGTGTTAGAAATAAGAACATCAATGGAAACAGAATCTGCTGCGGATGGAATTTCAGGTGATATTGAAACAATTTCAATTGTTCCAGATATCTCAGGGGGAGAAACTACGATTTCATCTACAGCAGTATCATGAGATATCCAATCAATAGGAGTCAATCTAATCGAAACTGATGATATAGATGGAGAACCAAGTGATAAGGAAAATTGACGAATACCCGGTGTCAAAAATGATTCAAAACTTTGTAGTAATTGAGAATTAGAACCAGAATAGCCAGTCAATTCGACAGATACATCTCTACTTCTCCCCTCATCCAAAATTGTTCTAAATGAAATTTCAAGCCCATCATCGGAAGTCCATGATGAATCTAAGATATGAACATGCAATTCTTGAGGTTTCTCAATATTGATTTGTGAATGACCAGAAAGGTTCTCTGAAACGAGAGAATCGTTTGAAATTATTTCCCAATATACATCAATTAATCCAATTTCTGAAAGAAGAAAAGGAGCAACTACTTCTCTACTTGAACCGGGTTCAATGACTACTTGTTCTCCAACATATGTCTGATTAGATGAATTCAATCGAAGAAATGCTGTTCCGCTGGAATCTCCCTCGTTATGAATTAAAGACGAGAATGACACAGTATCGCCCTGATGACCAGGTAGACCAATTATTGCAACACCTCCACTGCCAGCTGTAACCATTGATGCAGAAGAGGCAGAAATTGTAGAAGCAAAAACAGGCAATAATAGAATAGCGACGACGATACTCAGCGTGCTATCACGGGCCATACCCCCCATCAAGCGTAGACCTATGATAGGGGTTACTGTGAATAATGCAACTTAGGGTTACTTTATCCAACGTCGCCATGTCGTCGAGGTACGATGCATGAGGACTATGAACAACTTCTGAAGTTGACGCCAGAAGAAATGGCGGTTCAAATTTTAGAAAAAAGGAGGCTCCTTGCTGATCAAATTTCATTTATAATACAAGGATTAGAAGAATCAGTCGATCAATTACAACAAAAATATGACAAAATTGCTCCAAAATATAGGAAGGATTTAGATCAAAAGAAAACTGATTCTAAAACAATCTCTGAGTTTGAAAAAATTAGAAAAGAATTGAAGGAAGAGAAGGTACAACTCGATGCAGCAATTCGAATTTCAAAAGAATCCGATGACGCTGTATCATATTGGACTAGAAGAGTTGACGAAGGAATAGGAGAATTAGACTACGATCACCCTGACCTGATGAGATTTTCAAAAGCAGTTAGCGCAGGAAAAATGTCTAGAATAGGGATTAAACACCAAAACAAAAGAAATTGAGGTGCAGAAATGAAGAAGAAGAATCGGAAAGGAAAGAGAGAATTTCTTTTCGATGATTTAGTAGTATTATCGACAAATGAAATAAATTCTAGTCGAACTCAACTTAAACAAACATTATCTAAAAAAGAAGAAGAACATGAACAATTTCAACGTGAACGTAAAGAATTAGTAGAATTCGTCAAGAAGGTAAGAGGAGTATTAATGGGGCCTAGAAACCCAGAAATCTCTGAATTAGTTTCAAGATTAAAAAAAGCTCAAATCAGTAGAGATAATGCAAAGAAATTGAGAGCAGATTATGACAAAAAAGTCCCTCCTTCTCCTGAAGATATTATTCAATCATTGAAACAGAGACATAAACCGCTATGGACAATAAGCAACAGAATACAGGAAATTCCAAGTTTGAAGGAAGAAATTGACCTGTTTGAAAGTTATTTTGAATATCAAGCAATGTATCAAATTGCTATAAAATCTGATGAACAACAACAAATTTTGTTAGAGGCCTACAAAGAAATTAAGAATACTATGAAAGCAATAAGAAAGTTTGATTTGGAGGATATAGATGACAACGAATTTTCAAAAATTCAAGAAAAATATCCCAACAAAAAAATTGGTTGGGAAAGTGTAGATTACGCATCGAAAAAAATTAGTGAAATAGACGATTGGTGTCAAAATTGGATAAAAGAAAAAAGAACGTTGTATAAAGAAATTCAACGTTTAGAAGCATATCTAAGAATTAGAGGAAAAGAAGCTGAAAAAGAATCTCTAAAAATAAAGTCAGAAGAAATTCGTGAAAAAGCAGAAACTGGGGGAACACTCAGTCTTGATGATCTTTCTGCACTCATCTCGACCGGAGAAATTGGAAAAATAACAGAAAACAATCAAGAAATTGAGAAAAATGACAAACCTAAAAGAATTAAAAAGTCTAGGAAAAAAAGATCTAATGCAAAAAGAGGGAAACCTCGTTCAACTAAAAAGGTGAAAAAAGAGGATGGGAAAAATTGATGAAAAATCCAAAATGGATTATCAAAACACCTCCGATATCAATTTCACTCTCAAACGAAATTGCTTCAATTCTTAGGATGACAACAGGAGAAAATCTAGTAGGTGAGAGAATATCTATTCTCCCGTTAGCAGATAATGGAATTATATTGTTAGAAAAAAATGATCGAATATTAGGGTCACTTCTTTGGATGAAAATCAATCAACTAACTGCTAGAGTTCTAGGGTTTGGAATTCATCCTGAATTTCAAGGAAAAAATCTAGGTAGCGAATGTTGGGAAATTTTTGTTAAACAAATAACCCAACAAGATATGAATAAGATCACTCTTGAAGTCAGAGAATCAAATAAAAGGGCCATAAAATTCTACCAAAAAAAGGGGCTAAAACCAAAAGGTTGGATAGAAAATTATTATCAAAATGAAAGGGGGATTTTAATGGAAATAGACTCAATAAAAATCTAATTCTAGAACCATCATTTTTTGAATAGTAACTCTCAGAATGATTCATGTTAGACCGGTTAATGGACGATCTGGCATCGAGAGAAGAAATATCTTGGACATGCTTAGTGGGGGATGATGGAACCCCAATTCGAATTAGACCAGGGGTACTATCCACTCCTGAGGCAGCAGCAGCATTAGCTGAACAAACGATCTCTAGAGCAGAAGAACATCTGATGGGAAATCAATTGACTAGAATGAGTTTAGTTGGCAAAGATGGGACGCTCGTATTAGTCAGAGTTGGACCGTCTCATGTTTTGATTTCCTGCGGAAGAGATGTTAGAGGCCATGGAACCGTGAGAAATACTACTACAGAAGTAGGGAAAAGAATGACATCAATTATTGCTTCAGGAATTAATCAAACAGAGGACCAATAATCTCTAGTCCAGTTTGTCCGACTTGAACTGCTTGCTTCTCCATACTATGGCGAATATGTCTCATTTTCTCTACTTGGAGTGTTCTGACGATCTGACCATTTCTTAAATCTACACCCATTTTTAAAATCGCATCAGCGAGGAATCCTTCATTTCCTTCTAATTCCGCATTTTGTCCAGAATATCTTTCTGTGATAATGAATGTATACAATCCTTGTAAACGAAGAAAATCGAAGAAATCAAACATTCTTTTCCTCATTTCTTCATCTACGGTCGTCAAACTGTAAATAGCGCCGAGAGAATCAAGAACAAATACACGGAAATTATCTCCCTCTTTTTGCTTGAAATGTTCAATCATTTTGCGAGTAAATTTCAGGTAATCCATATTTTGATTATCTTTTCGAAGTTCAGTGAAATCAGTAATTTGTAAGCTTCTAGGCAATCTAATTCCTAACGAACGAGTGCTCTTTTGTAGGCTTGAAACTGTTTCCTCTACAGTACAATATAATCCGAATCCACCCTGATTTGCTAAATGATTGGAAATCATGGTCATACAAAAACTAGACTTCATCGAACCAGGAGGACCAGTTACCAGAGTAAGATACGGTGCTTCAACATCTCTCTCTAAGACTCGATTCATTCCTGCTATACCTGTGAGAAACATGACTCCAACCGATTTCAACGTGGAACATGTTAGAAATAATCCTTGCCGCATTTCGTAATAGTAGTGGTAGGTTAACAAGGGTCTTGCTTATATCCCGTAAGCGACTCGCAAGAATGCTGGGCGTAATCCCATTGGTGATAACATGAAATCACTTATCGGAGACAGGAAGTCTTTGGTTGAGAAGAAAACTAATGCTTCACGTGAAGAACGTAATCGTCAAAATGATGAGGTTAAACGCTGGGTTGAAACTAGAAAAGGAATTCAAGACACTGTCCGTCAACTTATGGATGAAATGGATAGGCAACAAGAAATTAGAGAAGCTGAAAACAAAAAAGTCAGAGATCTGAAGATAATCCGTGAAGAAAAAACCAAAGCAATGCAAGAAATTCGAAATGAATTATTTGAGCACATTGACTCGAATAGGATTCAACAACGAAGTAAGACTAGAGGAGTTTCTAGTATTAAGAAAGAAATGTACGAGTTAGAATTGAAACATCAAACTGGACAAATCACTGATAAAAAGTTCAACGAAAGAGCTCAAGAACTTAGAAGATTGAAGAAAGAAGCCGAAGAGCAAAAAAATTCAGATAGTGATGGCCCTTCAGAAATCAGAGAGAGGTTAAAGATTGCAGAAGCAGAACAAGATGCTGCTCATGCCGATGTAGATGCTGCTGCAGTAGTGGCACAATCTGCACATGACTTAATGCACGAAATTCGAACAGAAGTTTCTCGATTAAAGGATGAACATTCAGATGCACATCGAAAGGTAGAAAAATTTCGTAGAGTTGCAGATAAACACCATAAGAAGTTCTTAGTAGGAATGAGATGTATACAATCAATTGATGGAATTCTAAATTCATCTCCTGATGAAGTTGATTCAATCGAGGAATCGTCAAGTGTCGAAGCTAGAGACTTAATGGATCTATTGATGTCTGGAGAAACTCTTGGCCTAGATGATCTAATGGCTTTCCAAAGAAACAACTAGGTGAAACCATGATAACTCAACAGGATATTGGCGTGATTTTGGAAGATTATGACCAGTTAAAACTTAGAATTGGGATGACTGCTAGCCATAGTGCTTTAGACATCTGCGACGGAGCGATTGAAGAAGGATTTCCCACAGTTGCATATGCTCAATCAGGTAGAGAGAAATTGTATTCGGAATATTTTCGAACTCAACGTTCTTCTTCTGGACGTGTAAAACGCGGAATGGTAGACAAAACAGTTACCCTTGATCGATTTGATGGAATTTTAGAGCCTCAATTTCAATCAGGAATGAGAGACAGGAATATGGTATTCATCCCAAATCGAGCCTTTACCTCATACTGTAATATTGATGCAATTGAGAACAGTTTCAGAGTTCCAATGTTTGGCTCAAGATCAATGCTAAGAATGGAAGAGCGTACAGAAGAATTTGATTATTACTGGCTTCTCGATAAGGCTGGACTTCCTGCTCCAGAACCTATTCACGATCCACAGGATATTGACTGTCTAGCAATCGTGAAACTACATCATGCTGAAAAGAAACTTGAAAGAGGATTTTTCACATGTGCTTCTTACGAAGAATATTTACAAAAATCAACTGAACTGCTATCTCAAGGAGTGATAGATCAATCTAGCCTTAACACTGCGAGAATTGAAAGATACGTTATCGGCCCGGTTTTCAATCTAAACTTCTTTTACAGTCCTCTAGAAGAAGAGATGCCGAAGTTAGAACTTCTTGGGGTTGACTGGAGATTTGAAAGTAGTTTAGATGGACATGTTCGATTACCTGCACCCCAACAAATGACAATGCCAGCACACCAACAAATTCCAGAAATGACGGTTGTAGGACACAATACAGCAACTATTCGAGAAAGCATTCTTGAACGCGCCTTCGAAATTGGTGAAAAATTCGTAAAAGCAAGTAAAGAGCATTATGACCCTGGAGTGATTGGTCCATTTTGTCTTCAAACTTGTATCGATAAAGATATGAATTTTCATATCTACGATGTTGCGCCTAGAATTGGAGGAGGGACAAACGTTCATGTCAATGTTGGCCATCCTTATGGCAACTCTTTGTGGAGAAGACCAATGAGTACTGGAAGAAGAATCGCATTGGAAATCCGTAGAGCTGCCGAACAAGATAGACTGTTAGAAGTCCTTACCTGATAATCCCAGTATATGGATGAAGAATTCCACTTACTGCATTCAAAATACTATTGGAAGACCCTGGTATTTCCATTATCCATGCAGGAACTAATACAGTAACAAAATCAATCTCTGTAGATGAAGGATCAAGAGTCCAAGTACCTTGAATTCTAACTGAAGAATTAGAATTAGGAGAATATGTTTTCCTTGTCTCAGTTACTCGTGAAATATTTTCTAAAACAATATTTTCATCCATCCAAGTCAAAGGTGGAATTACACGTAAATCAGGTTTATGTCCAAGAAAAACTGGATCTTGTAGGACGTCAAATCCACCAAAGAGTGGAGACTCTAAGACTCCCCACCATGCTCTTTCTGTATTTGACTCAGGGCCTCGAAGAATACCTAAAACACTCCAAATCCTAGCTTCAACGAGTACTGCATAAGGTCGGACATTATTACCAATAGGGTTTCTCTCAATCCAAGTCTCTAGATCTATTACCGGAGCCATTGTACATAATTCATGTTTTATTGATTCAAACCAAGCAGATTCTAAACGAATCTCTTCAATATCACTTGATTCTATACTTCCTTCATTTCCTTCAAAACTAGATACACGAGCAAAAATTTCACCGGACAATATTGCTTCACCTAACCAATTTGATAATTGATCAGGAGTCCATATCTCAAAATCAACACCAGATTTCTCGGGCCGTCTAAGATTTGGAGCTAAAGGGCGTTCGGACAAAATCCAATGTTGACCAGGTAATGCATCAACTATCCAACGATCTAACTCAACACGATCCAAGATTGTCCAACCATCAGGAACATGCCAAACGGTTGTATGCAATCTAGCAGGACCATTATTTAGGCCAATAGGTGGTTCAGATATCCTACCTAATGGACGAATAGATGGAGTTCCTATTGCTAATGGATTAGATTCGAGTATTGCTCCTCGATGCCTCAAGAGGCCTACGATTAGATCCTCCATTGTACTTTGAGGGACAAGTAAGGACTTCAATCATTGGTGTCAGGAATCGAATCATTCCACATTAGGAGTGAGAGTGAGCAAATCCGAATCTCCTGCATCAATTACACAAATCGAACTAACTGGAAATGGTTTTGCACATGCTGCACCTAACTCTCTATTGACCATCTCTACTTGATGAAGAGGTATATCTGGATGTCTTGATTTGAGATCAGAAACAAAATCTAATGGACAATTTGCTGCTAGAATGACCATCCTAGCTTTGCCAGACACACAATTAGAGGCGGTCTGGTTTTGTCCGAATAATAAAGTGCCACTCGAAATCGCGTTTTTCAATTGTTTTGGTAAATCCATTTTTTCATCTCCATTCTCTGCTTATAGCGTCTCATGGTTTTCATTTATTACTCATTTGGGACATAGTACAAGTCTACACTTCCAGTTCCGAGAGCAACCGGTTGTCCTACAATAATATTCTCTGCAACTCCGGTTAGGTAATCAGTTTCGCCACGTATACCAGCATTTAGTAGATGGTTCACAGTAACTTCGAACGCCGCCCTAGCCAGAATACTATGTTTGTTTCCTGAAACACCATGTCGACCAATTGCTCTAACTTGTCCCTCAGAGGTCATTACATCAGACACGGTAAGCAAGTGCCGAACATCAACATCTAATCCTGCACCTTCCAAAGTCATCAACATCTCATTAATGATTGACTGGCGAGCTGCTTCAATCCCTAGATACTTATGAATCTCCATAATATTGTTAGTATAAGTTCGAGATCTATCTACTCCCTTAAACTCACTAACCTTAGCTAAGTTACTTCCAATTGTCGAGATATAATATTCTCCAGTATCCTTAGTCGGACCCTGAATATTTGCACGAATTACATCTTTTACTCCCTTCAGTTTGACTTTCTTTACTTTATCTTCAAGTGCAAGAAGATCGGTGTAAGTAGGAGGATTTGAACTAAGATCTGCCATTTCTTCCTTCTTCTTAACTCCAGGAACAATTGTCAATTCCTTAGGTTTGACATCATCATCGGCCCCAATATATAATCGAAGACTACGAGATAATTTATCGCGGACCTCACTTGCAGTCATATCCTTCATTCTCAGATTCTTGTTGTTTAGAGATAAAGTTAGGAATCTCTGAGCAACATTTACTTCAATACCTGCAATATCTCCTGTCAATGTTGTTTCTAAAGATGCAGCTAATTTCTGTACCTTCTTCTCCTCGGTGTTGAAAGGCTTGCCCTTTTCATCTACTGAATCAAGATAAATATTCATTGTTGGTGTTTCAGGTGTCTTTCTAGCATCCACAATCTCAATGATTCGTGGGAGACCCTGAGTAACGTTGACTGTAGCAACACCCGCATAATGGAAAGTTCGCATAGTCATCTGTGTTCCTGGTTCACCAATAGACTGAGCAGTGATTATCCCAACCGCTTCGAAAGGATCTACTTTTGTTCTAGATAAAGCAGAGGACATTGAATCAATGATTCCACTAACCTGCTTAGCAGTAAGTTTAGACACATTCCGTGAACGAAGACCCAATACTAAATCGTGTATCATCCTCGGTGTAAGCCATACTTCCTTATCGATTGCAGTTTTCCTAATCTGCTCAAACAGTGGATCTTCCATTGTTTCAAACATATCTCTGTCAATCTGAGCCATTTTCTTTGTTTGATCATAGTGTTGAAGGCTACGAATTGTTTCCGATCTTCTGCGAGTTGCACGCTTTCTCTTAATTGTGAAAGTCTGTGCAGCAGGTACTGCCTTGTTACCCTTCGCAGCTCCTTGAATGATATTATGAATCTGTTCTCCAGACTTAGAATCAGTCCCACAAATCTTTGCAATTTCGACAGGAGTGAGTAATTTGACATCATCCCATTTCCGATCGTCAGCAAGTTCATGAGCATAATTCTCCTGAACTCCTAAATCTTGGAGCTTCTTCTTAGTTGCACTCTTGACAGTCATTTTCACTTACCTCCTAATGCATCATCTAAAACAGATTCAATATTTACAGGATCACCTTTCTTAGAACGTGCTGGGTCAACGCTATCTTCCCCATAATGGAATTGAATAATCCTATTTGCTGTATTTCTGACAGAAGATGCCTTGTCATCCCATACTTTCAGATCGTCCATTGCATTAATCAATCGACGTTGCATATACCCTGATTTAGCAGTACGTACTGCAGTATCCACAAGTGATTCACGACCAGAAACGGATAGCATAAAGAATTCCGTAGGTTCCAGTCCTCTCTTGAATGAAGATGAGACGAAACCTTTCTCCTTAGCACCACGCTGTTTACGGCCGAAGTGAGGAAGAACACGGTCTTGATAACCGCGTTCAAGGCGTTTACCTCTAACCTTAGGTTGCCCAATCGAACCTGCCATCATAGCAAGATTGTCCATGTTACCACGTGCTCCAGATGTTGCCATCAAAACAGCTGCATTGTCGTCACCAAGGTAGTCCTTAGCAACATTAGAGGTAGAACTCTTACATTGGTCCAAAATTCCGAGGATATTTTGTTCTAATGTCTCTAGTGGAGTACGGCCTGGGGCTCTTTCGTATCTAGAACCATCCTTTCCGAATTTTACTAATTCTTCATCCACTTCATCTGATGCTTTCTGATTGATATCACGAATTTCTTGTCTAGCTTCTGGAGGAAGATCTTGATCGTCAATGCCTGTAGTGAATCCCATAGAGGTACAGATTGCAATAGTCATTCGGGTCATATCGTCCAGGAACTTTGCGCCAGTTTTCGTACCATGTGTCTGCACTACTGCATCCAGTAACCGTCCATCTTCTGCTCCAATTGCTCGCTTATCCAATGTACCAGATACGGTACCAGAATTGTCTACATTCACAGTGTCATTGCTAAGACTTGTGTATTCAAGACGGAATCCTTCAGGAACAATTAAACTCATCAAATCAGTACCAAGATATCCAGTAACTCCATCTTTTTCCTGAAGTTTAGGCATATCACCAGTATAGTCAATTTGACCAAGAACCTCTAACGCTAATGCTTCTGGAATAACTCTCTCACCATGTGTGAGAAGATATGCTCCAGAAATATGGTCGTGGATACCACCAATTACTGCTCCCCCATACCGAGGAGTGATGATATGTTCTTGTACACGCATCAGAATCTTGGCCTCAGCACGAGATTCTTCAGACTGAATTACATGCAGGTTCATTTCATCACCATCGAAATCAGCATTGTAAGGAGTACACACAGCTAGGTTGAATCTGAATGTTTTACCATCCATTACCCTGACTTCATGAGCCATCATAGACATCCTATGTAGAGAAGGCTGACGATTGAAAATCGCAATATCGCCATCAATCAAGTGACGTTCTACTGTCATTCCAGGCTTAGGATTACCATAGATGTCGTAAGTAGACAATCTATCTTCAACTTGATTTCGGTAATCTTCTCCATCTTCAACTTCACACCATGGACTATTACAATGAGGACAATAAACTTGTAATTCATCAGGGAATTCTTCGCCAGGATTATTTCTTTCAAAGACCCATCTTTGGTGTACAATAGCTCTAGGATCCCCATATTCTAACGGACGACCATGTTCATCTTCTCCTCTAAGGTTTCGAAGAGTTGATTCAAGGTCAACTTGATGTTCTTCAATTACTGCTCCGTCTTGTGTTTGACTCTTCAAAGTCTTTAGAACAACTCCAGGTAAGAAATTAGGTGCAGGAATAACAGTATTCAAGGCTGGACTAGCACCAACATATGGTTCTTCGTCGCTGGTACCTGGAACACAGGCAGAATTCAAACAACGGAAACCAGCCCAAATCCACTTAGTACGATCAGTAATTCTAACTCTAAAATTATCCCCGCGAACGATATAGTTGACACCAGGATGATGTTCAGGACCTCGCAGAATCATTTGCCTCATCTGTTCCATATTTCGAGAAGTTACACGAATTGGAACGGTTAATTCCTTAGCAGTAGCTAAAGGAACACCTACTTCATTAATACTCAACTTAGGATCAGGACTGATTACAGTTCTAGCACAGAAATTCACTCTCTTTCCAGAAAGATTACTTCGGAAACGACCTTCTTTACCCTTGAGACGCTGAGTGAGTGTCTTCAGTGTCCTTCCCGAACGATGACGAGCAGGTGGGATGCCGCTAGTTTGGTTATCAAAGTACGTCGTAATGTGATACTGAAGTAATTCCCAAAGATCTTCAACAATCAACTGTGGTGCGCCTGAATCTCTATTTTCTCTTAATCGTTGATTGATACGAAGTACGTCAACTAATTTGTGAGTTAAATCGTCTTCAGAACGATCGCCACTATCCAGAGTAATCGATGGACGAACAGTGATTGGAGGAACTGGAAGAACTTTCATGATAGTCCATTCAGGTCGACTTGATCCTGCTTCGATTCCTAAGAAAATCAGATGTTCATCAGGTATTCGTTCTAACCATTCACGAATGTCACGTGGGTTCAATTTATGTTCACCCTTGTCGAACTTCTCTTTGAAAGTAGAAGGCTTATCAAGTTGGATAACACCTTGCTCTGCATCACAGTGCATGCAAATTCTTCTCTTAGCACTCTTACATTCTTTCTCTATATCCTTAATCAACTTTGAATATTCAGGAGAACCTACTCCGTGCTTTTGTTTTACATCATTGATTGTATCTCTGTAGTAATCTTGCTCTGACTTTTCGGGGTCATGAGGGTGAGTTCCAGGTT
>PADI01000032.1 GCA_002702985.1 Methanobacteriota archaeon
ATAGTTTTTTAATTTTGTTTGTTTTTTGAGTTTTTTGAGTTTTTTGAGTTTTTTGAGTTTTTTGAGTTTTTTGAGTTTTCTTCTTCATAATATGGAATAGAAAAATTATTAATTGAGATTGTAATTTTTCTTTTAACATTTCCCTGATAAAAAATAAATGTTTTTTTTTCATAAAGACTATTTGATTCGGATAAAGTATAATACATTTTAAAGATACAATATTTTAATTATGGAACACTGACACTATCATCATTTTTATCACTTGATCCCGTTGGTTGATATTCTTTTGGTTTCTTCTTATGAACCATACAATTTAAGATTGATAGACATATCAGAATAACAGTTGAAAAGAAGACGCATGTGAGAAATTTTTGATTGAGTTTAGTTTCAGGTATATAGACATCATTATAGAACATCCAAATATCATAAATATGTGTTTTTTTCCCATAATTATGATAGACAAATCGATTGAGAACATGTCTTGGATCCGTTGCTTGTAGTAAATAAAGATCAATGTGAGTTGATTGATTCCTTCGAAATACATCCCAATAATATCGAGTGTCACAAGCGGTATTGATAACTGAACAATTATTATGTTGATTTGCGTTAGGATTATAGTTACCTAGATATTGACCATTTTCGCATTTTTCATTATCTACTAAATTTTCCATATAGTGATTATAATACCGGATTAATTCGTAAAGTCGAGGACAATTTGAACATTTTTCATCTTCACAAACAGCATTCGTAGGGTCTATATCAAGAAATGTTGATTCAAGTCGATCATTGACGATTTGACACGAATCGTAGATCTTACAACAACCATAGATAAAATCATCGCACATTACTCCATCTGTTCCTTCTTTAATAAATTTTGAGTTATCGTAGAAGTCTCCGTTATAAATATCAAGTCCTCCCATGAAAATGATAAGGAAATAAAACATACAAATACATAGTTGGAAATTGCCCCGCACAGTGAGCTTGTACATCGTTATATAAATTAGTTTTGATACTTGTTTTGATACTTACCTTTCAAATTTAGATATTATTTCTTTCACACGCTTCAACGATTTGTTTAATTAACATTGAAATCGTCATCGGACCAATCCCGCCGGGAACGGGTGTAATATAACTTGTGATATCTTTAACATTATCAAAATCAACATCGCCAACAAGTTTTGTACCATCAGGAGTATTTATTTTATTAATACCTACATCAAGGACAATCGCCCCCTTTTTAATCCAATCTTTTTTGATCAGTCGAGGAACACCACAGCATGAAATTACAATATCTCCATTGTTAACTTGTGATTTTGTATCAACTGTATTAATGTTACATAATGTAATTGTTGCTCCTCTATGAAGTAAACACGTTGATAAAGGAAGACCAACTAAAATACTGGATCCAACGATAACAGCATGTTTTCCTTGAATATCTATTTTATAGTGATCTAAAAGTTCCATACAAGCTCTTACAGTACAAGGTATAAAGTGTATATTATTATTTTGAAATAATTTACCAGAATTCAAAGGATTTAAACCGTCTACGTCTTTTTCGGGAGATATAGCCGATAAAATTTTATTTTTATCGATATGTTTTGGTAATGGTAATTGAACTAGAATCGTGTGAATATTATTTGCTTTATTTAGATCGGAAAGAACTTTTAAAATATCATCATTATTGAAAGGTTTTATTAGATGAATAATCTTACATTGAATACCTAATTTTTCGCACATTTTTTGTTTCATAGAAACGTATGTTTTACTTTCAATGGTTTCATTTGCGAGTATAACAGCTAATGATGGTAAAATATTATTTTCTTTTAGAATTTTAATTCGATTTGTAATTCCTTGATTGATTTGGGTCGATATTTTTTTACCATCTAAAAGGATCATTAATAATAATTGGTTAGATATTTATACTAAAAAAATTTGAATAATGTTTAAATAAAAAAAATAAAGAAATGGATTTTGAAACGATCATTGACCATGCTACTACAATTTCTAAAATTGGAATTTACGTCGAATGGTTACATAAGGAAGTAACAAATAGTTATGGAAAATCCAATGAAACATCTAGAATTGAAACACTTGTAAAAAGAGTTAAAATAATACAAGATGAATGCGAACAAGTGATGGTAAGTAAAAATATTAATATAGAACGCGGAATTTTCAAGAAAGAAAGTATTGAGGAAGTTAAATTGACTGTGAATGAAAAAGTGACACCTCTAAAAAAAAGTTTAAATATGGAATCACTTGGAAATATATATGATTATATTGAGTTGGTAAAAAAGATGGAAAATGTAAATAATGATCTTTTTGGAGGGAAAAATCAAAAAATCGGTATATTTATGAAAAAATCAAATGAGATTCAGGAGATACTTGATTTGTGATTAAACTTATTTAGTTCTTTCTTTGTTTGTTTTCTGTTGATTCTTTTTTTTGAGGAATGATAAGATTGTTAATTGATCATTCTTTTGATTGTATCTTTTAGAAATTTCATTAAGGGATAAACCTTCCACAATACCAAAAGCTGGTTGAGGTTTGAATTGATACATTTCTTTTTTTTATGAAATATAAAAAAATTATCAAATTTGTTTATTTTTTTATCAAGTCATAAACCTTCTAAAGGGGGGGTATTTTTTTATTTTTCTTGTTCATCGATTGACCAACCACGTAATCTGACACTTTTCAAATTAAACAGAACTTGTAATAGCAACTTTTTCTGTATTAGTTGAATCTGTCATTTTCGTAAAACATTTATGGTATATTAAATAAATCGAATAAGAGATATATATTAGATCGAGGAGTAAAAGAATACAAATAAATATGAGTGGTACAGTTATATCATTTTTTTCTTTCAGTAATTCTGAGGTATAATAATTAAGGATATATTCAACGGATGGGCACCAAACATCATGTGTATAAAATTCTTCATTGTAGAGATATATTGTATCTACATTGTTTTCAATTAATGTGTGCCAATAAGTTAGATCAATTCCGCGATTAAAATAGATTACATCCCAATAATATCTCATATCACACGAATAATTAATACTACAACATTGTGTGATCATGGGGGCATCACAGTCGCCAACTAATTGAAATATTTGTTTCCGAGTCATATTTTTAGTTGTCATAAAATTAAATTCATCAATAATATTCGTAAGTCTCGGACAGTTGGATCCTCTTGGATCAATTTTGACTTCATAATTCCAATCAACATTTATCGATGTAGGATTGATTAGTGAATGATTGGTATCGATTACGCAATCGTCGTAGATTTCGCAACATCCATAGATATAATCATCACAGGATGTGGGGACTTTATCTTTATCTTTAAGAAGGTTATAATGTGGTTTAGGATAAATTATCTTATGGATATATCTCCTGGAGAAATCTGTCGCTATAAGTAATATCGCGAACAAAAACATTACGAGAGTTCCTTTATACGAGCTTAGACCAACTCTTTCCCTTGGCATCTTAACTCGGTTATCAATGTTTCTTATTTTGATTTAAGTCAAAAAAGCAACAATCAAATTTAGTGATAAGAATTAAAAGCGAGTTTAAGCTGATTCATAAGATCCATATAGATGCCATCTGATATTTTTCCATTGAGTTCAGTATCAATGATCGTTTGAACCTTCTTTATAGAATCTTTAATTTTGTTTATTTCTTCTTCTGACTGCTCTGCTTCTTCATCATCCGAATCAGATGAAAAGAGTCCACAGGGGCATTGGGCCATTCCATCCCAACATCTTCCACATCTTACACAGGTTACCATATTATCATCATCATCATCATCCTGAAATACATCCTCAACCTTTTTGGACCAGTAATTTCTTAGCCAGAGTCTCATTTCAACAAGATAATTGTCTGGAACATAGACTCTGTTGATGTCTAGAATATTAGACGAATCAAAATCAATAATTTGTCTTCCTATGAGATATCTGTTTTTGAAGACCTCAAATTCAATCATCTGATTGGGGGGTTCAAGGATGTATTGAAAATCATCAATACCAAACAACAGTCCAAGCTGAACCGACCAATTCCACTTCCAAACGATCTTCTTTCTATCAATGAAAATTTTGAGATTATCAAAGAAAACTTTCGCATCATCTCGGTAAAACTTGATGATATCTTGTAGTTTTTTAAATGTAAGAGGCATTTGAACTATATCAGTATCATATGCTCTCGCACCTTCCATTGTTTCAAGGGAAAGAGAAAGTGCTTGAAGTTCATCATAAATCCTTTTGACCCTCCACCCCAAACCCTTACAAGGATTTGTGCGAGCTCTTTCAAGATCGCCATCAGATAGTAAGGCCGCCCAATCAGTGTCGGACATTTCTAGATTTTCTTCAGGTACTTTTGAGAGAGCATCAAGAAGAGTGAACACCGAATCAAATGGAATATCTTTGTAGATCTGTTCACCATGTCTATCTTTTGATAACTTCATACGATAAACTGCGACCGAATGCTCTATAATACTCTCCCATAGTTTCTTGTGAAGTTGTTCGTGAAAGACTACTTTGTCCATAATCGTAATAATATCTTTAATATATCTTTAATATATCTTTAATATGTCTTTATTAAAGAGAATATAAAAACATCAAATTTGAAAAATAACTTATTGATAAGTAAAAAACATTAAAAATGGACTTCTCTAAGTACTGCGACAACCTTGGTATCGATCGTTCAATCGTCGACGAAGCGTCCAGCTTCGCCGGTGAAGAGATGAAGAAGATTATGAAAGAAAGAGGTATTGATGAAAATGATCCACTTGCCGGTGAGGGTGAATACAGCGAAGTCATGAAAGAAGTGTATTCTCGAGTTGAAAAACGAATGAAGGAAAAAAAAGAAGAAAGACCAGTATGCTGTTCCCCGAAACCAGCAGATGATGAGATTGAAGAAGGTGATCCCAATAGCCATCCAAATGAACTTCTTTGGAAGCTCTACACGGAAGGGAAATGGGGGACCGAGAAAGGGAAAGTGTACGATGAAATATCGAATCCTGAACTAGGAAGAGTTGAGATGAAAGACATTGAATGGTTTATGAATCAAGCGGGATTTGTCCTACGCGGAAATATCCATCATACCTCGCCCGATGGATTCTACGACGCAGATACAACAAATGAAGCCCTGAGTATCATTACAGATCCGGAAAAGACAGAAGAAACTTTGACGAGATTCGCCCATTACCATCGCGATATGAATCAATACTGCGAGAAAAACAACTACAAGAATCGAAACGAAATTGGAGATCTCCCAGAAAAGATAGAGAAGAAATGGTTCAGGTCTCCCGACCCCAACAACAGTATCATCATGGCTTTGTCGCCCAGTGATCAAAAGATTAACCCTTATGCTATCCTTGATCATACAGAGGATTTCACTCTTGTGAAACACGGTGTTCCGAAAATGTGCGATAGCCCTAGTTGTTGTCTAATGGGTCATGTTATGACGTTTCTTGCGCCACAACTTATGTCGGCACCTCCTGGTCATGATCCACTTGATGTAATCCAATGGTATATGGATATACCCGTCTATTCAAAGGATAATCGTGAAGAATTGTGTGCCCTCTGTATTTACAACTAACTACTATTAAATGATTTTATCCTTTAAATTTGAAATATATATTTTTTGTTATTAAACAATAAACAGAATGGGAGACAATCAACAGGAGATTTGCCAGAAAAATAGTGAGTTGCGAAAAAATCTGATCAATGCGATCACAGAAGAATTTTCAAAGGTAGATCCCGAGACAGGTGATCTTCCAAGACTTGAATCTATACTTAAGATGGTCAGGAAGATATATGAAGAAGATATGAAAAAAATTACTGATATCTTTGAAAAGAAAAAGAGAGATGAATTTCTGAATAAGTTTCCCGAAGAAATGAAACAAAAGAGTATTGAAAACTATGCCGAGTATTATGATCTTGATACAGATGAAGTAGACATTTATGATGTTTTGTGTAGTTCAGCTGGAATTCATGGATGGGCTGGCTCTCCATGGTGTGACATTGTAGTGCCTCAAGAACAAATATCTGATAACTGGGTTGCTGGTTATGCGCCAGGTTCTGCTTTGAGAGGCCAAGCCTGCGAAGCCTACTGGGCTGGCTCCCTCGCGCGCAACACGACCAACCCACATAACTGGAATAGTCACTTTCTCGGTTAAAGAAAATGATAATTAAATTAAACCATTGGTATAAAAATTATTAGGAAGGTGATTGTTGGACACCAAGAAATGTAAACCACCTAGAATTCGATTTTTATTGAGAGAATAGATTATACGTTTTTTACATCTATATTTTTTTCTCCAGCGACCCTCTCAAGAAATTGGGGGATAATCGTTGCGATAATATCCGGCCTTTCTGACGGCTTGGCCCTCCAATACTTCCTCCTGATTCTTTTAAACTCTGGTGAACGTTTTAGTTGACCGAATGCCCAACTTTTACCTTTTCTGAAATCACAATCATCCCCTTGGGGATCACCACTTACTGCTAGCTTGTATTCCTTCTCACAACAAACTCGATTATTAGGACACGTTCCAGGACCTTTCCCTTTATAGTATAAGTTCGAGTATAAAGCACCACCTCCGCCACGTCCATCGCGGCCCTTAGAATCATAACGATAGTAATAAGTTGGACCGCCTCCGATCGTCATAGCTTTTCTCAATGCGCCACGACCCTCTGGAATATCCTTTATTCGAATCTCCTTCCCTGTAACATCTGCCTGGTCCTCGATGGAAGAAATACTACCGTCTTTTGTACAATTAATCATCTTTGAAGAATCATTATCTTTTCCATCATTTCTCCAAAAATCGCAAGAATTTCTTTCAGGATTCCAAAGACAGCGAATTACATCCCCTTTCGAAATTGCACCATTTCCGTAGTCCTTTTTTGCGGAAACAAAAGTATTATTACATGCTTCACGTCGACCTCGTACTTCTTTTTGTGTACATTTATTCCCACTACATGGGGGGCTTTCTATTTTACAAAGTTCATCTCTGTTTACAGAAGATGGTTTTTCCTTCGCCGCCGAACAACAATGTCTTTTTATTTCTCCCGAATCCCACTGCCCATCTTTCGACCAACTATCGCCCCAAGCATCCATTGCTTCCGCAGTATGTTCACACATATCAGATCTAGCTTTCTGTCCCTTTTCCAGATTCCACCACGCCTTCCCCTTACCTTTATATCCAGAAAATTCTGTTTCTTTCGCTGAATTTTTTTGGTCGGTGAATTTTTCAATTGTATTTGAGGTAAGTAAGTTATACAAAAAGAAAAAAAGTAAAACATACAGTAATAATTTACAAAACGAATCCATTTTATAATATATATATATATTTTAATTTCAAAAAATAAAAAAAAAATCCACCTCCTCTACCCACTATACCACTCCTCCACCTTAAACCGTTTATGGTAGCACGCATTACAGAACCATTGTGTCGCGCATCCCCTACTCCAGCTATCATCGATCGCCCGATTACATACTACGTTCACTGTCTTACCTTGTCTGCGGACCGCAGACATCATCGCCTCTGATTCATTTGGATCTGCCCACACATTACATTCTCCACATTTTGCGTGGGGAGCATAAGCGTCTAGAAGATCCACCACCTCATTCTCCTCTCTATCCTTGAGGTAGTGGAATATCAACGCTCCATTGTACTTGTCATAACCTACAAGGTTCCACGGTTTCTGCGGATCCACCTTAATCCGTTTCACGAGGTTCTCGTTGAAGGAACCCGAGTATATGTCTAACTCCACCCCCTGACGCGGCGGACCGGCACGGAGAACATGAAGCAATCTCGCTCCTCCGACCCAAACATCCGATGGTCGTTTGTCGTCAATGTTCCACCAGAGCCTACCGTCTTCTGTTGCTTTGGTGGAGTGACGAGCACCCAAATAGTATCTGCCTGGGTGATCGGGCCCATACCTACGATTAACCGCCCCTCTTTTGACCCACTCCGTCGTTAATTCTTGATGACACTTCTTCCTCCTGAACTTGAAAACATTGTCTGCGACGAGCAGGAGAATGTCTTCGCAAAGATCAATGAGTTTCATCGTTAATGTTTTAATAGTTAGGAACTACAGAGTTTCAAATTTTAAGAATCGTCTCAACAACTCGCCACGACTAATGAAGGTGGTTCAAGAAATACCTGTTAAGAGGTAGTCAAGTACTTCTTGAGGAAATTTAGAACCTGGCTCCGCGGGGATATACTTACAAATAGTAACATAATCTTTCATTGTCATTTTGTCTTCATTCACTTTATCGTGACAACTGATACCATCTTGTTGTGGAGATCCATCCATCATTTCATATTTACCAGTCGTTAGGATGCTCATCCAATTAATCTTATGACACTCACACATTTCCTATCAAAACTTGTATACTTATATTTCTTTCATATATTCTTAAATAAACATCGTTAAGGATTTGTGTGTGGTCTTGATGGCGCAATGAGCTTTCTTGCATTGTGATAGTATTGCGGGGGATGAATCTTTTCAATAGGAATGGGGGTACCTCTCTTCCCCCCTCCCACCCGACGAGGTAAACTAATCCGTAACTCATTGAAATCGTCTTTTACATCACGATTTGGACGAATATAATATGTGATAGCACGACTACGGGTATTCAGAACAAACTCCCTTAACTCTTTTGAGATCTTTCGTTTGTTGATGAAGACATCCAGATATTCTCGGAAGTATGAATGGGTATCCGCGTCCAGATCCCAGGCGTGCATCATAATTGTGTAAAGATATAACATTGTTTAATGATAATTTTTATTTATTACTTACCATTAAAAAAGAATCAAATTTAAAAAAATATAATCTTAAAATATTAATGAAATGATAAATTATTTTTTCAAAAGAGCCATTCCGATATATGTCACTAAACCGATAGCAGATGCTATCCAGAGATTATTACATGGTTCTGGATTATTTTTATGTTCATTTTGATTATTCATGGTGGGTTGGTATGATTGTTTTGCGGAGATAATTCCTAGGGAATATTCTCCACTGAGAGGGGGTAATTCATAATATGACCTTAGTAGGTTCAATACAGATCCCCAAGGGATGTAATCGTGTTGCCTTGAAGTCCATCCAAGAGTCCTACGGGGTTTTGTGGGGGTTGCGAGATCATTAAACAGTAAAAGTTCTTTCTTATCTAGATAAAATGCCTCAACCCAGTAGTAGGAGAGAAGTTCTGCTTTTTGTGATGGATCCCTTGCTCTGCTTTTTATGACCCAAGAAGCGTCCCTGTATTTCAACAGGTGAGCTTCCACACTACCCGATGAATTTGAACCTTTACATTGTTCGAGGGTCTTTTCAGGTTCAAAACCATTCTTTGATTTGTAGAAGAAGTTCATGAAAGATTCTGGTGATTTACATATCTTAGATACGACGCGATGGCCATAGTGATGACAGTTTGATTGAATGAACATCAAATATGTGATTACATCGCACCATGTAAGGTCGTTCAAATCGTTTGTTTTCAATTTCTTTTCTACTTTCATAAGCCATCGTGCGCAATGTTTCCTTTGATGTTTTTCTTCATTATCGCCCCATCCAAAGATCGCACATTGTTTCATTTTATGTTTTTCGAGAGCTTCTTTGATTTCTCCTGGAAGGGGGTGACCTGAAGTTGAAATGATGCCTGTTAGATCGTAGATGAGTCTTCCAATAAGAGGAAATACATTTTGATTATATTCCTTGGAATAATCTACAATCGACAAAATTGCGGCATTATGAAAAGGTGATGTAATCGGCATCTTAAAATATTTTTACTTTAAAAAAAAATTTAATTCAAATTTAAAAGAGGTTCGATTAAAATGTTGGACGGAATGTGAATCATCTGCGTTGGTTACAAGATGATCCTCCTGGTTGTTTGATGACGCCTAGGCGACGGTTTTTCTTGTTGTAGTTTGGTTTCATAGAGATCCTTCGAGGACGGTGTTGATGCGGAACCCATTCATTATTTCGTAGAGGGGTGATTTTCTGAAAGTCGTGAGTTGAGACATAGGTTATCCTAACCTTCTTCTTGATCGTAGGGATGTTTGAGATCTTACGATTTTTGAAATCGTCCATGTTAAATAATTTATAATTCAAAACAAGATAGTTTCAAATTTGTAAAAAAAATGCCTCGTGTGAGGACTTGATGCCAAGGGCGGGATTCGAACCCGCGATGTTTGTTTAACTTCACACCCCGTCACAGTCAGACTATCGGTAAGTCTCTTCCCTATAAGACCTTTTGTTAAACCCTAGCACGCCTTTTACTCGCGCTCCTCCTGCAGCAAATGATATCATATGTTGATCAGTCATCTTCAACCATAGATTCAGAGGTATCTTGTGACGGAACGATCAGACCAAGGAGGTCTCCCCCCTTCCCTTAGACCACTCGGGCACCCTGGCAGATTGAATATGGACCTGAAAGATCTAGGCCTTCCCATCCATATCCATTATCTTTGTTCAATCAGAAATTCAAATTTTGAGAAGGAGGTCAAATCCTTAAATTTGAAGTCGTATTGTATTAATAGATTAAGGAAAAATTACGATGCCCACAGCTTGTTTCATTACGGCTGCGAACATCGACGATG
>PADI01000033.1 GCA_002702985.1 Methanobacteriota archaeon
ACAACCTAACACCATCTGGAGCTAAAAAACTTTTTACCTGGGAGCATAGAAAAAATGGTGCAATAAGCTTGCCAGATGTCAATTTTGATGCCGGGTTTGGTGGCCCAGTACCATTCATTTCATCAAGGTTGGGCGACCTCCGATTTTTCTTTTCAACAAGACAGGAGAAAAATTTATATTTATATGAAGTAAGTAAACCTGAATTATATCAAGAATCATATTTATTAAAGGTTACCTCTGACATAAATAAAAATTCTAAGCTGGTGTATACCTTTTACGGTGGTGTTAAGGAAGGAACAACACAATCAAGAGGAGGCGGAACAAGCATAATGAACAGCTCTTGGGACTTAGCAAGCCAGGTCAATAGTGCAGGTTTTACGATGCCGTGGAGACTTTTCACAAATGAATATTGGTCGCCTACTTCAGTACGAAATCAAACTCATGGAATTCAATACACCAGTTTCATCAACGCGGATTCATATTTTGATTTAAGTTTGAAGATTGACACAAAAGACTATTTGACTGGGCACGGTCCGAGGAGAGATACCACTAACACATACACCATTTTTGGTTCTGGTGATGATGTATGGTTAGCAGATGAGGCTCCAATTGGATTTATGGGACAACCGATGTTTAGCATTGAAGGAAGACTAGCATTTGGTGGTGCGATTAGTACTTCGAGGGACTCAAGTAGAGTCAGAACTTTAACAGCAAAGGGTAACTACACAAGACAACTAAACAATAACCAGCAGATAAAATTTGGTGGTGAACTTGTTTCATCTAGTCTTGATTTAAAGTTTGGATCACAAAATGAATTTTTACCTGCTGGAAATTATTGGTCAACTATGGATGTAAATCCCTATAGACTTTCATTTTACTTGCAGGATAAACTTGAATATAAAGGTTTTGTAGCTATAGGCGGCTTAAATCTAGATATATTAAATCCTAATGTTTCTTGGTACGAGGTCGATGATTATGATGATGACTTTTATTCGTCCAACTATACCACAGAATTAGATACATCGATTGAAAGAGCGAAACTGGATGTTAAAAGCCAACTTTCACCAAGATTAGCCATATCTCATCCAATTACCGAAGATTCTAAACTCTATTTTAACTATGGTCATTATCTACAAATGCCGATAGCACAAGATTTGTATCGTATTAGAAGAAAGTCCTCCAACGAGTTGCAAACTATTGGAGATCCAAATATTCCTATGGCTAAAACTATTTCTTACGAAATTGGATTTGACCAATCTGTATTTGAATCTTACTTGATTCACTTATCAGCTTACTATAAGGATATTTCTAACCAACAAGACTATACCCAATTTATTAGCGCAAGCAATACCGTTAATTATTCTAGATTGACCGCAAATAGCTATGAAGATATTAGAGGTTTTGAATTAGAATTTTCTAGAGTCAGAGGAAGATGGGTAACAGGATTTATTAATTATGAATACAGGGTTAATACATCTGGATACTTTGGTCTAAAACGATATTATGAAAATCCCTCAGATCAAAGGAATTACGAACTTAGCAACGTAAAACAGGCAAAACCGAGACCAATCCCAAGGGTTAAGTCAGTCCTTGATTTCCATACGCCCGAACTCTTTGGTCCAAAAATTTTAGGACAAAATATATTGGGCGATGTTCATATGAATGTAATATCAAGGTGGTCTGCTGGTAGTTGGTTTACTTACAACCCAAATAATGTACCTGGCATAGAATATAATGTTCAGTATAAAAATAATTATAATTTTGATGTAAAATTTTCCAAAACATTCCAAGTAGGTAAGCTCGGTTTAAAAGTATATGCTGACATATTTAATGCATTGAATATTAAAACATTTTCAGGTTACGGATTTGAAGATGGCTTTGATTATAACTATTATATGCAATCTCTTCACCTACCCGAAGAAATTTCCAGCCAGCTTGGATATAACTACTTCTCTGGTGATGATAAACCCGGAGATGTTAGAAAAGAGGGAACAGATTTTGTCCCATTTGAATGGGTTTCAAATGTAAACTTTGTAGAAAATCCAAACAGTCGACCCATATATTATGATAAGGCTACAGAAAGATACATGCAATGGAGTGAGCAAACTGGATGGAACTTAGTAGATCAAAACTTTTATGATAAAGTGATTGAAAATAAACAATACATTGACATGCCTAATCAATCATATTTTATTTTCCTCAACCCAAGAGATATATACATAGGTATTAATCTGACTTATGATTTTTAATTACAAGCTTTATATAATCCTTATCATATATTCTTTTTCCTTTTCGCAGGAAGTTAGATGGATGTCAATTGGAGATCTTCATAACTGGTACTCGGCTGCTGGATCAGAAATTGAAATTGGCAGGACTGGTCAAATAAGTGATCAACAAGATGGGTTACGATATCCTGCTTTTTACAGGGCGCAGGATAACCAAGCAGCTAAAGGCCTATGGTTAGGAGCAACAAATTTTTATGACCCCATTGTAAATAAAGCATACACCCACAAGGTTGTCCACGCTGGTCCCAGACACCTAGATATTGAAAGTGAAACCATTCCTGTTAAATTGACCATGGATGGCAGGCATGATCATACGAATGTACTAGTGGATAACAATCCAGCTACAAATCTCCAGTATTCAGATAAAGTAGATAACATTGATCCATCGCTTGTTTCAGATAGAAGAATTAATAACATCGTTCAAACCACCATGGGTGTTGAAATGAGACGTACCATATATGCATTTTCCCATCCAGATCATCAGAATTATCATATTCAAGAATATATCTTTAAAAATAATGGTTGTTATGATAAAGATTGTAACACCAGTTATGAACAAACGCTTGAAGGTTTTCAAGTATTTCTTCAGTATAGATATGCAATAAGTAGAGAGGGAATGGTTTATGATGGAAATTGGTTGCCTCAAAGTGCAGCATGGGGGCACAATACGATGAATGATGTTATCGGAGAAAACCCTGATAGCCCTTCCTCGAACGATCAATTTTATGAAAATGGTGAAATTATGAGAGCCTTTTTTAGCTGGCACGGATACCATAGTGATGCAAGTTTTGATAATATAGGTGGACCAAATTCTCCAGGTGAGGGACGTTTAGGTGCAGCACAATTTGCTGGAGTAGCTACCTTACATGCTGATAAGGGACCACATGACAAGTCAGATGACATAAACCAACCTAGCACTACCTGGTTTATTACTTCAGATGACCCAACAACATCGGGTAACGACCAGTACAATGAGAATAAATCATTTAACGAATACAACAATTATATGACGGTAGGTGATCCTGATTTATCCCAAGCTGAACTTGTAGGAAATAGTAATGCCAATCAATTCAATGATCCAAGAACAGGATCAAACCCTGGGGGAACGTCTCAAGGAATTGGCTTTGGCCCATATAATCTAGAGCATGGGGATAGTATTAGGATAGTACTAGTAGAAGCCGTAGCTGGTTTATCAAAAGAAATGTGTTATCAAGTTGGCCAAAATTGGAAAAATCAAACATTTAATAGTGATTTACCAAACTCTTCAAGTCTACATACCCATATGATGAACAATTACCATCGCTCAACAAATGATAATAATTTGTATAAAAATTCTTGGGTCTTCACGGGCGCAGACTCCATTGTGAGTACTTTTAAACGGGCAAAATATAATTTTGATTTAATGGAATCAGGTCAAGGTCTTCCAGTACCCCCTCCTCCCCCCTCACTTTTCAATGTCACTTCTGGTGGCGATCGTATCATGATTGATTGGAGCAACGAGTCAGAATCACATCCAGGATTTTCTGGTTATAACTTGTATCGATTAAAGTTTAAACCTGACACGACTATTTTTAGTTATGATGCAAATCAGGGAGTTCTTTATCCAATAGACGAATCAATTGCGACCATGTGGCAGTTCGAACCTGGAGTAAATACGTACGATGATTTAACTGCGAGTAGAGGTTTTGATTATTTTTACTTTCTAGAGGCATTTGACAATGGGACAAATGATAATAAAGTTTTAAAAAGTAGCAAATTTTATACAATTACAAACACCGCTGCCTACCTAAAAAGGCCTCCTGGAGAAAGTTTCGAAGAAATCAGAATAGTTCCTAATCCATATCATATCTCCTCTAGAGATATACAATACGGTGTTAGCGCGCCAGATCGGCTCATGTTTCTTAATATACCTCCTGTCTGCACAATACGTATTTTCACAGAGCGAGGTGACCTAATTGAGACCATTGAACACACTGATGGTAGCGGTGATGAAGCCTGGAATTCTATTACTTCATCCAGACAAATTATTGTGAGTGGGTTATATATTGCCCACTTCGAAATGCCTGACGGGAATGCTATCAGAAAGTTTGCGGTGGTAAGGTAATGTTATTAGAATTGTTAAAAGCACTAAGTGTGATTATTCTACTTATTCCCATAAATAGTTGCAATTCATTAATTGAAGTCTACGATAGGGAGACTACCGCACCCATCGAGATCGATCAATCACTGTGCTCTATATTAAATGAAATGGAGTCCATTAGTGTCACATCCTATAAAGTTGATTCATTATCTACTTCGGAACTTTTTGATTCCCTCATTAATGATACAAGTTCGTTTGTAAGCCTAAGCAACATCAATAATTGGAGCATAGATGGGGATTCTACCTCCTATTTTATAATATATTTTCCTCAAGAAGCTGATTCTTATTATGTTGCACTAGATCAATCAAGCGAGTTTGAAATCTATGATTACGAAGGGCAATCAAAGGGCCCGAATAATTTGAATATTTCTTTAATTAACATTGCAGGATGCTCCGATATGCGTATGCGATATGTATATTCCAATTTATATGGCGCATATCTTGCAAAGATTGTTAATTATTCATCCAGTTCAGTAAAGCTTGCAATATTAAATGATAATACGCCTCCCTCTGCAGACTTTACAGTTAGCTCCTCTGCAGCATTTGTGGGAGACACCCTCAACTTTGTAAGTACCTCCCAAAGTGGTGCTTATGAGATTACAGCGTATAACTGGAATTTTGGTGATAATAATTCAAGTAACGATTCTTCTTTTGTATATCATTCTTATGCTGATTCTGGAACATACACTCCTTCTTTAACAGTCTCTGATGGCTACTTGCATGATACTGTATATAAACCTGGCTCAATTGTTATAGCTTCCGGAGACAGTGAATGAAACAACTATTAATCATACACTTGGTTTTCGTAATGATGATTTATGGTTCTGATAATGACAAGCTTGCTCAAACCGGATTCCAATTTTTAAGTGTCTCATCTGATGCCAGAGCTGGCGGTATGGCCGATGCGATGACAACATTAACAAATGGTTCTGCATCATTATTTTTCAACCCTGCAGGTCTATCCAAGCAAACTAACCTTTTAGACATAAATTTTAGTTCCAATAACTGGATAGCAAACATTAAACATGATGCTTTTACTTTGTCAGTTGCTCCAAGGGAAAGTCGTTACGGGGTGTTTGGGCTAAGCTTGTTAAATGTGGACTATGGAGAATTACAAGGTACAGTTGTTTGGGACAATGAGTTAGGTTATTTAGATACTGAAAAGTTCTCTCCATCTGCATTTGCAGTTGGTTTTGGATATGGTAGATCATTATCGGAAAGTTTTTCTATAGGAATGCATATAAAAAAAGCTTATCAACAACTTGGAAGGAGTATTATACCAGATACGGATAGCTCATCAACGGTTAAAAATAATACTTCTAATGCAACCGCATTTGATTTTGGTACTATATACGTTACAGAGTGGAATGACTTTACTTTCGGAATGTCAGTTAGAAACTTTAGTGAAGAACCACAATACGCTTTTGATAGCTTTCAATTGCCCCTCACCTTTCGCATAGGAGGATCAATTAATGCTTTTAGTTTTTTCTCTAATATTGATAATAATCATACTCTTATCATTTCTGCTGAAGCACTGCACCCAAGATCATATTCTGAACGATTTAATTTCGGTTCAGAATATACATTTAGAAATACTGCATCGATAAGATTTGGTTATCTACATAATTATGATGAGCAAAGTCTTACATTTGGAGCGGGACTTATCATTGGTCCTCTAAAAATTGATTATGCTCATACGCCATTTGGAATATTTGATAGTGTAAATCGAATAAGTATTGGTTTGTCAAGATGAATGTTTATTTGAAGATCACCCTGTCCCTTTTGCTTTTGGTTTACTTTTTCAATTGTGAGAATACAAATTATCCTGAGGATATTTGGGATGAAGATGATAATGGGAATGCGGGCCCTTTTATTACTAGTGTTGTTCCTGAACAAGGTGCTTTTGCTGGAATTGATACCTTAACCATTAACGGTGGTAATTTTTCAACAGTTTCATCTGAAAATATTGTTTATTTTAATGAATCAATTGGAAGAATCATAAGTTCATCTAGTGAGATGATTGAGGTAGTAGGACCTAATCTAGTTAGCGATAGCATCACCATCAGGATTGCTGTCCAAGGTGCTTTAGAGTTTGGAAGTTATAGTGACTTGTATAAACTATATCCTGCTGTAGAGAATTATGGTCCTTTTGATCAATTTACTGACATTTTTAGTTTAGATTTGGACAGAGACGAAAATTTAATTGTTTCATTAGATGGATCACCAAATTCAGAGTTTTGGATGGTTGATATTGATCAGGATTCATCTATTTGGTCTGGGTCATTATCAAAGGGTTCTGGAATGAAATTGGGACCAGATGGTAGTATTTATTTTGTGAACTACCAAAGATTCTTATACAAGGATGAACAAGGAACTGAAAAAGAGAATTCCGAGATATTTAAAAGGTTGAATGGCAATGCTACTGATCTAGATTTTGATTCATTTGGAAACCTCTATGTTGGTGGTAATGGTTCATCAATTGATGTAGTTGATATACAAGATAACGATGGATTAACCTCTGGAGTTACCCAAGCAGTAGATCTTGATAGTCTTGACATAGTAGCAATGAGAGTATTTTTTGACTTTTTATATATCTTGACCAATAATGCTTCATTTGATCAAGCAATTTATAGGATGGCAATTCTAAATAGCGAAGGTGCACTTGGTGAATTAGAATTTGTTTTTGACTGGTCTTTATACAGCAATAATCAATTTTCAGCACTATGCTTCACGCTTGATTATCAAGGTAACCTTTACATTGGAAGCGACTCAGAATTATACCCCATAACGGTGGTGGAAAACGGATCCGCAAAGACTTTGTATCCTTCAATTCTTTCCCCTCCCATAAATTATATGTCCTGGGGAAATTCAAATTACTTGTATGTCATTAATAGAATGAGTGATTTAAACAGGGTTCAAAGGATCAATACAAGAACTTTAGGGGCTAATTACTATGGACGTCCATAAAATTTATATTTTATATACCTAACACAGAACTCATATACTATTTGTAGAGGATGAAAAATAATAGTAGAATAGATAACAAATTGGCTATTGTAATTCATCAATATGAATCTAATTAGCTAATAGATTCAGATTAAATATGATTCTTAGTCAAATTTTTTAAAGTAACATATGGGAGTAATAAATGATAAACAAGTTATCAGTTTTACTAACAATCTCTTTTCTATCATTAAGTCTCGTTAACGCAGAATATGATTATTACCGTACCCTGCTTGATTTTAACGATACAGATGGTGGCGTTGTTCAAGGTTCAGAGATGGGGTCCCAGTATGGTCCACATGGAGTAGTAGTTGCTCCTGATGGCCATGTATGGATTAACATCAATAGAGGCGAAGGACGTATGGAGATTTTAGACAATGGCGATACAATTATGTATAAGCCAATTTACGTACTTGACCCCGCAACAGGAGAGCACGCTAGTTTCTCACCTATTGAAGTATTAACCTTTCCTGATGGATCAGTTGATACACTTCACGCAGGAAGTGCGACTTCTGGTTCTGGTGTTGGTATTTCGCTAAGTGCTGATGGTCATATTTTAAGCTCACACTTTTCAACATTGTATAAAATCAATTACATGACTGGTGAAGGCGTTGCAATGTGGGTTGGCCCCGATGGGGGTGCACTTACTGAAGCTGCTGCAGACGATAATGGAAATGTTTTTGTAGGTTATGTTATTTCAGCAGAAAAGCCTGTTGTGGTTCTTGATGAAAACCTTAATTATGTCGGAAATGCAATTGATCAATTAGGTCATATCAATCGTACAGTTGTTGTTACACCTAGTGGTGAAGATATGCTCATAGGGTCAACCTGGAATGGTCATGGTTTTACGCATTGGAATAGTGCAGCACCTGGAGCAATTCAGCATTCAGTTGTGGATACATTTGGAGTTTTTACAGATATACCTGCATGTTATAATTATGTAGGAAGCGGTAATGCTGTTCCTGCAGGTGCACCTGGTGATTCTGCTTACATAGCTTGGTGCGAGGACCCTGATAATCCAGATACCACCTTCGCAGAAACAGCTCTATGGGTAAGTGCCCTTGATCTGTCTCCAGATGGTGAAACATTAATAGTCGGTGCCCTTACTGCTGTATGGGGTGGCCCACTTGGAGGTACTAACTGGGTATTTGAAATGGATGAATTAGATGAGGGACCAGATGATATAGCTGGTAACTGGCATGATTGGGAAGGCACTGGCGAAGGTGTCACAGACGGTCCTAGAGGTGCAGCCTATGACGCTGATGGTAATCTGTATCTTGCTGATTATTATGGCAATGCAGTTTATCATTATGCAGCTGATTATTCGTCTACCCATGAAAATGAAAGCGATAAAGGAATGCTTGCTGACGGGTACAGCCTAAAGCAAAACTATCCTAATCCTTTTAATCCAAGTACTAAGATAGAGTTTAGTATCCCAGTTAGCGAAC